>CAYZRR010000001.1:0-2628 GCA_964480925.1 uncultured Thermodesulfobacteriota bacterium
AAAAGCTTTAACTTCTTCTTCTAGCTCTTTTTCATAAACCGAGAAGGTATTTTCTCCCTTTTTCTTTGCTTTCTCAAGTGCAGAAAAAGCTTTAGAGAAAAGTTCTTCAAAGGTGCTACCATCTTCA
The DNA here is from genome assembly GCA_964480925.1 of uncultured Thermodesulfobacteriota bacterium. GTDB lineage: Bacteria > Desulfobacterota > B13-G15 > B13-G15 > B13-G15 > B73-G16. Next base: position 128 of record CAYZRR010000001.1, read on the forward strand.
GGATAAGAAGAAGCTCCGATGTTTACTGTTAAAAGTATAGGTTTTTCATCGATTATAAATGGATTGTAAAAACATTCAAAGATGTCTATTATTAAGGATCCTATCTTTTCTTTTGAAGTTTCAAAAAGTACTATTAGAAATTCATCTTTCTCTGTTTTCCCAATAAAGCTTTGGAGAGGAAGGATGTTCTTCAGTCTGTGGGTTATTTCTTTGAGTAAAGTTTCAATAAAAGGGACTTCATAAATTAGCCTCAAATTGCTAAATCCGTATATATTAACTATTAAAATGGTAAGTGGCTTATTGTATCTTTCAATATGAGTGTTAACCAATGTGGAAAAAGCCCTCTCGTGAGGGATTTCCGTAAGGGTATCGAATGTGACTATTTCTAAACTTTGGAGATTTTCCTTTTCTAAAATATTTTCCCCTAAGTAAATAAAACCAATCTCTTTCCCGTTCTTTTGCAGAAGATTAATTTCTATACGAAGATAGAAGGGTAGAGTATCTTTGGTTCTTCCTTCGATAAATCCGAGATAGGCTTTTTGTGTTTTTAAAATTTGTTGAAGGTTTTGGGGGTATACGAAGAAGAAAAAAACAGATCTACCGACGAGGTCATTTTTTTGGCAATGCAAAACTTTTAAGGCTCCTTTATTCGCGTAAAGGATCTTTCCATGTAAATCGGTGATTAGGCATAAAAATGTAGAATTATCAATTCCACTAAAGAGGAACTCATAGATTTCCCCTTGCGTTAAACGGTTTGCCATTTTTAAAAAAATTTAAAGGAGTAAGGCTTTTATTTTCAAGTGAAAAAATGCTTTTTCATTAGGGCTCACTTGACGGTACTTTAAGCGGATGTTAATTAATGAAAAGGGGCGCCCATAGCTCAGCCCGGATAGAGCGAGGGACTACGAATCCCTAGGTCAGAGGTTCGAATCCTCTTGGGCGCGCCAGAAGGTGATGGACGAGCGGCTTATTTATTTTATGAAGATGGCGTTGGAGGAGGCTTGGAAGGCCTTTGAGGAGGGGGAGGTCCCGATAGGGGCTGTTTTGGTTAAGGGTGATGAGGTTTTGGTGCGGGATCATAATCGGACCTTAAGTTTAGGTGATCCGACGGCTCATGCAGAGATTTTGGTTTTGAGGGAAGGGGCTCGCGTTGTGGGCAATTACAGGCTTAACGGGACTGAGCTTTATGTGAGTGTTGAGCCTTGTTTGATGTGCAGTGGTGCTCTTGTTTGGGGGCGGGTTGAGAAGCTTATATTTGGTTGTAGGGATGAAAAGGGTGGGGCTTTGAGCCTTTATGGGGTCTTTTCGGATGGCAGGTTGAACCATCGCCCTGAGGTAGTTGAAGGGGTTTTAGCTGAGGAGGCAAGGGAGCTTTTACAACGCTTTTTTAAGGAGCGGAGAGGTACCGAAGCGGTCGTAACGGGGCCGACTCGAAATCGGCTGTGCCGCTAAAAGCGGCACCGTGGGTTCGAATCCCACCCTCTCCGCCAGCTTTCCGAACGCCTTGATCCACCAGGAAGAAGGAGTATAATTTGATGTGCGGAGAGATGCCCGAGCTGGCCGAAGGGGCACGACTGGAAATCGTGCGTGCCGCCAAGAAGCGGCACCGAGGGTTCGAATCCCTCTCTCTCCGCCAAGTCATCAGTGTCGATAACCGGGCCCTGCGCACCGGTCAGGTTATGAACCCCGCCAGGCCCGGAAGGGAGCAACGGTAGTAACCTCGGCTGGTGGCGCAGAAAGCCTGGTTATCGACAGTGAAGATTTGACATGTCTTACCTGGTACTTGCGCGCAAATGGAGGCCCCAGACCTTTGAAGAGGTAGTGGGGCAAGAAGTGGTGGTAAGGACCCTTAAAAACGCCATCCTCAAGGGGCGGATCGCCCACGCCTATTTATTTTCGGGGCCCAGGGGAGTCGGAAAGACCTCAACTGCCAGGATCTTGGCCAAAGCCTTAAATTGTGCGGAGGGGCCTACTCCCTATCCTTGTAACAAATGCCAAAGCTGTAATGAGGTCACTTCGGGTACATCCCTTGATGTGGTGGAGATAGATGGTGCTTCTCATACAGGGGTCGATAACATTCGGGAGCTTAAAGAGGCCATTTCTTACAAGCCCATGCGTTCCCGGTATAAGGTTTACATAATAGATGAAGTGCACATGCTTTCGCAAAGCGCTTTTAACGCCCTTTTGAAGACCCTTGAGGAACCGCCTCCTCATGTGGTTTTCGTTTTTGCCACAACCGAGCCCAATAAGGTTCCTCTTACGGTGCTTTCTCGATGCCAAAGGTTTGAGTTTCGGAGAATTCCTCCTGAGTTGATATTTGGGCATTTGAAGAAGATCGCGGAAGCTGAAGGGATTTTTGCCGATGAAAAGGCTTTGAGGCTTCTTGCGGAAAAGGCCGATGGGAGTCTGAGGGATGCTCAAAGCCTTTTGGATCAGGTAGCGGCTTATGGGAGTGGGGAGAACATCACCGAGGAGATGGTGAAGGAGGTCCTTGGGATTCC
>CAYZRR010000002.1:0-11474 GCA_964480925.1 uncultured Thermodesulfobacteriota bacterium
TTCGGTGAGCTATGTGGCGGTGGAGCTCGCCAGGAAGATCTTTGGAGATCTGGAAAACAAAAGGGTTATAATCGTGGGAGCAGGAGAGATGTGTGAGCTTGCCGCCAGGCATTTTCGGAGCCATGGCGTAAGGGAGATAATGGTTGCAAACAGGACTTGGCAAAGGGGGTTGGAACTGGCCTCCAAAATTGGAGGGACACCCATACCGTTTGAGGAGATCAAAGAGAGGTTCAAAGAGGCCGATATAATCCTAAGTTCCACCGGGGCTTCTCGACCTTTGATATTTAAAGAGGATGTGAAAAAGGCGTTGAAATACCGAAAAGGAGAGCCCCTTTTTATTATTGACTTGGCGGTCCCAAGGGATGTGGAGCCTGAGGTGAACGAGTTGGACGGGGTATTCCTTTATGATATAGATGATCTTAAACAAGTAGCCCAAGAGCACGCAAACAATAGGTTAAACGAAGCAGAAAGGGCGAAGGAGTTGGTGGAAGAGGAGGTGGAAAAATTCACAAAATGGTATAGGAGCTTAGAGATAGTTCCCACCATCAAGGACCTTAGAGAATGGGCCGAGGCTTTAAGAAAAAGCGAGATGGAAAGGGTTTTAAGGGGGTTATCCCTTGACGAAAGAGAGAAGCAGAAGGTGGAACTTTTAAGTAAGCGTTTGATGAACAAGTTCCTTCATCCCCTTGTGGTATTTCTCAAAGCCCAAGCAAGAGATGAGAATTCCGTAAAGGAGTATTCGGAGCTAATAAGATGCATTTTTGGTTTAGAAGATCAGTAAGTCTATTGGTTCTCCTGGTCTTTCTCGTTTTAACCTTAAAGCCCTCTCAGGCCTTTCCCTTAAGCGTGGAGGAACAGAAAAGGCTTGGGGAAGAGCTGTTTCTGAAGCTAAAAAGGGAGGTTCGTTTTGTCGATGACCCTTTAATAAACTTTTATGTGAGGCAAATGGGTCGTAAGATAGTGGAGGTTTCGGGTGATAGGCGATTTGTATACAGGTTTTACGTAATAGAGGGAAGTCAACCCAATGCCTTTACCCTCCCTGGGGGTTATGTGTTTGTGAATACGGCGCTTCTCAACCTGGTGAGTTCCGAAGACGAATTAGCTGGTGTCTTGGCTCATGAGATTTCCCACTCCCTTCTCGAACACGTTTCTCGGATGTTTGATCAGGCAAAGAGGATATCCTTAGGAACGCTTGCCGCTTTAATAGCTGCCCTTCTTTTGACCAAAGACGCTAAGACCCAACAGACCCTTATGATCGGTGCCTCTGCTTTAGGGCAGAGCCTTCTTTTAAAATACAGCCGAGATAACGAATTCGAGGCCGATCAATTGGGGCTTGAGCTTCTCTCAAAAGCTGGGTGGAGTCCCTATGGTTTTGTGAGCTTTATGAGAAAGATGGACAGATGGGGCAAAAACATCTCCATCGAATCCCCTACTTATTTGAGCACCCATCCCGCTATAACTGAGAGGATCGCCTACTTGGAGTCAAGGTGCGAAAACAAAACCTTAAGTGATTCCCCTTCCTTTAAACGCATAAAATCCAGGCTGAAAATTCTGGAGAGAAGGTCCGAAAAGGGGGAGTGTGAGAGGGACCCTTATTTTTGTGTTTTGAGTTTAGTCCGCAAAGGAGAAAGGGAAAAGGCGCTTCAGATCCTTAATGAGCTATTAAAGGAATTCCCCGATGATCCCTATCTTTTAAGGGAGAAAGCCTTGATCCTTTTAAGTTTAAATCGATTTAAGGAAGGGGAAATGGAGTTTCGGAAGGCCTTAGAGGCTTTTCCCGGGGATAAGGAGCTTCTTATAGGAATGGTTAACAGGTTGAATGAGGAAGGTAAGGTCTTTGAGGCGATAGCTCTTCTTGAGCAATCCGTTGAAAAAGTCCCAGAAGAACCATTTTTGCATAAACTTTTAGGGGAACTTCTTTTTAAGGCGAAAAGGGAAGGTGAAGCCTATGAACAGTTTGGGCTTTATTTCCTCGGAGAAGGTGATAAAAAAAGCGCCCTTCGGCATTTCCAAAAAGCCTTAGAGCTGAGCGAGGGGGAAACGAAGGAGCGCCTAAGAATGAGGATAAAGGAGCTTCAAACTTCGTAAAGGAGGAAGAGATGAGAGTGAGAAATCCCAATATACAACAGCTTATCGAAAGGCAGATAAAAACTACCTTTCTGATGAGAAGAGAAGACCTCAAAAGGGAATGGAGGCCTCCCATTTTGATATCCCGAGAACGTCAAAGTGCCGCTGAGGAAATAGCCGAAAGGCTTTCAGAAAGGCTGAATTGGCCCCTTTATGACAAAAATATCATCTTGGAGATAGCTAAAGAGATCAAACAAGATCCAAAAAGGGTGGAATTCTTAGATGAGCGATATGGAGCAAAGTTTTGGGAATACGTGGAAGTGCTTTCCCGTTCCCCCAAGATTCTACAAGAGGAGTACGTTCTTTACCTTAAAAGGTTTTTGAAGGTTTTAGGGAGGATGGGCAATTGCATAATAGTTGGAAGGGGGGCCAATTTCGTGATCCCACCTTCCAAAGCCTTGAGGATCAGGTGTGTGGGAAGTCCCCATGGATGGAAGGAGATTTTGAAAAGGCGCTATGAGCTTAAAGATGAGGAGATTGAGAAGAGGGTAAAAGAATGGAACGAAGAGCAGAAGCAATTCATAGAAAAATACTTTAGGGCCGATATAAACGATCCGCATCATTATGACATTATTCTAAACTTGGATTATTATCCCTTGGAAAGGGCCACAGGAATTGTGCTTCAAGCTTACAAAGAGAAGTTTCCCGAGTTCAACATAGTTGGCTAAGGCCACAGGTTATAACTTGACCTCGGCGGGATCCGCTTCGGTAGACTGTAATGCCTTTGCATCCCAATTCGTAGGCTAAAAGGAAAGCCAAGCCCACTTTTTCTGGTGTAGCTTGGGGAGGGAAGTTTATGGTCTTTGAGACCGCATTATCGGTATACCGTTGGAAGGCGGCTTGGATTTCCACATGTCTTTCAGGGGGGATTTGAAAGGCAGTGAGAAATAGCCTCTTATACTTTTCGTCTACGGGCATTTCAGGGGGTATAAACCCCTTTTGTAAGATCTCCTCTTTTTGGTCGTCCCTTAAAAAGTGGTCTTTCTCCAATATCATCTCAAAGACCGGGTCTATTATCGGAACCTCCAGGTCTCCTAACATCCTTTTTTTATAAGATAAGGCGAAAAGAGGTTCGATTCCCGAAGAACAATTGGCGATAAGGCTTATGGTCCCCGTTGGAGCGATGGTGGTCAAAGTGGCATTTCTTTGGGGCTTTTCTCCCCTTTTGGCGTAAATACTTAAAGGAAAGTTAGGAAAGGGGCCTTTTTCTTTGGCAAGGGATTGGGAAGTCCTTTTCGCCTCTTGGCTTATAAAGCCCATAAGTTCTTGGGCAAGCCTTACCGCCTGATCAGAATCATAAGGTATGCCCAAAAGAATCAACATATGAGCAAATCCCATAACTCCAAGTCCTATTTTACGGTTTCCCTTGCAAATTTTCTCAACGGCCTTAAAGGGATAACGATTCACCTCCACTACGTCATCCAAAAACCTAACCGCTAAACTAACTACCTCCCCGAGTTTATCCCAATCGATCTCAAACCCTTTAGGTCCTTTTTTTAAGACCTTCACCAAGTTTATGGACCCCAAATTGCAGGCCTCATTGGGCAAAAGGGGTTGTTCGCCACAGGGGTTTGTGGCTTCGATTTGGCCAAGCGAAGGGGTGGGGTTATGACGATTTATGGTGTCAAGGAAAAGAGCTCCTGGTTCTCCATTCTCCCAAGCGCATTGGACCATGAGTTCAAAAAGTTCTTTGGCCCAGACTTGGGTGACCGTCTCCTTGGTCCTGGGATTAATAAGGGGAAAGGACTCGCCCTTTTTCAAGGCTTTCATAAAATCATCGCTTATTCCCACCGATAAGTTAAAGGTTTGAAACTCAAAAGGGTCTCTTTTTACGGTGATGAACTCTCGGATATCGGGATGATCGACCCTTAGGACTCCCATATTTGCTCCCCGCCTGGTTCCGCCTTGTTTGATCACTTCGGTGGCCATATTGAAGACTCGCATAAAGGAGACGGGGCCACTGGCCACTCCATGAGTTGAGGCCACCTTGTCGCCCCTTGGCCTTAAACGACTGAAGGAAAAACCGGTTCCACCTCCTGACTGATGAATTAGGGCGGCCCTTTTTAAAGTGGTGAAAATTGAAGAAAGGGAATCTTCGATGGGAAGCACAAAACAGGCTGCTAGTTGCCCTAATCTTCTTCCGGCGTTCATAAGGGTGGGAGAGTTGGGCAAGAAGGTCAGGCTACACATAAGTTCGTAAAACTTCTCGGCCCATTCCTCACTTCGTTCCCTTTCGGCCTTTGCCACATGTTTTGCTACTCTCCAAAACATCTCCGCCGGGGTTTCTATGGGGTTACCCGAAGGGTCCTTCATCAGATACCTTGCCTCAAGGACTTTTTTGGCAGCTTCACTTAATGTGAGCAAAGGAGACCTCCTCTTTTTTCCTTATTAGTTTCCTATACCAGAGAAACCAAGGCGTATCTATAAACCCAATAAGGTTTTTGGAGACTATCTGCCCCACTATAAGCGATCCTATCGGAAATACACCCCAAAAGGCAAAGGTGACAAAAAGGAAACTGTCAAGACTCAAGTTTGTAAGGTCGCTTCCAATGCTCCTTAACCAAGCTTTCTGTGGGTATTTCCTTTTAAGCCAGGAGAAAAGCTTGGCATCTATCAATTCGCATATCAAAAAGGCAACCCAAGAAGAACCAGTTATCCTCACCCCTTGAGAGAATATCCTTTGCCATTGGGCCTCAAGCTCAAAAAAGGGAGAAGCCGGCAAGGCCTTAACCAGAAAAATCAAAATCACAAAAACCACCTGAGTTAAAAAGGCGAGGATAATCGCCCTTTGGGCGGCTCTAAGTCCATATGCCTCATTTATCATGTCAAGCATTTGAGCTGTGAAAGGGTAAATGAAGACCGCCGAAGGAGCTTGGAGGGTGTAAAAATAAAGGGGGAAAACCGCGATCCTTGTAGCCATAATTTGAGAGGCTACTAGGTATAAGCAATAAAAAGATGTCAAAGCCACAAGCCCAAACTCACGCCATCTGTTAACCATAAAGGCACTGAGGAGCGTTACCAACGTCATTCCAAGGGCCCAAAAAATCCAAGCCATCCCCTTTCTCCTTAAAGATCTAATCTGTTATAGTATATTTAAAAGGGGTAAGGAGTGGAAACAGAAGAGCTCATAGAAGCTTTTTTGGAGCATTTGGTTTTTGAGAAGGGAAGGTCCGAGAATACGGTGAAAAACTATCGAGAAGACCTAGAGGAGTTTTTCTCCTTTCTTAAGGCCAAAGGAGAGATAAAAAACATAGGAGAAGTAAGTCATCTGGAGGTGAGGGTTTTTTTAGGTGAGCTTTTGAAAAGAGGGCTCAAAAAGAGTTCTATCGCGAGGAAGCTTTCCACGTTGAGGACCTTTTTCAAATGGTTAAAGAGGGAAGGGCTCATAAAGGTTAATCCAGCCCGATTGCTCTCAAGTCCCAAATACCAACGACAACTGCCTCGTTTTTTAACCGAGGAAGAGACGTTCAAGCTTGTGGAATCTCCAGAAAAGGAGGACCCTTTGAGCTTGAGAGATAGGGCCATTCTAGAACTTCTCTATTCGAGTGGGTTAAGGATAGGGGAATTGGTTAATTTAAAAACCGAAGATGTTGACCTTTCCCGAGGCATTGTGAGGGTTATGGGAAAGGGGAGGAAAGAGAGGATCGTCCCTTTGGGAAATATGGCTCAAGAGGCTTTATTAAAGTACCTTCGGGTTAGGGACCTTTTCGGTCCGAAAACCGACCACCTTTTTCTCAACCGGTTTGGGGATCCTTTGAGTTCAAGGGGTTTCCAAAAAAAGATAAAGCAGTACGCCTTGAAAGCCAACCTTTTAAAACCCGTCACCCCGCATCTTTTGAGGCACACCTTTGCCACCCACCTTTTAGATCGTGGGGCTGATCTTCGGTCAATTCAAGAACTTCTGGGGCACCGAAGGCTTTCCACTACTCAACGATATACCCATGTTACGGTTAGCCGTTTAATGGAGGTGTACGATGTTAGTCATCCAAGGGCCAAAAAGCCCCATTAAAGGCACAACTATCCTTTGTGTGAGGCATAAGGGATCGGTGGTAATGGCGGGTGATGGTCAGGTTACCTTAGGGGAGACAGTCATCAAACACAGGGCCCGAAAGGTCAGAAGGCTTTATAATGAAAAGGTCTTGGCCGGTTTTGCCGGTTCAACGGCCGATGCGTTTACGTTATTCGAGAGATTTGAAAGGAAACTTGAGCAATACAATGGGAACCTGCTTCGGGCAGCGGTGGAACTGGCCAAGGATTGGAGGACCGACAAGGTCTTGAGGCGCCTTGAGGCGCTTTTACTGGTGGCCGATAAGGAGCGTTCCCTCATCATCTCAGGCACGGGAGATGTGGTCGAGCCGGATGATGGGATAGTGGGGATAGGCTCTGGAGGACCTTACGCGGAGGCTGCCGCGCGGGCACTTATAAAACACTCCCAGCTTTCGGCTAGGGAGATAGCCCAAGAGGCCTTGAAGATCGCCGCTTCCCTTTGCATTTATACCAATGAAGAGATCGTGTTGGAGGAATTATGAAGGAGGATTTTCTCACTCCGCGAGAGATCGTAAGGGAACTTGACAAGTACATCATAGGCCAAGAGGAAGCCAAAAGGGCAGTTGCCATCGCCCTGAGAAATAGATGGAGGAGGCAACAGGTTCCCAAGGAATTAAGGGACGAGATAGCCCCAAAGAATATCCTAATGATCGGCCCTACGGGAGTGGGGAAGACGGAGATATCCCGGAGGCTGGCCAAGTTAGCTCAAGCCCCCTTCATAAAGGTGGAGGCCTCCCGATTTACTGAAGTGGGTTATGTAGGAAGGGATGTGGAGTCCATCATAAGGGATCTTACCGAGGTGGCCGTTAAGATGGTGAGGGAAGAAGAGGAGGCCAAGGTAAAGGAGAAGGCCAGGGAATTGGCCGAAGAGAGATTACTTGACCTATTGCTCCCATCTTCGGGATACGCTCAAGGACCGCAGGGTATAGATTCAAGAACAAGAACCCGGGAAAGGCTCAGGGAGATGCTTCGGCAGGGGTACTTAGACGAAAGGGAAGTGGAGATAGAGGTGGAGGAGAAATTTATGCCAATGGTTGAGATTTTTGCTCCGGCTGGGTTTGAGGAGATAGAACAATTGAGGGAGATGCTTTCAAACCTTTTTCCCAAAAAGGCACGTCCGAAAAGGCTTAAAGTGAAAGAGGCTTTGGAGATCCTCATCCATCAGGAAGCCCAAAAGCTCATCGACATGAACGCAGTTATAAAAAAGGCCATCGAGAAAGTAGAGCAATCGGGTATCGTTTTTATCGACGAGATTGACAAAATCGCCAGTCGTGATCACGTTCATGGCCCTGACGTATCGCGGGAAGGGGTTCAGAGGGACCTTTTGCCCATAGTTGAGGGTACAAGCGTTACCACCAAGTATGGGGTGGTGAGGACCGATCACATCCTCTTTATCGCTGCAGGGGCCTTTCATATCTCCAAGCCTTCCGATCTAATTCCCGAGCTACAGGGGCGTTTTCCCATAAGGGTTGAACTAAAACCCCTTGGAAAAGAGGAGTTCATCAGGATCCTCAAGGAGCCCGAAAACGCTCTCACCAAGCAATATATAGCTCTTCTGGCGACAGAGGGAGTTGAGCTGAGTTTTACCGATGAAGCCATAGAAGCCATTGCCGAAATAGCCGCTACTGTGAATCAGAGGACCGAGGACATAGGGGCTAGGAGGCTTTATACGGTGATGGAAAAGCTTCTGGAGGACATCCTTTTTGATGCCCCCGAGATGAAGGGGGAAAAGGTCGTTATAGATGGTAAGTATGTGAGAGAGAAACTCGAGCAATTTCTCAAGGACGAAGACCTTTCGAGGTACATTCTGTGATAGAAAAGGAGCTTTTTCAAAAGGCTCAAATTTTAATAGAAGCCCTTCCTTACATTCGCCGTTTTTATGGTAAGACCATGGTTATCAAATATGGAGGAGGGGCAATGGCCAAAGGACCCGAAGAAAGGGCTTTGGCCGAGGATATAGTGCTTATGTGGTATGTAGGCATTAAGCCCATTTTGGTCCACGGGGGCGGACCTCAGATAGGGGAGTTCCTCAAGAGGCTCGGAAAGAAATCCAACTTCATCGGAGGGATGAGGGTCACCGACGAGGAGACCATGGAAGTGGTGGAGATGGTTTTGGGCAAGATAAATAAAGACTTAGTTTATCTAATCAATCAGTGTGGCGGAAAAGCAGTGGGTTTAAACGGAAAGGACGCTCAACTGCTGAGGGCGAAAAAGATGATCCATGATGAGTTTGATCTGGGGCTTGTGGGAGAGGTTGAGGAGGTGAATGTGGAACTTTTGGAAGCGCTTCAAAAAGAGGGGTTTATCCCGGTTATAGCTCCCATAGGCGTTGGAGAAGATGGGACGCCTTACAACATAAATGCCGATATGGTCGCGGGAAGAGTGGCTGGGGCCTTGAAGGCCGAAAAGCTAATTCTTCTCACCGATGTTCCTGGGGTAAGTGACGAGAATGGGAATTTGATCCAAAGCCTAAAGGTTGAAAAAGCCGAAGAGCTCATCAAAAAGGGCGTAATCCACGGGGGAATGATCCCCAAGGTGAGATGCTGTCTTGAAGCCCTGAACTTAGGGGTATCAAAGGCCCATATAATTGACGGCACTTTGCCCCATGCGCTTCTTCTTGAAGTTTTCACCGACAAGGGCATTGGAACGGAGATCTTAATATGAACCCGTTTAACGAAGATAAATACCTTATGAACACTTACAAACGTTACCCTATAAAGGTCGTAAGGGCGAAGGGTACAAGGCTTTGGGATCAGGATGGTAAGGAGTACCTCGATTTTTTAAGCGGCATAGCGGTTTTGAACCTCGGACACTGTCATCCCAAAATTGTGGAGGCTGTAAAGGATCAGGCAGAAAGGTTCTTTCATGTTTCAAACCTATTTTACGTTGATCCCCAGCTTGAACTGGCGAAAAGGATCTGTGAAAACTCCTTTGGGGGTAAGGTGTTTTTTTGTAACTCAGGGGCTGAGGCCAATGAGGCAGCGATTAAATTGGCAAGGAAATGGGCAAAACAAAACCGGGGTCCTCATTCTTACAAGATCATAACCTTTTACGGGTCTTTTCACGGAAGGACCCTGGCTACCCTTACTGCCACCGCTCAACAGAAATTTCACCAGGGCTTTGATCCCCTTATGCCAGGCTTCGTATACTGCCCTTACGATGATCCTGAAGCCCTTTTAAAAGCTATAGATGATGAGACCTGTGCGGTGATGCTTGAGGTGATACAGGGGGAAGGAGGGGTGATAGTTCCTTCCGATGGATTCCTTAAAGAGGTGAGAAGGATCTGTGACGAAAAGGGAATTCTTTTGGTCCTAGATGAGGTTCAAACCGGAATGGGTCGGACGGGGAAATTATTCGGTTATCAAAATTGGGGCTTTGAACCTGATATTATGACCTTGGCCAAGGCCTTAGGAGGAGGGTTGCCCTTAGGGGCTATGGTGGCCAAGGAGAAGATAGCTTCGGCCTTTTCCCCTGGGGATCATGCCTCTACCTTCGGAGGGAATCCCTTAAGCTGCAGAGCCGGCTGTGTGGTCTTTCAAGAGTTGCTCGAAGGGGGCATTCTTGAAAACTGTAAAAGGCAGAGCGATTACCTATTTGAACATTTAAAGGAAATAGCCCAAAGAAATTCCAAGATAAAGGAAATAAGGGGAAAGGGACTTATGATCGGAATTGAACTAGAAGGGCCTTGGGCGGAAAAGGTCGTTTATGAGTGTTTAGGAAAGGGACTCATTTTGAACGCTCCCAACCAGCGGGTCTTAAGGCTTCTGCCTCCTTTGATAGTGAGTCAAAGTGATTGCGATCTATTTCTTGAGATCTTCGAAGGAGTTCTCTCCCGCATTTAAACCAGTGGGAGTTTACTCAGAAGTTCCTTAAGCTCCTTTTTAAAAGAAGTCCCGATCTCTTCCATCATCCTATTCCATCGGGGATGAATCCTTGGGTTAGGGGTTATGGCGGAGCCTCTGATTCCCTTCTTTTCAAATCCTTGGAGCAATTCCTCTTTGAGGGTTTCAGTTTCTACCTCTTGTTTTTTGCGGTACCTCTCAAGAAGCTCTTCGATCCTTTCGATTCCCTCCTTCCCAAACAGTACTTCCAGTCCCGTTCGATAACGATCCGAAAGCCCTTCAAGGGAAAGGTTTTCCGCGATGAGTTTTAACAGTTCCTCCCTTCCCACTTCATCAAGCTTTTTGGCTTCTTCCTTGAAATTATCCCAATCCCTTTGGTCCCCTTCGAAATAGGGGAAGAATAACCTTTTGGCTTTTTCCCTTGCCTCTTCTTTACGGAAGCGTTCCCGGTCTTCCTGCGTTATCTCGCTCTGTTTGAGCTTTTCCATGACGATTTCCCAGGTGCTCTTTATCTCGGCCATTTTTCCCTCCTTTCAGAATGTGGTACTTCCAAAGGCCTTTTCGCTTTCGTTTCCCGAAAGGTCAACTGCCGAAACCCCATAAACCCAACAGCCCCTTTCCGGTTTGTCATAAAAAAACGTCTCCCTTATCACTTCTTTGGTGATCCTTTCTAAATTTTCCCCACACCTCCCCCGATAGACATAATACCCTTTTATAGGCTCGCTTACCACCGGAAACCACCTTAAAAGGACGCTTTCTTTTTCCATTAAAACCACAAAACCCAAAGGAGCAGGAGGAGGGGCATCGTCTTGAGGCATAAGGCAAATTTCCCGAGAGTTCTTTCCTTCTATAAAAACCTTACCACTTTCCTTAAAGCTTCTTATTACATAACAATAGGTCTTTCCGTTTTCCAAGTTCTCGTCAATAAAACCTTCCTTCTTCACGCAAAAAGAAGGATCCAAGGGAAAAGGGGAAGGAGGAATCCGTCGGTAAATAGCATACCCAGAGGCTTCACTTACTTTCTCCCATTCGAGGACCGTCTTTCTATTCCCTCCTCTTCCTTTGAGATTAGAAGGAGGCGGTGGAGGAGTATTCCATAAGAGGCTTAATTCCTCGCTTCCTTTTCCCTCATAACCCCATCGGTTAACTCCTTTGATCTGAAAGAGATAGATTTCTCCCTCTTTCAGGTCCGAAAGAACGAACTGGTAAATCTCCTTCCCTTCTTCATACCTTAAAAAACCAAACTCCGAAAAATCCCCGGGACATCCGGGGCATCCCCTTCTCCAAAGAACCTTGAAGCCAAAAAGACCCTTTTTGACCTTTGGGGCTCTCCACTCAAGAAACGGCGTTCCTTCCCTTACTTTAAGCTTGGCTTCTTTTGGTGGATCGGGCAGAAGCACATCCGGTGGAAGTGGAGCCTTTTTTACCCCACAACCCAAAAGTAGTATCAAAAAGAGG
>CAYZRR010000003.1:0-3973 GCA_964480925.1 uncultured Thermodesulfobacteriota bacterium
CCACCTCAAGCCCTTCCTTAAGCCCTTCATCTATCAAATGAGCAACTACCTCGCTATCGGTATCCGAATGAAAGACCCTTCCCCTCCCTTTGAGCTCTTCCTTTAGAGAAAGGTAATTTTCGATAATCCCATTGTGAACCACACTGACCCTTCCTGACTTGTGAGGATGGGCATTTTTCTCGTTCGGTTCCCCATGAGTGGCCCACCGGGTATGAGCTATCCCTACCTTTCCCGAAACCCTCATCCCCTCGACAAGCTTTTCAAGAACCTTTATCTTTCCGTCACATCTTTTTATGATCACCTCCTGACCATGGAAAACCCCTATCCCTGCCGAATCATACCCCCGGTATTCGAGCCTTTTTAAGCCTTCCAATAAAACCTCAACAGGAGGTCGAGGTCCAAGATACCCTATAATGCCACACATACTTTACTTTCTCCGTCGAGACCAGTTGGGAATGATCTTTTGCTTGCTTCTTTCAACAGCAAGGCTCCCCTCGGGAACCTCCTTGGTTATGACCGAACCGGCTCCAATGGTGGCATCATCCCCCACAACTATGGGAGCAATCAAAGAGACATTACTTCCGATAAAGACCCTGTCCCCGATGATGGTCCTGTGCTTTGTTTTTCCGTCAAAGTTGCAGGTGATGGCCCCTGCTCCCACGTTCACCTCTTCGCCTATTTCCGCATCCCCCAAATAGGCGAGATGATTGGCCTTACTACCCCTTCCCAAACGAGAGTTTTTAACCTCAACAAAATTCCCGACCTTAACCCCCTCCTCAAGCCTTGATCCTGGTCTAAGCCTACTGAAGGGGCCCACTCTGGAATAATCCCCTACGAAACTCCCCTCAATATGGGAGCAAAAATCTACCCTAACGCCTTCACCTATTTCGGAATCAATTATCTCCACAAAGGGACCTATAGTGGAATTGGGACCTATGGAGGTTTTTCCCCTTAAAAAACAAAATGGCCTTATAACCGTATCTTTCCCTATCGTGACCTCAGGTTCAATCCAAGTGCTCTTAGGGTCTTCAATGGTTACCCCTTCCAAGGCCCATTTTTCCGCTATCTTCTCTCTCAAAATCTCTTGAGCCTTTGAAAGATCAAGCCTTGTATTAACTCCTAAAACCTCCAAGGGCCAATCGGTAAAAAAGGTCTCGATCCTCTCATTCCACCGGTAAGCGATCTGCACTATATCAGTTAAATAATATTCGCCCTGTCGGTTATTAGGGCTGATCTCCCTTAAGGCCTTAAAAAGGAATGGGGTCTCTATGGCATAAACACCCCCATTTATCTCCTTACTTTGTTCGCCCTTAAGATCGCTCTCCTCAACGATCCTTTTGGGCCTCCCCTCTTCATCCCGAATTATGCGCCCATACCCTTTGGGGTTCTCTAAGACCGCCGAAAGAAGGGTAAGGGTTGCCTTTTTTTCCTTATGATGATCCAAAAGCCCCCGTAAGGTTTCGCTCCTCAAAAGAGGGGTATCACCATAAAGGATGAGTAAAGTACCTGAAAAATCCGAAAGCTCTTTTTCAGCCACCATAACCGCATGTCCAGTTCCAAGTCTCTCTTCCTGAATGACAGTTTTAACCCCTTTATCCTTCAAAAAATCTATAACCGCTTTCTCAGGGCCACACACCACAATGATCTCTTCACAATTAAGCACTTCAAGGGCCTTTAGAACCCACCCCAAAAGGGGCCTACCGAGAATGGGATGTAAGACCTTAGGGATAGAAGAGCGCATCCTCTTCCCATGACCTGCTGAAAGGACAAGGGCTTTCATAAAAGTTAAGTTACCCTGAGCCCAAAAAGGTGTCAATGAGACCATTTTAACTTGACAAACCGTAAGAGGCCTCTTAGGATGCCAAAGGGCGTTTTAGAAGGGAAAAGGCGTGAAGATCTTAAGGATTAAATATAAGGAAAGGGTGTCCTACGGCATTCTTGAAGGGGAAAAGGTACTTCTTGTTGAAGGAGATCTCTTTTCTGGTTTTAACGAATTCGGCTCTCTTATTCCGTTAGAGGAAGTAAAGCTCCTTCCACCTGTTGAACCCACGAAGATAATAGGCGTAGGGTTAAATTATCGAGATCATGCGGAGGAAGTGGGCTTGGAGGTACCATCTGAGCCATTGATATTCTTAAAACCTTCTACTTCCGTAATAGGACCCGAGGAACCCATCATTATTCCCCCTTCTTCACAAAGGGTAGATTATGAGGGCGAATTGGCCATTGTGATCTCTAAAAGGGCAAAAGGCGTAAGCCCTGAAGAAGCCCATAAGTACATATTGGGTTATACTTGTTTCAACGACGTAACCGCTAGGGACATTCAACTTCGGGAAAAGCAATGGACAAGAGCAAAAGGATACGATACCTTCGCCCCCCTCGGGCCTTGGATAGAAACCGAGATCGACCCGATGAATTTAAACTTGGAGACCTTGGTAAATGGCGAAAGACGTCAATTAAGCAACACCAGAAATCTCATCTTTAACCCTTTTGAACTAGTTTCCTTTATCTCCCACATTATGACGCTTTTACCCGGAGACATAATAGCCACTGGGACCCCCAGTGGCATTGGTCCCCTTAGAGAAGGGGATGTAGTGGAAGTGAGAATAGAAGGAATAGGTACTTTACGCAACCCGGTTAAAGCATATCCAAAAGGTTCTACCCTACTACGAACTTCTTAACCTCATTTGTCACCGGATCTATTAAGTGAATAGCACAAGCCAAACAAGGATCAAAGGACCTTATCACCCTGACGATATTTATCGGATTATTCGGATCAGGACAGGGCACTCCTATTAGAGCTTCTTCATACTGTCCTCTTTGTCCTTTCTCATCCCTTGGAGAGGCATTCCAAGTGGAAGGAACTATGGCCTGATAGTTCGCTATCTTCTTGTTCTTTATCTTTATCCAATGTCCAAGAGCCCCTCTCGGAGCCTCATGAAAACCATACCCCATCCCTTCCTCGGGGGGTTCCCAATGATCAGCGTCATGAATCTTAAAACCGGGCTTCGTCATCTCGGTAAGCAATTGATCAAGCCAATTGTAACAAGCCTCAACAATCAACTTGGTCTCAACAGCCCTTGCTAAATGCCTCGCCACAACCCCTACTTTTCCTCCTTTCTTAAAGAAATCGTAGAGAGTAGGTTCCCCTTTCACAACCATGCGGGCCAATGGGCCAACTTCCACCGGTTTACCCTCATACCGCGGAGCCTTTACGAAGGAATAAGCACCTTTTTTGTCAAGGTCAAACACCTGCTCGCCTTCAAACGGGTGAAGGGGCTCTCTTTCCCTGTACCACGCATACTTTACCGATTCGGTAATCTTAGTATGATCAAATGCCTTAATCTGAGGAGTTTTATGATCAAAATCCCAAACCACACCGCTTGGAAAAACTAAATTCTTCCATTCGGGGTCCAAAGGAAAATCCCCATATACGAGGTAGTTTCTATGCCCAGCACCAAAACCATCCTGAGCAAGCTTCCATAAAGGACCTGTTCCAAAATAAATCACATCCTTTATATAAACCTCCTTTATAAAACGTTTCTGTTCATCAAGCATCTCTTTGAACTTCTTAACCTCCTCAACGGTGGGATAAGAAGTGACGCCTCCTACTACTATGTTTTGATAATGAGGAGTCCTACCTCCCCAAATAGCCCCCATGTTTCTCGCTTTGGCATGCATCTTTAGAGCATCAAGATAATGTTTAACAGCCGTCAACACTACCTCCGGATCTCTTACACAGTATTCATCTGGCTTATAAGCTGGAAGAAGAGGATGAGGATCTCCGGCTCGAACCAACGCTTTTATCTTATCCCTTAAAGCCAAAAGCTCTTTGTCCTTCCCTCGGTAATTTAATACAGCAGTTATATCTATATAATCCAAAGCCGAGAGTTGATAAAAATGAAGCGGGTGATCATAGATATATTGGGCTCCCATCACCAAATTCCTTATCAAATCCCCACCCCAAGGCACTTTA
>CAYZRR010000004.1:0-8101 GCA_964480925.1 uncultured Thermodesulfobacteriota bacterium
AAAACGATCCATAACCGAATCAAAGAAGGCTCCAAACAGGCTGCTTTTTCCTTCCAGCCTAGCAACCGCCCCATCCATCATATCAAACAACCCGCCGATTAAAACGATTAGACCTCCCCAAAACCACTCCCCTAAAGCCACTAAAACGGAAGCCACCCCGTTAAAAACGAACCCCAAAAAGGTCAAAAAACTGGGGTTAACATTAAGCCTTAAAGCCCGAGCAACCCTATAGACCGCAGGATCGAGCCGATGTCCCAGTTTCCCTAACATCATTTTTGCTATTATCACGAATCATAAACGGATACAAGAAATAAATGCTTAAAGGTTGACTTCCACCAAAAGGTATGTTAATTTTTTCACGAAATAGGTGTTTGATTTAATCAAACACAACAAAGTGAGGAGGCTTTAATGAAAAAGGTTTTGTTAGGAAATGAGGCTATTGCGAGAGGGGCATGGGAAGCGGGAGTTGTGTTTGCCTCTGCCTATCCCGGGACGCCCAGTACGGAGATTTTGGAAAGTTTAATCGAATACCCCGAAGTTCAAGCTGAATGGGCGCCTAACGAAAAAGATGCGGTTTTGGCAGCTGCGGGTGCTTCTTTAACGGGAGCCAGGGCTTTAGCCGCGATGAAGCATGTGGGTTTGAATGTGGCTTCTGACCCTCTTATGACCCTTTCTTACACAGGAGTAGAGGGAGGACTAGTGATCGTTACCGCTGATGATCCTTCTCTTTATAGCTCTCAGAACGAACAGGATAATCGTCATTACGCCCGCTTTGCAAAGGTTCCTATGCTCGAACCTTCAGATGCTCAAGAAGCGAAGGATTTTACTAAGATCGCCTTTGAAATATCCGAACAGTTTGATACTCCAGTTCTTTTACGGACTGTAACCCGCGTGTCCCATACGCGAGGGGTTGTTGAGCTCGGAGAAAGAAAAGAATTAAATCGCACTTACGATCTTAAGCCGAATGAGAAGAAGTACACCATGATACCTGCTTTTGCGGGACCAAGGCATGTTTTCGTAGAAGAAAGAATGAAAAAACTCAAGGAATTTGCTGAAACCTTTGAACATAATCGGATCGAGTGGGGAGACAAAAAGGTAGGCATAATCACAAGCGGTATTGCGTACCAATACGCGAAAGAGGTGTTTCCTCAATATAGCTTTTTGAAATTGGGAATGGTGTGGCCATTGCCCGAAAAGAAGATAAAAGAGTTCGCAAGTCAAGTGGAGGAAATTTGGGTTATTGAAGAGCTCGATCCGTTTTTAGAAGAAAACCTCAGGATAATGGGAATAAAAGTACATCTGGGTAAGGACAAAATACCCATCTGCGGCGAATTGTCCCCCACCGTCATAAAGGAAGCCGTTGAAGGTAAACCTTATGTGCCTTCAATTAAATATCATTCCCCTATCCCTGGACGACCACCCAACCTTTGTCCCGGTTGCCCTCATCGGGGAGTGTTTTATGTACTTAAAAAACTTAAGGTCTTTACCTTTGGCGACATCGGTTGTTACACCTTGGGCACCTTACCGCCCCTTAGCTCCCTTCACACCTGTGTATGCATGGGATCCAGCATCGGCATGTTAGAGGGAGCGGTGCAGGTTCTAAAAGAGGGCGCTTTAAATAAAACAGTAGCTGTATTGGGTGATTCTACTTTTCTCCATGCAGGTATTACGCCCCTTTTGGGCATTACTTACAACAAAGCCAATGGGACCGTAATAGTTTTGGATAACTGGACCACCGCTATGACAGGTTCTCAGGAACATCCCGGTTCAGGTTATACTGCCAAGGGGCAAGAGACTTTCGCCGTTAACTATGTGGAACTTGCCAAAGCTTTGGGGGTTAAAGAAGAAAACATAAGAGAGATAAACCCTTATGATATTGAAGAAACAGAGAGAGTAATAAAGGAAGAAATAGCCAAAAACGAAGCCTCTTTTATAGTCACCAAAAATAGTCCGTGCGCGCTTTTAAGGCGAGCTATAGAACGTTATAATCCGCCTCTTTTTGTCGATGAAAACTTGTGTACCGGATGTCGGCAATGTCTCGAGCTTGGTTGTCCGGCCATTTACTGGGATTCCTCAAAGGCCGGTGAATACACCACAAAGGAAGGAAAAACTAAAAAGAGAAAGGGCGTTTCAAAGATTAATGACCTATTATGTAACGGTTGTGGTCTCTGTTACCAAGTGTGTAAGTTCGACGCGATAAAGGGTCATACGGAGGTTCCGCCTAAGGGGTTTAAAGTAAAGAAAGAATAAGTTCAAAATAAAGACTTCAAATGAGGAGAGAAACATGGGAAGGAAGAACACCAATATTTTAATATGCGGAGTAGGGGGCCAAGGGGTGGTTTTGGCGAGTGCTTTATTAGCCGATTTAGCTCTTAGAAAGGGTTACGACGTTAAGCAAGGTGTAGTTAAAGGAATGGCCCAAAGAGGCGGATCAGTGGTGAGTAATCTTAGATTCGGGGAAAAGGTCTATTCTCCTTTGATTCCAAAAGGGGAGGTTGATTTTCTATTTTCTACTGAGAAGTTAGAAACCTTAAGATGGATCGAATGGTGCAGTCCAAAAACCTTGATAATTGCTGACTCATTGGAGATTTATCCACCAGCGGTGAACAGAGGCGAAGCCGAATACCCCAAAGACATAGAAGAGTTCTTGAGGTCTAACTTCGAAAGGGTTTATCTCCTACCAGCTACAGAGATCGCAAAAAATCTGGGGGACCCAAGAATTGCCAACGTAGTGTTACTCGGAGCACTGAGCAATTTCTTGGAGTTTGAAGAATCGCTTTGGGAAGAGAGTATTATGGAAAATGTACCAAAACGGGCTTTAGAAATTAACCTTATGGCCTTCCGGGAAGGGAAAAGGCTGATCCAGGAGATTTGAAGGATCCTGCTTCTTTAATTGTTCTTACTTTTTTGAGATTGTGGTAGTAAATTTTTATAGATGAGGTTTTTCAAAAGGAGAAATTTTGTCCGTTTTACGGACATAAAAGAAGAAGTTGCATCTTATTCCCCAGATGCGGATTTTTCATTATTAGAAAAAGCTTACGTCTTTTCAGCTAAGGTCCACAAAGGACAAACTCGTCTTTCGGGAGAACCATACCTTATACACCCCTTAGAAGTAGCAATGATATTGGCAAAATTGAGAATGGACCTCCCTACTATCTCTGCTGGTCTTTTACACGATGTTCTCGAAGATACTTTAACTTCTTTTCAAGAACTAAAAGAGTTATTCGGAGAAGAAATAGCAAATCTTGTAGACGGAGTGACAAAGATTAGCAAATTACCATTTTCTGACCCTAAAATTACGCAAGCTGAAACTTATAGAAAAATGATTATGGCTATGGCAAAAGATATTAGGGTAATTTTAATCAAACTTGCCGATAGGCTTCATAACGTTAGAACTCTTGAATATCATGAAGAAGAAAAAAGGAAACTTATAGCAAAAGAAACTCTTGAAATTTATGCTCCTATTGCTCATCGCTTAGGAATAGAGTGGATGAAAAATGAACTTGAAAATCTCGCGTTTCAGCATCTTGATCCAGTTGCATATAACGAAATTTATAGAAAACTTCGACATTTTGAAAAAGAAAAGCAGAAATACATAGAAGAAGTAAAGAAAATCTTAAAAAACAAATTGAAAGAAAATGGCATCGAGGCTGAAATTCAGGGAAGAATAAAAGAGCCTTATAGTGTTTATGAAAAAATGAAACGATTAGGTATAGATTTTGAACAAGTGTATGATCTTTTAGCTTTCCGTGTAATTGTAAATAGCGAGCAAGAATGTTATCAGGCTTTGGGGATTATACATTCGTTATGGACTCCGGTTCCAGGAAGGTTTAAGGATTATATTGCTTTACCTAAACCTAATTTTTATCAATCATTACATACCACAGTAATAGGGCCATATGGGGAAAGGATGGAAGTACAGATAAGGACATGGGAGATGCATAAAGTGGCGGAGGAGGGAATAGCCGCTCATTGGAAGTATAAGACAGGAAAGGGGTTAGATGAAGAGGAGGCCGAGAAAATTGGTTGGCTTAGACAAATATTGGAACTACAACAGGAATTAGAGGATTCGAAGGAATTCCTGCATATTTTAAAGATTGACCTCTATCCCGATGAAGTTTATGTCTTTACCCCTAAAGGTGAAGTCAAGGTTCTTCCCAAAGGGGCTACGCCGATAGATTTCGCTTACAGCATCCACACCGAGATAGGGAATCATTGTTATGGCGCAAGGGTTAATGGAAAGTTAGTACCCCTCGATTACGAACTTAAAAGTGGTGAGATCGTGGAAATTTTGACTTCTCCCAAGGCTCATCCCAATCGCGATTGGCTTAAATTCGCAAGAACTTCTCGAGCCAGGACTAAGATATTGAAATTCTTGAGGGAACAAGAAAAAAATCACGCTATTATACTGGGCCAAGAATTATGCGAGAAGGAACTCAAAAAGGTGGGCCTTTCACTTGGTGAACTTCAAAAAAAGGAAGAATTTAAGAAACTACTTGAACTTTTTAACTTTAAATCGCCTGACGACCTATTTGCGGCTATCGGTTTTGGCAAAATAACGGTCTCTCAAGTAGTAGGTAAAATAGCACCTCAAGAAACTTTAGTAAGAAAAGGCAAAAGCAGAAAGATTAACTTAGGTACTTTAATAAAAATCAATGGAATGGAAAACCTGTTGGTACATTTTGCTAAATGCTGTAATCCTCTGCCGGGAGATGAGGTAATAGGATTTGTAACAAGGGGTCATGGTATTAGCATTCATACTTCCGATTGTCCCAATGTGCTTTCTGTTCCTCCTGAACGATATGTGGAAGTAGAATGGAAAGGTGAAAATGGTTTTCTTTTCCCCGTTAAAATAAAAGTCCAAGCTGAAGATCGTAAAGGGTTACTTGCCGCTTTGAGCAACTCAATTTCCCAAATGGGTATTAACATCCTTAAGGCTCATGTCAGCACAACCAAAAGCGGAGAGGCCTTAAACTTTTTTGAAGTAGAAATTTCTAATACAAAACAATTAGAAAAACTACTCTCTCACCTCCGCAAAGTAAAAGGAGTAAAAAAAGCAGAAAGAGTCAAAAAGTGGATATAAATCAATTTAATTAAGAAAGTTAATTAAGAAAGGGAGCCGGGTTTTATTATTTTCCCAGCTTTAAGGCATTTCGTGCATACCCTTATTCTTTTCACTTGTCCATCGATCAATACCTTAACGCGTTGCAAATTCGGATTAAAAACGCGTTTAGTCCTATTTCCAGCATGACTTACATTATGCCCTTTCATAGGCCTTTTTTTGCATATGGCACATACCTGACTCATCCGTCTCTCCTCCCCCGGATTTTTAAACCTGAATCCAGGTATTTGTCAAGTTTTCTTATTTTAAAAGAGTAATATCTGTCAACCTTTCGTCTCCCTTTAATTTCATGAGTTTAACCCCTCTCGAATAACGTCCCTGAACGGGAATTTGCTTCGCGCTTATTCTAAGTACCTTTCCCTCCGAAGAACATAAAAGTAGGTTTTCATCCCTATTTTCGTTCAAGAAAAGTATACCAACCAAAGGACCGCTTTGGGAAGTGATTTTGAGAAGGATTACGCCTTTTCCTCCTCTTTTTTGAAGAGATAGTTCATCTCTATTGATGAGTTTTCCGTATCCCTTCTCGGTAACCAAAAATAAATATCCCTTTTCACCTATTGGTATCACCCCTATTACCTCATCACCTTGCGATAATTTGACTCCTTTTACCCCTTGAGCCTGTTTGCCCATGGACCTTATTTCATCTGATCGGATTAAAATGCCTTTACCGAATTTGGTACCTATTAAAACCTGTGTCTCATCGCTTATCAATTGAACCCCGATTAATTGGTCACCTTCTTTCAACGAAATCGCCGAACTTCCTCCATAACGCACGCTTTTGAACTCCCCGAGCGGAGTCTTTTTAATCATTCCCATTTTCGTAACAAAAAGCACCTCTCCGGCCTTAAAGTCCTTAACGGATATAACGGAAGATATGCTTTCTTCCCCTAGTTTAAGAAGTGTCGTTAGGGGCTTGCCCTTTACCGAAATGGGCAAAGAGGGAACTTCAGAGACTTTTAACCCATATGCCCGTCCCTTATCTGTGAAAAAGAGCAAATTATCAACGGTATTACAAACGAGGATCTGCTTCACAAAATCTCCTTCTTTCAAGGTTATGCTGGTCTTTCCCCTCCCTCCAAGTGCTTGTTTTCGGTACTCATCAACAGAAACCCTCTTTATATATCCCGATGAGGTCAAAATAACCACCACATCTTTCTCTTCTATGACCTCCTCTTCTGAAAGGGGCAAAGTAGCTTCTATTTCCGTACGACGAGGATCGCCGTAAAGGTCAAGTATTTCTTTAAGCTCTTCGGCCACTACTTCATCCAATTTCTTCTCTGACCCCAATATCTCCTTGAGCCTGAGGATTTTTCGGCTTATTTCCTCAAACTCCTCTTGGATCTTGTCCCTCTCAAGGCCCGTTAACCTTTGAAGCCTCATATCCAATATGGCTTGAGCTTGAACTTCACTGAAGCCAAATTTGGAAATTAATCCTTCCTTAGCTTCTTTGGGGCTTTCGGAATTCCTTATCAGGCTTATCACCTGGTCTATAAGGTCGAGTGCTTTCAACAATCCCTGCAGTATATGTGCTCTTCTCTCCGATTCCTCCAATTCAAAAGCCGAACGACGTCTTACCACTTCCCTTCTATGATCGAGGAAAAGCTGAAGCATCTGTTTGAGGTTAAGTAACATGGGTTGTCCATTTACCAAAGCCAAAAGTATTATCCCAAAGGAACTCTCCAGGGGGGTCAGTTTGTACAATTGTCTAAGAACGACCTGAGGGTTTTCGTCCTTCTTTATCTCTACCACCACCCTTAAGCCTTCCCTATCGGACTCATCCCTTACTTCAAGGATCCCCTCAATCCTCTTTGTCTGACCCAGTTCGGCTATCTTCTCCACAAGTTGGGATTTGTTAACTTGATAGGGAATTTCAGTTATGACTAATCTATACCTATCCTTTCCCTTCTCAATCCTCACCTTGCCCCGAACCTGGATGATGCCTCTACCTGTACGATACGCATTGAGCAAGCCTTCTCGGCCATAAATTATACCTCCTGTGGGAAAGTCGGGGCCGGGTAAAATCTTCAAAATATCCTCAATTTCAAGATTGGGATTCTCCAACAAAGCCAAACAGGCCTTAATGGTTTCGGTTAAATTATGAGGAGGAATGTTGGTGGCCATCCCTACTGCTATACCGGAAGCCCCATTTACAAGCAGATTGGGAATCCTAGAAGGCAAAACCACAGGTTCTTCCATGGAACCATCAAAATTTGGCATAAAGTCAACGGTGTTTTTTTCAATATCTTTGAGCATCTCCAAGGCAATAGGGGTAAGCCTGGCTTCGGTATACCTCATGGCCGCAGGAGGATCTCCGTCTATGGACCCAAAGTTTCCTTGGCCGTCTATCAAGGGGTATCTCATGGTGAAATCTTGAGCCATACGCGAAAGAGCCTCATAAACCGCCACATCTCCATGCGGATGGTATTTCCCCAAAACCTCTCCTACAATCCTTGCGCTTTTGCGGTAGGGTTTGTTAGGTTCAAGCCCCATTTCGTACATGGCGTAAAGGATGCGCCGTTGAACAGGCTTCAATCCATCCCGCACATCTGGTAAGGCCCGACCAACTATTACGCTCATGGCGTATTCCAGGTAAGATTTCTTCATCTCTTCTTCTATGCTTACAACCGCCACCTTCGGGAGCATTTTTGCCTCCAGGCCGATTTAGAGGTTTATTAACTTGTAAAATTTTAACTTAACCCTAAAATCCTTGCACCCTTTGTCTTGATTTTTAAACCTGAAAGGGGTTTCATTTGTCTAAATAATAAAATGAAGCGCTTCTTGTTGGCTTTGACCTTTTTAACACTTTGGAGCTGTATAGTCTTAAAACCTTCCCCTCCTCTCTCCCACTACTCTTTACCCATTCCCTCAAGTTTTGAATTTACCCTATCAGCTTCCCCTTTGGATGCCCAAAAACTCAACAAGTGGTGGAAACTCTTTAATGATCCAGAGTTAAACGATCTAATAGAAGATAATCTCCTT
>CAYZRR010000005.1:0-9659 GCA_964480925.1 uncultured Thermodesulfobacteriota bacterium
AAGAACATGTAAGGCGAAGGGTTTATCCGCCTTACATGTCTATAAACGGAAAGTGGGTCCCTTGGTGAGAGGACCTTAAAGATTTGACCAAGTACCACCTGAATGGCTTCGCCCGAAAGGATCAGTTCTTTAACTTCTTCAACGGCTTTAAGAAATTCCTCTTTGGCAAAAGAAGAAAGGGGTTTTTCATCACCCATTTCTTGGTTAAAGGGATCTTCTCGGATCGTCTTAAGGCCAGAGAGGATCTCTTCTAAGGTTTCTTTGTTTTTGGAGATAATGAAGAGCTCTCCCCTGAGGTTATCAAAGCCTATAAGATCCTCCACGATCAAAAAGGCCATTTGGGGAAGGGAAAGGAAGCTTTTTTCGGGCAAAGGTACGGGCTCGAGGTTTTCTATGAGGTCATAACTAAAATGCCCTACTAATCCCCCTTGAAAGGGAAGGATTTCCAATACAGGGGGCTTTCTCTCTTCCTTCAAAAATCTCCGAAGTTCATCCCACGCCCTTTCATCGGCTTTTGGGAAAAGGAGCTTTCTTTTCCCAAACCCGATAAAGGAAAAACGCCCCCAATACTTTCCCTCTTCAAGGCTTTCAAGCAATATGTTAGCTCCTTTCTCCCTGAGCCTTAAAAAAACCGAAAGAGGAGTAAGGGTGTCTGCAGGAAGGTTGAGATATTTCATTTTAGCTCACCCCTAAGGTAACTTTCGTAAGCCGAAAGGTCCAAATATCCGTGGCCCGAGAGGTTAAAAAGTATCACCTTTTCTTCCCCATTTTTCTTACATTCCAAAGCTATATCGATGGCTTTCTTTATGGCATGGGCTGACTCGGGGGCAGGCACTATCCCTTCGGTTCTAGCGAAAATGGCTCCTGCTTCAAATATTTCCCTTTGCTCGTAAGCCACCGCCTTAATTAGCCCATGGTCATAAAGAAGGCACAACAAAGGTGCATCTCCATGATACCTAAGTCCTCCCGCATGAATTGGAGGCGGGATGAAATCGGCTCCAAGGGTATACATCTTCAAAAGAGGGGTTAACCCCGCTGTGTCACCATGATCGTACCTATATTCTCCTTCCGTTAAAGTAGGACAAGCTTTTGGTTCAACGGCTATAAACTCAGTATGGGGCCTTTTTCCTTCTATCTTGTCTTTAAGAAACGGAAAGGCAAGGCCTGAAAAATTGCTTCCCCCTCCGACACAACCTATAACGTAGTCCGGATAGAGCCCAAGTTTTTCAAATTGAAGCTTGGCCTCAAGTCCTATTATGGTTTGATGCAAAAGCACATGGTTTAATACGCTTCCTAATGAATATTTGGTATCCGGAACACTTAAGGCCCTTTCGATCGCCTCGCTTATAGCTATTCCGAGGCTTCCTGGGTGTTCGCTATCTTTTTCATAAAACCTTCTTCCGGCTTCCGTATTGGAACTTGGCGAAGGGAAGACCTTTGCCCCCCAAAGTTCCATTAGGGTTCTTCGGTAAGGTTTTTGTTTGTAACTTGCTCGAACCATATAAACCTCACATTCCAAACCGAAAAACTGCGTGGCAAAAGCAAGGGCACTTCCCCATTGTCCTGCTCCGGTTTCGGTGGTAAGCCTTTTTACTCCTGCCTTTTTATTAAGGTAAGCTTGGGCTACCGCCGTATTAGGTTTGTGACTCCCTGGAGGAGAAACGCTTTCGTTTTTGAAAAAGATCTTGGCCGGTGTCCCTAAATAAGCCTCAAGGTTTTTGGCCCTCTGAAGAGGAGTAGGCCTCCAAAGTCCATAAACCTTAAGCACCTCTTCAGGAATCGGGATCCATTCCTCTTGGGCGATCTCTTGCTCCACAATCGGTTCCGAGAAAATGGTAAGCAAAGCCTGAGGCTCAAGGGGTTCCTTTGTCAAAGGATGAAGAGGAGGTGGTAAGGGTTCGGGCAAATACGGGACAATATTAAACCAATAACGAGGAAGCTCATCCTTTTTCAAAATTACCTCCATTTCGCACCTCCTTTATGGTTTTAAAATAAAAAGGCCGTGAGCTTATCGCCCACGGCCTTAAAAACAAAAAAGCCGTGGGCACCCTTTGGGTGCCACACGGCCCTTTTTACCTCAAAAGCTTAAAGGGGTGGACCGGTGGCACCCCCTCTGTGCCACCGCCACCACCAACTTTTTTGACCATTAAGTTTCATTAAAAACTTATATACCTCCTTTTCTTCTCCATGTCAATAATTTGCCCAATTTACTTTTTTACGCGAGTGTTATACTTCAAAACCAAAGGAGGAGAAGAATGGAAGAGAAAAAACTCCCACTTTTAGATCGGTTTTTAACCCTATGGATTTTCCTGGCGATGCTTTGTGGCGTCGGAATGGGCTACCTTTTTCCTTCTATTACCACGTTTTGGGAAAAATTTCAGGTCGGAACCACTAATATTCTCATAGCCATTGGATTGATCCTAATGATGTATCCACCACTCGCTAAGGTCCGATACGAGGAATTTAGGGAGGTTTTCACTAACTATAAAGTGCTTTTCCTTTCGCTTATTCAAAACTGGATAGTAGGGCCCATCTTGATGTTCATTTTAGCCATTGTGTTTTTAAGAAATTATCCAGAATATATGATTGGACTCATAATGATTGGTCTTGCCAGATGTATTGCCATGGTTATTGTATGGAACGAACTTGCAAAAGGTGATACCGAATATTGTGCAGGACTTGTAGCTTTTAATTCCGTATTTCAAGTGCTTTTTTATTCGATTTATGCGTATATTTTTATCACGGTCCTTCCCCCTTTATTGGGTCTCAAAGGAGCAATTGTTAAAGTAAGCATAGGTCAAATTGCGAAAAGTGTATTTATTTATCTTGGTATTCCATTTTTTGGGGGGATGTTTACCCGTTTTATCTTTTTAAGGATTAAAGGAAAAAATTGGTATCATGAAAAGTTTATACCAAAGATAAGTCCTATAACGCTTATTGCGCTTCTTTTTACGATTGTAGTCATGTTTTCCTTTAAAGGGGAATACATAGTGAAACTTCCCATGGATGTTGGGAGAATTGCGTTACCGCTTTTTTTGTATTTTATCTTGATGTTTCTTGTTTCCTTTTACTTAAGTGCCAAAGCAGGTGCGCATTATGCGGAAGCTGCCACTTTATCTTTTACTGCTGCTTCTAATAACTTTGAGCTTGCCATTGCGGTGGCGGTAGCGGTGTTTGGGATAAACTCGGGGCAAGCCTTTGCGGCTGTGATTGGGCCTTTGATTGAGGTTCCCGTTTTGGTGAACCTGGTTCGTTTGTCCTTGTGGATAAAAGAGAAATTTTTTAACTATTCGGTAGAGACTCCCTTAGGGGTTAGGTATTATTCTAAAAGGAAGGAGGTATAAGATGGAAGAAAGGGACCTAAAAAAAGAGATAGAGAAAATGAAGGCTCAATTTCAGTGAGTGGGGGATGTCTGAGGTCCCCCCTCGGAGGAGCCAACTGTAAGTTGGCGAGTCTTTGAGTTCGAAAAAGGTGTGTATGTGAGCCTTTATGGGTTAGATGAGGTGATGGAGGAGTTTAAAAGAGAAGGGAAGGAAGTGACGCCTGAAGTTGGGGAAGAGATATTAAAGAGGCTTGAGGTTTATCCTTATAATTACATTCCTCCTTCGGAAGAGGCGAGGAAGAAATTTCTTTCTCTGGTCCTCAAAGAATATAAAAAGTTTTTAAAATCGGGTTAATTTTTGCTTTTTCGACTCATGGAGGTGGGTGGTGCCCAAGGTGGTCTTGGGTGGGGTGGAGATTGAAGTGGATGAAGAGGGTTTTATTCAGGAACCAGAGAAGTGGAAGGAGAAGGTGGCGGAAGATCTGGCCAAGCTTGAGAACGCCTATCCTTTGACCGAGGATCATTGGAAGGTTATAAACTGCATCCGTGGGTATTATCTTAAATACGGGATAGCTCCTCCTATAAGGATGCTTTTAAAGCAGACGGGTTTTGATCTGAAAAGGATATATGAACTTTTTCCCTCAGGACCTGCCAAAGGGGCGTGTAAGATAGCGGGTTTACCCAAGGCAACGGGTTGCATATAGGGAGTCGGAAGTGGCGGTTTTTCTCGGTTTTTTGACCTGTTTTTCCTATTTCTTTATCGTTTTTCTTTATGCCCTTAAGATCGCCCGCTATTTGAGGATGCCCGTTAATCTGCGGTGGGAGCTTTATCCTTTAGGGTTTAAGGAAAAGCTCAAGATTTTGGGGGAATATTTGAGTTTTTCCGAGTATTTTAAACGAAAAAAGACCTATTGGCTCTTCCTTTACCCTTGGCATATGGGGTTTGTGGCCCTTATCCTTTTTCACCTTTTTTGTTTTCTTTCGGGTCTGTGGGGAGGAGAAGCCCTTTTTAGGATTACGGCCTTAGTGGGGGTTATAAGCTTTTTAAGCGGGCTTTTTGGAGGTATTGGACTTTTTATAAAAAGGCTTAAAGACCGGGACCTAAGGCCCTATACGAGTTTTACGAATTTTTTCACTTATGTCTTTACGATCCTTCTTTTTTCAAGCGGCCTTTTGGCCTATTTTCTTGACCCTTCACTTGAAGGATACCGGCGTTTTTGGGATGGGTTTTTGAAGTTTGATTTTGTAAATGTAAGCAATGGATTAGCCTTTCACATTATTATCTTTTCCCTCTTTTTGATATATTTGCCCTTTACCTCTTCGGTTCACTACCTCACCAAGATCCTGGGTTTCTTCCTCATAAGATGGGACAATAAGCCTACAAAAAAGGGTGGAAGGATAGAAAAGCTTATAGAGACACAACTTCAAAGGAAAATCAGCTGGGGCGGACCTCACCTCAAGCAGGGATTGAGCTGGAAGGAGAACATCTTTTCCTAATGAAGATGCACGATTTTTTTGAAAACAACGGATTAGTTTGTCAAATAAAAAAGAAAGAGCTTTTAAACCTTCCTTTTCCCTTTGAAAATCCCGAAGAGGCCCCCGGGATTAGATCGCTTGAGGAAGGAAAGTGGAGAGAGTTTGAAGTCTCTTTGGATGGGGTTATGGCCATTGGGATTTCTAAACCGAAAACCGAAAAAGAAGAGAGGGAGTTTATCAATCGTTTTCTTTCTGGGTTGAAAAAGCTTCTTTCCGAAGATGACAATTGGACTTTTTTCAGGCCGCTTTTTCATTCCCTTGAATATTGCCAGAAATGTCAACTTTGTAGCGAGGCCTGTCCCATCTACTTAGCTTCGGGAAGAAAGGAAATTTACAGGCCTACTTTTAGGGGAGAAATATTAAGGCGCATCATAGAGAAGTACCTAAAAAGGAAGGGGTTCTTTTCAAAGTTTAAACCGAGCGACTTCGAACTCACCTTTTCCGGTCTTGCCAGGTTAGGTGAGCTTTCTTATCGTTGCACCTTGTGCCGTAAATGTGCACAAGTTTGCCCCTTGGGGGTTGACAATGCTCTTATTGCCCGTGAAATAAGGAAGCTCTTTTCTCAGGAACTTGGCATTGCTCCAAAAGAGCTTCATGAACTTGGGACGATGAAACACCTTAAAATTGGTTCTCCTACAGGGATCACTCCTGAGGCTTTGAAGGACTTAGTGAGGTTTATAGAGGAGGATATCGGGGAAAGGACGGGCGAAAGGATCAAAATCCCCATCGATAAGGAAGGAGCGGAGATACTGTTTCTTCACAATGCGGGTGAATTTCTCTCCTTTCCCGAGAACCTGGAGGCCTTCGCCATTATCTTCCACCGAAGCCGCATCGATTGGACCCTTTCGTCTGAACTTATGGGCTATGATGCGGTTAATTACGGTCTTTGGTATGACGATGTTCAGTTAATGAGAATAGCCTTAAAGCAGGTCGAAATATCAAAGGCCTTGAAGGTGAAGAGGATAGTCCTTGGAGAATGCGGCCATGCCCATAAGGCCTTACTCGGCGTGGCGGATAGGATCCTTTTAAAGGAGTTGACTATTCCGAGGGAAAGCTCGTTGATTCTAATCGAAAAAATCCTTCAGGAGGGGAAAATAAGGCTTGATCCAAGGAGAAACGATTTTCCAGTTACCCTTCATGATCCCTGTGGTATTGTAAGAGGGGCAGGGATAGTAGAGGCTCAAAGGAGGATTTTAAGGAAGATATGTCTTGATTTCAGGGAAATGAATCCTTGTGGAGTGGAAAACTACTGTTGTGGAGGAGGATCGGGTTTTGCGGTGATAAGATCGGCCAATTTCCCCGATTGGAGAAATTTAATAGCCGGAAGAATGAAGTTAAAGCAGATAGTAGAGGTATTCCAGGACGTGATTTCTTCTGATATAAACAAATACCTATGTGCCCCTTGTTCAAACTGTAAAGCTCAAATAAGGGACCTGTTTTCCTTTTACAAGGTGTGGGAGAAATGTAGGATCTTTTATGGGGGGTTTGCCGAACTAGTGGTAAACGCTATGGTGGACCTAAAAAGGCCCTTTATAGAATGGGAATGGAGGTAAAAATATGGAGATAAAGGATCTTCTTCCTTGCATTGCAGATCCGACAAAGTATAGGGTAATAGGTCGAATTGAGGTGGATAACCTGAAAGAGGTGGCTCCATATCTGGCCAGGCTTCTTCCAAATGCTACTTATAACTCAAAAGATGGTTGGATTAGTTTCAAAAAAGGACAAAGGATCATCACCATTTACAAGGATAGTTTTGTGACAATGACGATGATAAAAGACAAGGAGGAAGCTTTAAATATCCTCCAAGAACTCGAGGATAAAGCGAAACTTGCTTGGCAGAAAAGAGATGAGATTGATGTGACCAAACCTTTGGAAAAGAGTTTCGTCAGCCCATTTGACATTTATAAATATCTACCGAAGACAAATTGTAAGAAATGTGGTGAACAAACGTGTATGGCCTATTCTTTTAAACTTTTAACCGGAGAAAAGAACCTAAAGGATTGTCCTTTGCTTTTTGAAGACCAGAAGTACTTGGGGATAAAGGAAACTTTAATAAGTCTCCTTTTATCTGCCGGGTATGATGTAGAATTATAAAAAATTTGGTAGAGTTGGAAAGAGTTTGCCGTCTTTAAATAAATAGACCCTGTCGGTTGTTTGGCGTAGAAATTCCCTATCGTGAGAAACTAAAAGGTAGGTCCTTGCATTATCCCTTAAAAACGAAAGGACCCTTTTTTGAATTGTTTCATCAAGTCCCAAACAGGGTTCATCGAGAAGATAACAAATAGGTTTCATGGCAACTACCGTAGCCAGGGCGACTAATCTTTTTTCCCCATAAGAGAGCTTATAATTAAGCCTTTCCTTTAAACCATTGAGGCCCAATAATTTACAAGTTTCTTCTACTATTTTGAAGGTCTCTTCTCGAGATTTGCCCAAATTCAAAGGACCAAAGGCGATGTCCTCTTTTACGGTTGGGCAAAACAGTTGACTGTCAGAATCCTGAAATAGAAAACCTATTTTTGTCTCACCTCAAGGAAATCCTCCTCTTTATTGCGGACCTTTCCAAGAATTTCCACAAGGCCCGCTTCGGGTTTCAAAAATCCCATTATTATGTAAAGGAGTGTGGTCTTTCCCGCCCCATTAGGTCCCCAAAGGCCAATCCTTTCGCCCTCAAAGATCTCAAGATCAACCCCCTTAAGGACATATCTTTCATCGTATTTAAAAACCACCCCTTTGAGCCTAATTATCGGTTCCTTCATGCTTTAAACCTGATGAAGACCGAAATTAATATTATTATAATGCCAAAGATTAGATCTTTTTTCCTTAATTTCAAAACTTCAAAAAGGGGAAAATCCCCTTTAAAGCCCCGTGAAAGCATGCACTTGTAAGTTTCCTCTGCCCTCTCATAACTTCTCACCAAAAGCCCTCCTAGGAGGTAACCGTAAGTTTTATAAGTGTGAACGTTTAATTTTGGGATAAAACCCCTTGCCGAAATGGCCCTCTTAAGCCTTTCGTACTCCTCGTGATTTACCGTAAGATATCGGTAAAGGAGAAAGATTATTGAGACAAGTTTTTTGGGGAATCCCAAATCCAAACTCGCTCGACCCAAGGAGAAGATGGAAGAGGTGGCCAAAAGGGCTATTGTGGCCATTATAATGGCATTTGCTTTCAAAGTGACCATTAAGGCTTGATCCAAGGGGAAATATCCAAGGGGAACAAAAAGCCAAATGAGTCCTATGAAAGAATTGGCTCCTAAAAGCCGTGTAAAAAGGACCTTAAGCTTCGTTTTGGAACAGATGATAAGAGAAATGGAGAACAAAAGGTAAAGAAAGGGAATCTTTAGAGTCTTTGAGGTAGCACAAAAGATACCAAAAATGAGAAAGACGATGATTTTAACCCTTGGATCCATTTGATGAAGAAAAGAATCTCCCTCGGCAAAAACCTCAAGATGCATTTTTTCTTCTCAACAACAAATTTATAATCCCCCACAGGCCAAAAATGTAACCTATGCCGCCTATTATGTCTCTGAAGGTTAAACGATCAATTCTCTTTCGCAAATCCTTTATCTCATTTTCAAGTCCTTGAAGCCTTTCCTCAAGGGCTTTGTTTGTAATTTCTTGAGGATGTTCTTCTTCACTCTCCTCAAGGGCTTCAAGTTCATATTGAGCTCTATGCCCAGGTCCAGCTAAGGCTATTACTTTTAATCTGCCCTTTTCTTGGGTCTTAAAGAGAAGAAATCCTTTTTCGTCCGTTAAAGTCTCATCAAGTTTCTCTCCCCTTTGATCATAAAGTTCAATTTTTGCCTTTTTACAGGGTGAACCATCCGCAAAGTAACACTCCCCTTTTATGGTCTTCCCTTCTCTAAGGGCGTAAACGCTCACCTTATGGGCTTCGCTTAAGAGAGGGAGAAGAATTGTCAAAAGTAACAACAAAAAGGTTTTCATTTTAAGACCTCCGGTTTGACTTTTTTAAGGTAAGTTAGAATGAAGCCTGTGATTAAGGCCTCTAAAATGGCTAGGGGAAGGTGCATTGTTAAAAACGTCATTGCTACTGCCCAAAACTTTTTCTCGGTTTCGAGAAGGGCAAAACAGGTAAGAAGGACACCCCCTAAAACCGAAAGCCCACCTCCCAAAGTCCCGCCTAAAAAGACCAAGGTGTTACTTTTTCCTTTTTAGTAAATTCCTAAAAAGGTAATAGGAGAGAACTGCAGGAGTGGCCATGTTGAAGGTATTGACTCCAAGGGTTGTGAGCCCTCCAAATTGAAACAAAAGGGCTTGAAGAAGTAAGGCTACAAATATGGCAGGAAAGGCCTTAAAACCGAGAATTAAACCTATAAGTCCATTAAGAAGAAGGTGGGCCGACGTTGGACCAACCGGGATATGGATAAGAGAAGCCACGAAAAACCCGGAGGAAAGGATGGCCACCTTTGGAAGGTCCGTTGTATTTATCTGCTTCAATCCAAGGCCAATCCCCCCTGCCGAAAGAATAGCTCCTCCTAAAAGGACCGGTCCCGAAAGTATCCCTTCGGATATGTGCATTTATCTCATCTCCCTCACCTTTACCCACATTATCCCGCCCAACTCGACGGGATACTCTTTTCCGTCCTTTTTGAGCTTATAAGGGGCATCAGTTATGGCCGAAAAGCCCCACCACCCCCCTTTGGGAAAGGAATAAGCAAAAACACCATTCGCATCGGTCTTAATGACTTGGGTGATATAAGGACTTTTAGGGACCTTAACCTTTTTGCCCTCATTGAAGTATTCCACCTCCACACGACAAAACGGAAGGGGTTTCCCGTTTACT
>CAYZRR010000006.1:0-5783 GCA_964480925.1 uncultured Thermodesulfobacteriota bacterium
CTGCAGTTGTATATGGAGGAGAATTATAACTCAAAAGGGTAGCATAGCTTCTGCGTTTAGCAATTGTTCCTTCAGAAACATTAATAACATGATAAACATAAAGATGAGGTATGGAAGATATTAACACATCTGGCCAACATCTCGAACTTAACCCGCATTCTTTACCTTTCATAAACTCAAGCGTTCCATGAGTACCGAGGTGAATTACTACGTCAGCTTTAAAGATATTTTTGAACCAAAAATAAAAAGCCAAATACTGGTGATGAGGAGGTTTTGTTTTATCATGAATTGCAGAAAGTAAATCCTCATTGTTTTCGAGAACCCTTCTTCTTGAAGGTTGGATTCCAACTGCCACATTTCCAAACAAGACCACAGGGATTAAGATTCCGTTTTCATCTACCATTATGTCCCCAGGAGGATCGCCGAAGTTTTCTATCACGTCCCTTTTGAGGTCTTCGGGGAGTTCATTAAAAAATCTGAGGTAATCGTCTTTTTTTAATCTCGGACAATCTATAGCTTTTTCGGAAAAGAGCTTTGGGTTAAAAAGTCTTTTTTTGAGCAAAATTTCTCCTACATCGGCTATTTCGACTTTATAGCCCTCGTCCTTAAGTCTTGTAAGTATCACCTTTAAGCTTTCAAAAGTATCAAGGTAAGCTGCATTTCCCAAATTCTCCTCCCCAGGTGGATAGTCGTAAATGATTATGGCGACCTTCTTTTCCGAGTTTGGCTTATATCTTAAATTTACCCACCTTCTCACCCTTTCGCAGAACCTTTCCGCTCTTTCTTCAATCGGAATTACTTCGTCCTCATAAACCCCACAAACTGGAATCGGTTCTGTAGCCCCATCCATTTCCGGCAAGGTCACACTGGCAAAAAGGGTAACTATATTTAATCCCCTTTCTGCTTCCTCCCAATCGGAGAGTTTCTGGTTGAACATTAAAGCCGGCGTAAAAAGCTTCGCTTTCTTTTTCTTCAAAAGCTCTATAGTACTTTTCGGATCCCCTCCTATCGCCCCCCCATTGAGCCTAAACCATAAAAGGCTCACTACAGCATCAACATCTTTCAGAAGCTCTAAGGCATTAAGATTCAAAATCCCATCACTGTAAACTGGAACTACATTAAGGTTCTTTTCTTCAAACCAACTTGTCACTTTCTCAAGCGTTTTTTGACATTGCTCAAAGTGCATCCCTCCATAAAAGAGAATCCCAATTTGAGGCTTTTTATCATTTGGCGTGTAATCAAACCCATACAGCGGATGATAAAATCCAAAATCCGGAAACTCTAACGGATCTTTTACCTCTACACCCAATCCTTTTATTTTGCAAAGATGAAGAAACATGTTTCTGTAATTCTCATACCCCCCATTTGCCCAGTATCTTAGTGTTTTAACATAGTCTCTCGCGTCTCTAAGAACCCCAAACGGTAAAATCTTTCCGGCTGTCTCTATAGCCTTTTGAACGTTTTCTATCCTCTTTTTCAAAGAAGCCCGATCAGAAACAAAAGAAGCACCGAATTTTGCAGGCATTCTGAATTTTCCAAGCTTCGCCTTCGAAATAAGACTACTACCCCCCACCAAAGCTATAAGGTCTTTTTCTTTTAAATCAACTTCATTCAAAATGCCAGGATCTCCTCGGACATCAACTAAAATTACATCAGCCCACTCGATCAGGGTGTTTAAATCATCTTTTTCAAATCTCCCAAGATCATACGAATATATGAGCTTTACTTCACAAAAATCGGAAACGCTTTTAATTGCTTCTTTTAAACTTTTATTTACAACTGTGGATACGAGTAAAATTTTTATCCCTCTGTTCATTGTCTCATGCTCTTAAAATTTATAGGAAAATTCCAAAAACCAGGATCTTCTTGGTTCCAAGTAATAATAGTAGTATTTCTCATCAAAAAGGTTATTTATGCTTAAAGACAAAGAAGCATTTTTAAAGATCCTATAAGTAAGTTTTGCATCAGTTACAAAATAAGAATCATATGAACCGAAAACCCCTTCTTTCTTATCCCTGTTTTCGTCATCTCCATACACCTTACTTCTATACCTTCCAACTAAGGACCCAGAAAACGGACCCTTTTCAACTTCTATTCCCACATTAAGCATGGTCTCGGGAATTCCGGTGATCCTTTTTCCTTCGGAACGAGGATTGGCTGGGTTTTCTTTTATTCGCGCGTCATTCCAAGTAAGGTTAGCAAAACTTCTTATGTATTTTCCAAATTTTTGTTCCAAGGAAAATTCTATTCCCTTTACCTCCGCTTTTCCCGCATTTACCGTTTCTACAACTGCCCTTGGTCCTATATACTGTCCAGTAGTCCGAAGGTATATCAAATCTTCCAAATAATTTTCAAAATAAGCGATTTCTACTTTATTTCCTTTCCAAAAACTGTGCCTTATCCCTAAATCCCAACTCCAACATTTCTCAGTTCTCAGATTAGGATTCCCATAAATAAAGGAACCAGGTGTCATAAAGCTTCTGTAAAGCTCTATAAGCATAGGAGGACGAAAGGCTTTTCCTACTGAACCCCTAAAGGTCGTTTTCTCGGAAAGGTTGTAAACAAAGGCAAATTTGGGATTAAAAGAGGATTCGCTACGTTTACCATACTCTTTTGGGTACCCCGTTTGTCCCACATAATTCTCATAACCATCAAATGTTTTCCACCAGTCTTGTCTTGCTCCTAAATAAAGGGTAAGTTTTTCAGTAACTGGTATCTCGTCTTGAATGAATAAAGCAAAAATTCTGTCTTTTCCCTTTGATTCATACATTAAAGAAGTTTTCGAATCCTCATCTTTCCAATTCGACAATTTATATTGCTTAGTTTCGGCTTCAGCTCTTCTGTAAGAAGTTCCAAAAGTAAAGATGTGATTGTTAAAATATGGCAATTTTAAAGAAATGGGTAAAGTAAGTTGAAGGTCTGCAATATAGTTTTTAGCAGGAGTGTTATGAGTAGTTCCAGGACCACTTGTTTTTGTGGCATATTCATTAAAGTTACATCCTGTCAAAGTTCCTACACAAGGAGTTGTAAATAAATAGTCATCTTGGTCAAATAAGCCCAATGTAAGTTTAACTTTTGCCTCTTTTATTTTGGTTTCAAAATTAAGGCTATAAATTGTGTAGTCTTTCGAAATTTTTCCGGCCAAAAACATGGCTTCTTTTAAAACATTAGGAGGGTTTCCTATTACAAAATACTCCCATACAGGGTTACCTTGGGGGTCTCTTAGATAGGTATGGGGGTTATCGTAACTTGAGCTTCCCCAAATTTTCATTAAGGAGAACCTAAGGTTTGTGTTTTCGTCAAACTTATAGCCCATTCTTAAAGTAAAACTCTGGTCCCATCCTTGATGGTCTCCGGAATCTCCGACTATCCATCTCGGTTTGCCTTCTGGGGTAGTGGTATATATCCATCCTGAAACCCAGTTGGGTGGTTGAGTCATAACCCTTACCAAATTGCTGGGGAAGCCATCAGTAGCCTCGTGACCGTAACTTACAAAAAAGCTGAAATTCCTTATCTTGTCTCCGTAAGAGAGATAGACTTTTCTCAAATCGTCTAAGGCCTCATTTCTCTCAAAGCTTGAGCCATATCCCGCTTTAAAGGTGAGTTGGCGTTTTTCTGGAAGTGCAGAAATGATGTTGACCACTCCCCCCATGGCAAGCCCACCATAAAGGGCGGAGAAGGGTCCCTTCACCACTTCAATTCTTTCTATATCTTCAAACCTGAACCCCCCAAGTTTAAGCTCACCGCCTTGAGGACCGTTTAAAGGAACCCCATCTACCATCACTAAATTTCTCCTATAACCCGGTATTCCCCTCAAAGAGATGGCATCTGTAGGAGTATCCAAAACCACTCTTGTCCTGTGGGCATAAACCCCTGGAAGTTCATTGAGCACATCGTCCAAGGTTTTCGCATCTCGCTTTTCCATCTCCTTTTTTGTCACCACATTTACACTTGCAGGAGCTACTTCAACAGGGGTCTCAACCCTTGTGGCAGTAACCACCACCTCTTCAAGCCTTGCTTCTTTCTCTTGGGAAAAACCCAAAAAGGTGAAACTAAGAAGAAAGATTACAGCGCACAGCGTCAAACGCCGCATTCTCCCCCTCCTTGTAGAGATTTTTCTTAGGACCCTTCTTGAGCCTTGTTCCAAATAAAAAAGCCGTCCTTTTTAGGACGGCCTTCCTGACCGCCTTTCGCCCTTCGTGGGCGGAAATATTTTAAAGCCAACCCCTCACTTTATGTCAAGGGGTTTTAAAACACCAAACGAGCCAAAATCCCCATGAAAAAGGCGACAAAAAGTGAAAAACCTATTCCCTTAAGGGCCCATCTGTATCCCACTTCTTTCCACAAGGCCGCTAAGGTGGCAACGCAGGGAACGTAGAAGGTTACAAACAGTACAAAACTCATCACTTGAGAAGGGGTCATCACTTCAAGCACATTTCGAGTGCCCAAGGCTTGAAAGGTCATGAGCAAGGTCAACTCTTTTCTGAGTATCCCTAAAAGGAGGGTCACCCCCAATTCCTGAGGGAGTCCGAGGGGATAAGTAATGCATAGAAAGACCTTGTTTAAAAAATCCTCAAGTCTCAGATGCTGTAAAAACGCCAAAACGGAACTACCCACCACTAAAAGGGGCCACGCGATTCCAATAAATTCCCGGAGTCTAAACCACACTTTTTTGAAAGTTATCTTCAATGGAGGGAACCGATAAGGAGGCACTTCTAATATCAAACCAGGAGTTACTTCTTTATAAAATTTAGAAAAAATAGCACCACTTAAGGCAATTACGACCAAATTGATGAAATAAACCGTCAAGGCATAAAAAGGCCCCAGAAAATACGAAACAAGACCCAATATCACGATCATCCTTGCGGAACAGGGAACCAAAGTAACTAGAATGGCCGTTAACACCCTATCCCTTTCGGACTCGAGGATCCTTGTGGCCATAACGGCTGGGACACTGCAACCATACCCCAGGACAAACGGCAAAACCGATTTCCCATGAAGGCCTATTTTATGCATGAAAGAATCAACTAAAAAGGCAACCCTTGGAAGATACCCGGAATCTTCAAGTAAAGAGAGAAGAAAGAGAAAGGGCAAAAGATAAGGAAGGACTATCCCGATTCCCGAACTAAACCCTTGATAGGCCCCCTGAAAAAGGGCTCTCAACCCCCCTTCGGGAAAGAATCGAGAAAAAGACTCCTCTAAGGAATCGAAAAACCCAATCAAAGGCTCTTCTAAAAACTTTCCCAATTGAAAGATCGTCATAAAAACACCTAAGAAGATGAAGATCAAAAACACATACCCAAAGATGGGATGCAAAAGCCAATCGTCAACCCTATCCCCTATACTCGGCTTCGGAACCGTCAACACCTTACTGACGCCCTCTGCAATGTTCATGGCCAAAGCGTGACGTTCAGAAGCGATCACCAAGTCCGATGGCCTTTCATGTCTTCTCTCAAGCTTTTTTCTAAATTCCTCTAAACCATCCCCTCCAAGTTTTAAGAACTCTTCGTCTCTTTCCAAAAGCTTAATGGCCAAAAACCTCAGGGGAATGTTGATGGCATTACTTTTTCTTTTCAGATCTTCCATTACTTCACTTATTATTTCCTCCACATCTCGGCTAAATGAAATAGGATTCCCTTTTAAGTTCTCGACTTTGGCCTTCATTACCGCCTCGATCATCTCCGTCAAACCTTGCCCCTTATAAGCTATTGTTTTTACCACGGGAATACCCAGTATCTGTGACAACTTTTTCTCATCTATCACGATCCCCTTCCTCTCGGCCT
>CAYZRR010000007.1:0-6271 GCA_964480925.1 uncultured Thermodesulfobacteriota bacterium
CTCAAAGACCATCCAGTAATTCAAAGAGTTCAATCAGATGCTTATGAAGCTCTTGAGGTGCTGATCATCATCAGTTATCTGATGAAACGAATTGAGACAGCGAGGATCACTGATAAGGGGTAGAACTATGACCGGAGCACCTTACAAACCCCCTAAAGGCTGGCGGGAGGCGATTAAGTGATATCAATGGATAAGATTCGTGAAATAGCCGGAAAGATATGGACGCACCTGAAGGGCCGCTATAGCTCCAAGGTTGAGCAAGTAATCGTCTACGGTTCCTACGCCCGAGGAGATGCCACTTCCGAATCCGACGTGGACTTTTTAGTGGTGGTGGACGATTCCTTGGACCCCTGGGAAGTCCGGCGTAGTCTGGACGATGTGCTTTTGGACATACTTCTTAAGGATGGCCGTTTGGTCTCCGTTTTAGTGGTGCCAAAAAGCTTCTATAAGGGCTACAATTCCCCATTTTTAGTTCAAGTTCGCAAGGAGGGAATTCCCTTGTGAAAGAGGTGCAGGATTTTATCGCCAAAGCCGAGCGTTTCCTCAAAAGTGCAGAGCACCTTTTGGCCCTCGGAGACTACGATTCCTGTGCCTCCCGGTGTTACTATGCCATGTTTTTTATGGCTGAAGCGGCCCTTATGGTAAAGGGAGTTAGCGCATCCTCTCACCGAGGCGTCATCAGCCTTTTTGGTCAGCACTTTATCCGTACGGGAATTTTCCCGGCAGAATTAGCTCGTGCGTTGAGCCGGGCTTACGATGTGCGCCTTACAGGCGATTATGCGGTAGGGCTGAGCGTGAGCCGTGAGGAGGCAGAAAACCTTCTGGAAGCCGCCCGGCGGTTTGTAGCAGAGGTGCGGGCCTACCTGGAAAGGGAGGGGGAGAACCGATGACCGAGGGACCCTACAAGCTCCCAGAAGGCTGGCGTTGGGTGAGGTTGGGGGAGGTATTTCGTCTAAAAAATGGTAAGTTTATCCGGGCAAGCGACCTCACATCACAAGGTAAAGTTCCCGTTTACGGATCTAATGGATTACTCGGCTTTACAACTGTCCCTCTCCTTAGAAAAGGAAGAACAATAGTGATTGGGCGTGTGGGCGCGTGCGGCGCAATCAATATAGTTGACGCCCCATGTTGGATATCCGACAACGCCATGTTTGTGGTCGAATGGTTTACTGAGTGTGAAATAGAATACGTTGCTTTGACATTGCGCAATATAGAGTTGTCATCATTTGCTAAAAAGGGGGCACAACCTTCTATTTCGCAAGAGGTAGTTTACAACGCTTTAATCCCCCTCCCACCCCTTGAAGAACAGCGCCGAATTGTGGCACGGATTGAGGAGCTGATGGGAAGGGTGCGGGAGGCGCGGCGCCTGCGGGAAGAGGCCAAACAAGAAGCTAAGCGCCTCTGGCAAGCCGTCCTCGCCCAGACCTTCCCCCGCCCCGGTTCAGAACTCCCCGCAGGCTGGCGGTGGGTGCGGTTGGGGGAGGTGTTTCGTTTGAAAAACGGTAAGTTCATCCGGGTAAGTGATCTCACATCACAAGGTAAAGTTCCTGTTTACGGGTCTAATGGGTTACTCGGCTTCACAAGCGTTCCTCTTGTTGAAAAAGGAAGAACAATAGTTATTGGACGTGTAGGCGCTTGTGGCGCAATCAATGTAGTTGACGCCCCGTGTTGGATATCCGACAACGCCATGTTTGTTGCCGAATGGTTTACTGATTGTGAAA
Organism: uncultured Thermodesulfobacteriota bacterium; assembly: GCA_964480925.1. Classification (GTDB taxonomy): domain Bacteria; phylum Desulfobacterota; class B13-G15; order B13-G15; family B13-G15; genus B73-G16. The sequence continues at coordinate 1,722 of CAYZRR010000007.1, forward strand.
TAGAATACGTTGCCTTAGCATTGTACAATATGGAGTTGTCATCATTTGCTAAAAAAGGAGCACAACCTTCCATTTCGCAAGAAGTGGTTTATAACACTTTAATCGCCTTTCCACTCCTTGAAGAGCAGCGGCGGATTGTGGCATACCTTCAAGAGGTGCAGGAGAAAATCAAGGCCTTAAAAGATGCCCAAGCCCAGACGGAAGCAGAACTCAAGCGCCTGGAGCAAGCAATCTTGGAGAAAGCTTTTCGTGGAGAGCTATAAGAAAACCTCGAGGAAGGATCTTTGGGGCAACCCGGCAGAGAAAGTCGGCTCTTATTGGGTTTTCCACGATGAGAGCATTCCCAACAAACGATGGCTTATTATTGGGCTGCTATTTGTACATGAAAATCACTTAGAAGAGGCCAGATACTGCCTAAAATGCTGCCGACAAAGTGAGAGTTATTATGACGAAATCCACTTCTCAGACTTACCAAAGAATTTCGAAGGGAAGTTCGGAGCTAAAGCTCGCGTCGCCCGGCAATGGTTTAAGGCATATGAGGACGGATTAAAAAGACATCGCCTGGTTCACTGCACTGGCCGTCGACCGTCACAGCCCCGCTTTTGAACACAAGCGCTTTACTAAAGATTTTCACGTTTATAACCGTTTCACCGCTATGGCGCTTAAGGCCGGTATTGCATGGTTTCTTGTTCCTCAAGAATTCGACAAAGTTTTCATTACATTCGTATCCGACGCAAAGGACCGAAGAAGTCGCCCTGATAAGGGATGGGTTGATAACTTTGAGAAGTACATACCCAATCGTGCCAAAGTTGATGCTTTTTTGAGCCAAACGAAGGGCCGGCCATATCCCCAGGTCATAGTGAGTCTGGACATTCAAGATTCTTCCAAAGATGACTTGCTTCAACTTTGTGATATTTTGCTTGGAGCTACTCAGGAGGCAATTGTTGCAGGCTCCAATCATCATACGAAGCGAGAACTAGGGCGTTTCATCCTTCGCTGGTGGGAAAACTTATATCGCCCGCGAGAAGAACGGGCAGTCGACATGCCACGGAAGTTCAATCTTTGGGCATTTCCAAACGAAAGAGGCGCTCCTTATACAAAAATTCCGTTCAAGCTCTCAATAAGCGATGAGCAGCTCAAGTTGTTTTAAGACGCAAGGTTTAACGGGCTTGCTAGAGGGGCAAAATCGTTTATACATTGCCTAAATGGGAAGGAAACGTATTAAAGACCTTCCGGAGTTCAAAAGGCCGAGGGAAAAGCTTGTGGAGCGCGGGCCAGAGGCCCTCTCGGACGCTGAGCTTTTGGCCATTCTTCTTCGCACAGGAGTAGAGGGGAAAAGCGCCCTCGATTTAGCGCGGTCCACATTGGAGAAGGCCGGGCCGGAGCTTCCTCGCTGGTCCGTAAAGGAACTCGCCCAAATCCCTGGCGTGGGCCTGGCCAAAGCCTGCGAGATCGTAGCTGCCTTTGAACTGGCCCGCCGCTTTCTCCTAGGGAAACGCCCCGCCATCTCCAAACCCGAAGACGTCCTTCCTTACGTGCAAGACCTTTTGGATTGAAAGCAAGAATATTTCGTACTCCTCACCCTCACGGGGGCCAACGAAATCATCACAAGGAAGGTCATCACTGTAGGCCTTCCGGATTCCGCACAAGTGCACCCTCGAGAAGTTTTTGTCGAGGCCATCGCGGATGGGGTTGCGGCCATTATCCTCGTTCATAACCACCCGGCAGGTAAACTAGAACCAAACCCCGAGGAGCTTTTCATTACTCGTCGTTTAGTCGAGGCCGGAAAGCTTTTGGGAATAGACGTTTTGGACCATGTGATCGTCACCAAAACCGGCTGGTTTTCCTTTGCTAAGAAAGGACTTCTCGGTTAAGAGTCTGCGTTTTACTGGATAGTATAAAAAGACAGTCCGCTTTTAGAGATCCCCCTCATCATTGACAAGGGAAACGGACGGTTATAAAATCGGTTATAAAATAAAATATAGTTTGTTTTTAATTAAAACAAACATGAAGGGAGGTGGGATTATGTTGAGGGAGATGAATCGAAGGGAGTTTTTGAAGGCTACTGTAGCCATAGGGGCTACAGTGATGGCAGGAGACATTTTGAAGGCGAGCACTTCGGTAGCTTCCGGTCCTTTGAAAATCCCAGAGGTTGAAAAGGCGGTTATTACGGTAGTTACCGACAATTATTATGATTGTCTCAGATGGAATTTATTTCCACCGGATTTCAAAATGGTTAAAAGATACATGATAGGGCCAGGGTCTTCCATTCATGCGGAACATGGTTTGTCATTTTACATTGAAACTTATCTTAATGGTAAATGTCACTCGTTCATGTTTGATTATGGGTTAGATTTTTACGGTGTGATGAAAAATATCGAACTTCTGCGCATAGATCTGGCAAAATTAGAAGCCCTCGGTCTTAGTCACGGCCATTTTGACCATTGGGGAAATCTAATACCACTTCTCCAGCACACCAAGGCAAAGATCAGGAAGGGGATCCCCCTTTACGTGGGAGAAGAAGCCTTTAATCGTCGCTACGCCAATCTTCCCCCGGGTCGTTACGAACCAAGTGGAATGCAGGATCTTGGGGAACTAAAAAGAGAAGAGATAGAAGCTCTTGGTATAGTAAGGATCGTAGAAGTGAAGGAACCGACTCCCATCGTACCCGGAGCATATCTTACAGGAAACATAGAAAGAGTTACCGAATACGAAAAGGGTTCTCCAATTTTATTAGTTAAAAGAGGCAATAGAATAGAACAAGATTTGTTTCTTGGTGAGCAATCTATTGTTATTAATCTAAAAGGTAAAGGATTAATTGTGCTATCTTCATGCGCACACGCGGGGATTGTAAACACGGTAAAACATGCTCAAAAGATTACCGGAATAGAGAAAGTCCATGCTGTAATTGGTGGTTTCCATCTGATAGGGGCACCGGAAGAAAAAATTAAACGCACTGTAGCAGATATAAAATCCATAAACCCAGATTATATAATTCCGATGCACTGTACTGGATGGGAGGCGATCACCTTATTTGAAAGGGAAATGCCCAAACAGTTTATCCTGAATACAGCGGGAACTACGTATACTTTTACAGCTTGAACTTTTGCTCGTAAGGAATAGATAGAAAAAATGAAATTACAACAATTTTCATCACAAAAAGAAGGTAATCAGGATTAACCCTCTGTTAGTGATTCCCAAATGACCTTCGTTATATAGATGATCTTTTTGCCCATGTGGCCAATTTTATTCGTGTAGTTCAGGTTAAAAGTACAGAAGGGACAGGGGCTTATTAACTCTTCGATTTCCGTTTGCTTTAATAAGTTACTGGCAATATCAAAGGAAAGGTCTTTAAAAGCCGATCTTATCCCTCCGCCCGATCCACAACATAATGCCTCTTCCCGTGAACGGGGAAGTTCGTGAACCTGAACCCCACACCACTTTAACAACTCCCGCGGTTCCTCGGTGTATCTTTCGCCTCGGCCTAAACGACAACTGTCATGATAAGTGGCTTTTCTTTCCACTTTCCTTAAAAGGGAAGGGTACTTTTTTAACTCCTCGTAAATGACCTGAAGCACATGAAAAACCTCAAAATCGACTGACCCCAAAACTTCCCGATAAAAATACTTGAAACACTTCAAACAACCGTTACAAGCCACAATAAGCCTTGTTATACCGAGTTTCTTAAAACGATCTGCGTTTTCTCGGAAAAACCTTTCGGCTATCTGGACCTCACCGGCTTCATATATGTAAGTGCCACAGCATCCTTCATCCTCAAGGATCATGAAATCTACCCCCAGTTTTTTAAGCACAAGATAGGAATATACGGCCGCATCTTTAACCAGATAAGAAGGCAAGCATCCCACAAAAAACAAAGTCCGAGACCTTTGAGGCTCAAAGGGTTCAGGAAGCCATCGCAGTCTCTCCGAGGGATCCCCGTTTACGCTGTTTCCCTTTTCTAATATGCCTTGAATGATCTTCTTATGAACGGGAAGAGGTCCTTTTCCATTTTCCACAATCTTGTTCCTAATGAGAGCAACGATTTTGCTTACCTCAATGTCCTGGGGGCAAACTACTTCACAAGCCGCACATTTGGGACAGTTATAAAAAGCGGTGACCATTTCTTCCGTGATTTCACCGCTTTCCATGAGGTTTTTAACGCTTTTTAAACGACCTTTGGGGGAGAAAAGGGGATTTTTTGTGGCTATGTAAGTTGGGCAAACCTCCAAACAGGCATCGCAATCGTTACATCTTTCAATTCGACTTAGGATCCAATTGTCCTGCATTGTATTGTTTAATAAGAATAACATAATTCTTTTAGAAGTTGCAAATTTTTTGCGCTTTCTGGATAATAAAAAATGATGAGGGGAATAAAAGCGAAGTTTTGGGAAGGGATTTTAGGAACAGGGCTTTTATTTTTGGATATTGCTCCCTTTCGAGGGTTTTTACTTCGAAAGATGGAGAGTTATTTATGGCAGAGGATCGTCGAAGGGGATAAGGATACCATAAAACCTGCTCAAGAATTGAAATTTTACTTTATAAGGAACCTT
>CAYZRR010000008.1:0-4497 GCA_964480925.1 uncultured Thermodesulfobacteriota bacterium
ACCTCTATTCCTCGGTAAAGCTCAAGTTTCCCCTTCTCACATTTGGGACAAGGATCTCCGGGAACTACCTTTCTTATGTCCGCAAAAAGGTCAACTTCAAAATCCCTTCCCACATTTACTCCCGCAATATGAAGGTCTTCCTGATTACCTCCTACCACCATTCCTTCGGCTCCTTCCAAATCCCAATCGGCTATTTTCTTTAACGGAAGTCCTATAGGTCCTGAGAATCCCCGAGGTCCGCCGGTTAAAGAAAGTATACTTTCTTCATCGCAGAGTTCCACCATTTTAAGATTAAGGAGCCTTTTTAATTTGGTCTCGCTCAATTCATGATCCCCCCGGATTAAGGCGGCAACGGGACCTTTGTCGGTTTGGAGGATCAGCGTTTTTATTAATTTAGAAGGTTCTACTCCGAGAAAGCTTGATACTTCCTCAACGGATCTCATTCCAGGCGTTTTTACCGGTCTTGGGCTTTCGGAGTTTGATTCTTTTTTATTACGGTTTTCCTTCCGCCTCTGGGCTAATTCGATGTTAGCCGAGTAAGAACAGGTGTTGCAGGTCACAATTATGTCCTCGCCTGTTGAAGCCAAAACCATAAACTCATGAGAAGATTCTCCTCCGATTAAGCCCGTATCCGCTTCCACGACTCTGAAGTTTAAACCAAGACGGCGAAATATCCTCTCATAAGCCTCGTACATTTTGGAGTAACTTTCATCCAGCCCCTTTTGATCCGCATCAAAACTATAAGCGTCCTTCATGACGAATTCCCTTGCTCTCATCACTCCAAAGCGAGGCCTTATTTCATCCCTAAACTTCACTTGAATTTGGAAAAGACAAAGGGGCAGTTGCCGGTAAGAGCGAACCTCCCTTCTCACTAAGTCGGTTACTACTTCCTCATGAGTTGGACCAAGGCAGTAATCCCTTTCGTGTCTGTCTTTAAACCTCAAAAGTTCCTTACCATATTCATCCCATCTTCCGCTTTCCTTCCATAATTCCGCGGGGATAACAATGGGTAATAATACTTCTTGAGCCCCGATCCGTTCCATTTCCTCCCGTATTACCTTTTCTACTTTTCTCATGGCTCTGAGGCCGAAGGGCAAAAGTTCATAAATACCAGAGGCTACTTTTCTGATCATTCCGCTTCGAATCATCAACTTATGGCTTATTACTTCGGCTTCTTGGGGATCCTCTCTCAAAGTTGGCAATAGATATTTCGAATATCTCATTTAAGCCTCCTCCCGGTGGAAGATGGTAAGAGAGGGATCAAATGGTGTCAAGGCTAAGGAAGTTTTATCTCCTTAACCCAAGATCGATTCTCCAGGTACCATTCCAGTGTCTTAAGAAGTCCCTCCTTAAAGGTAGTTTTGGGAGTCCATCCCAAGAGCGTTTTAGCCCTATTTATGTCGGCCCAGGTTTCCTTCATATCCGCAGGATGAGGAGGTAAGAACTTTATTCGAGCCTTTTTTCCCGTAAGTTCTTCAAGTAAACGAACGAGATCCAAAAGGGTTTGAGGATTGTCATTTCCGAGGTTTATCACCTGGTATCCCAAGCTTTTAAGACCTAAGACTGTTCCTTCCGCGATATCTCTTACATAAGTGAAATCCCTTTTTTGAGAACCATCACCGTAAAGGAGAATAGGTTCTCCTTCGACTATCCACTTGATGAATTTAAAGTAGGCCATATCTGGTCTTCCCGCGGGTCCGTAAACGGTAAAATACCGGAATATAGTTATATCAATTCCGTAAATGTGGTGATAAGAATAACAAAGCGTCTCGGCGGCTTTTTTTGAAGCTGCGTAAGGAGAAAGGGGTTTTGAAGTGGGCATCTCCTCATGGAAGGGCACATTTGCTCCTTCGCCATACACACTTGAAGTTGAAGCGAGGACAAATTTTTTCACCCCATGTTTTCGGGCCAGCTCCAAAAGGTTTAAGGTCCCGATGAGATTCGTTTCATAATAGGACCAAGGATCAAGGATACTATTTCTCACCCCGGCTTTTGCCGCCAGGTTTATTATGGCTGAAAAGGGACCGCAACGCGCAAATATCTCTTCAAGCCTTTCCAGATGCCGGATGTCGGCCTTAATGAAGGTGAAACCGGGATAGCTCTCTAAAGTTTTAAGGCGCCATTTTTTTAAATTAACCTCATAAGCTTCGTCAAGGTTATCTATTCCTAACACCTCGTGCCCTTGGTGGAGTAAAAACCTTGAGACTTCAGCTCCGATAAACCCCGCACATCCGCTTAGAAGGTACCGCATAGTCCCTCCAAATTAGGTATTGCCAATGGGCAAAATAGTACCTATTAATAATACTTTGAATGCCCTAAAGGAGGAAGGAAATGGTTGAACTTCGAGGCAGGAAAAAAAGTGGTTTTTTGACCCACGTGGTAAAGAGGCAGAGGTTTCAACTTGAGGACGTGGATAAACCCGAGTTGTTTAAAGACATATTTCCCTATGAAGAGATCTGTAGAACCGTATTCGATCATCGGGTTGAGCTTATTGATCCTCCGGAAGAGATTTTCATAACCGATACGACCTTTAGAGATGGGCAACAATCAAGGCCTCCTTACACGGTAGAACAGATGGTAGAGCTTTACAAGTTCCTATACCGCCTTGGAGGAGCGGCTGGAGTGATACGCCAGACCGAGTTTTTCCTCTATACCGAAAGGGACCGGGAGGCGGTAGAAAGATGTCTTGAGCTTGGTTACAAGTATCCAGAGATAACGGGATGGATAAGGGCTAACAAAGAAGACTTGAAGCTGGTGAAAGAGATGGGCTTGAGAGAGACGGGGATTCTGACTTCGGTCTCGGATTATCACATCTTTCTTAAGCTTGGCAAAAACCGCCGTACGGCTTTGATTGATTACTTAAGGGTTGTAGAGGCTGCTCTTGAGCACGGAATAAGGCCAAGATGCCATTTTGAAGATGTGACAAGGGCTGATATTTACGGATTTGTGATACCCTTTGCTCAAGAGTTAATGAGGCTTTCTGAGGAGAGCGGTATTCCCATAAAGATTCGCCTTTGTGATACCCTAGGGGTAGGAGTTCCTTATCCCGGAACGGCTCTTCCTAGAAGTGTTCCTAAACTAGTCAGGGCCATGGTGGATGATGCAGGGGTGCCTTCTGAACAGCTTGAGTGGCATGGTCATAACGATTTTTATAAAGCCTTAGTCAATGGAGTTACCGCTTGGCTTTACGGCTGTTCGGCCGTAAACGGAACCCTTTTGGGTATAGGTGAGAGGACGGGCAATACCCCTATTGAGGCTTTGATAATAGAATACATAAGCCTCACCGGGAACCATCACGGGATTGATACCACCGTAATTACCGATATAAGGAACTATTATGAATACGTAATAGGAGAAAGAATTCCTAAAAACCAGCCCTTTGTAGGTGCCGAGTTTAACCTTACAAGTGCGGGTATCCATATAGACGGTCTCATAAAGAATGAGGAGATTTATAATAGCTTTGACACCGAAAAGATCCTTAAGAGGCCTATTGCTATAGCCATTAACGATAAATCCGGAACCGCTGGTATTGCTTACTGGATAAACTCTTACTTCGCTTTACCACCCGAAAAGCGGGTCGATAAACGACATCCTGGAGTTGTAAAGGTTTATAAGTGGGTTAAAGAGCAATATGAAAAAGGACGTACCACCAATATTTCATCTGAAGAATTGGAGCGAAAGGTCAGAAAGTATCTGCCTGAACTTTTCGTTTCCGATTTCGATCGGATAAAACGAAGAGCTTACGAAATGGCTGCCCATTTGGCGGAAAAACTTGTGGAGCATCCCGATATCCGCTCAATGGACCCGAAACGTCAAGAACCCTTGTTGGCCAAAGTGCTTGAGGAGTATCCCTTTATACAATTCCTTTACGTGGTGAATTTAGAGGGCAAAAAGATCACTCGCAATATTTGCCATCCGGAAGACAGGGCCAAATATGAAGTGATAGGGCTTGATGAGGACTTCTCAAATAGGGATTGGTTCATCGAACCCCTTAAGTCAGGAAAGGTTTATATATCAAACTTCTATACCTCCAGAATAACCGGTGCCCTATGTATAACGGTTTCGGCTCCTATAAGGAACGAGGAAGAGGAGATCGTGGGCATTTTAGGGATGGATTTGAGGTTTGAGGAACTCGTCAAGGCGGAAGAAGAAGAGGAAGTATGAGGGTAGAAGAGTTCGATTACGAACTTCCAAAGTCAGCTATCGCTCAAAGGCCTGCTCCCGTGAGGGATACCTCTCGGTTGATGGTCCTTTATAAGGAGAATGGTAAAATCGAGGAGGCCCTTTTTCGGGACCTGCCGCGCTTTTTAAAAGAAGGGGATGTATTAGCTTTAAATGACACAAAGGTCATAAAGGCTAGAGTTTTTGGTAAAAAATTGACAGGAGGAAAGTGCGAAGTATTTCTTCTAAAAGACCTTGGCGAAGGAAAATGGGAGGCTCTTCTTAAGCCTTCCAGACGTTTAAAACCGGGTACGGAGATCCTTGTTGGAGAGGTTA
>CAYZRR010000009.1:0-3973 GCA_964480925.1 uncultured Thermodesulfobacteriota bacterium
AAAACGTCCACCGAAGGGCGCTGGTAATTGACGAGAGGGCCTTCTTTAAGTTTCACGTAATACCGGGTTCCACTCCTCATAACAACCATGTGAAGCCCCCCCGGGGCAATAAGGGCTGTTCCAGGAAGTACGGGGTCTTTATCCCTTGCTTCCCGAACTTCGATCTTACAAATTTCGTTAAGCCTTCGGGCAAAAGCTTCAGTGAAGCCAGGGGGCATATGTTGCACTATAACTATACCGGGAGAATTGAGGGGCATTTGCTTGAGGACGACTTTTAAAGCCTCCGTTCCCCCGGTGGAAGCTCCTATCGCTATGATTTCATCCCCCACGTACTTTAAGGAAGTCTCACTCACCTGTTCTTCATCTAAGGGAGGAAGTTCGGAGGAGGGTTTTAAGAATCGAGCCTTGGCCGCAGCCCTAATTTTCTGAGCTAATTGGGCAATCGCTTCCCCAACCGAGTAGGATCCTCCGGGTTTTACCATCACCTCGACGGCCCCTTCTTTAAGCGCTTCAAGGGCAAGCTCACTGCCCTGGGGGGTTAAGGAGCTGAAGATCACCACGGGCATGGGCCTGTAACGCATGAGCTTTTTGAGAAAAGTAATGCCATCCATTCTCGGCATTTCTACATCGAGTATCAATACGTCGGGATTAAGCTTAACGATCTTATCCCGGGCGATATAGGGATCTGGAGCCACTCCTACTACTTCTATATCGGGTTCCTGAGAGAGGCGTTCCTTAAGAACCTGCCTTACTATAGCCGAATCATCGACCACAAGGACTTTTATCTTGCTTTTTTCCATATTAACTCTCAAGGTAAAGGGCTATTGTCTCGCCTTCCACGTCGTATTCTAAGATGGGGTTTTTACCGATCAAAAACCCTAAAGCCTCAATACTTGTATAAACTTGAGGAAGCCCCAATTGCCACTGCGAACCAAGGAGGCTTATGAGGTTTCCTCCTACCATATTGGCCAATTCTCGTAACATATCCTTGAGCCTATCTTCTTCAGGGTCTTCATCCGGGAAGAGGTTTTTGAACATCATCAACCCAAGTGAACGAGGTACAAGGATCCTTATGGTGAGTAATTTGGGCCCTTTTAAAATGATCTCCGCCACATAATCACCCCTTTGACTTGAGGTTCCTCCCTCAAGTTCTTCGGCTACAAGGAAAAACATCTTCTCCATTATCTTAGGAAATATTTCACGAAGAAGCTCTTTCATTTTTCGAAAACTCCTCACCTACAAGGTTTTCTATAACCTCCCTGATTTCCTCAGGGGAGAAGGGTTTTTTCACATAAGCCCTAATGCCCAAGGCTTTCACCTCTTGAACGATTTCCTCACGCCCTTCGGTGCTAACCATTATGACGGGTATCCGGGAGAGGATCTCATCTCGTTTTAACTCTCGGAGAAACTGGATGCCGTCCATCTTGGGCATGTGGATGTCACAGAGTATGAAATCCACCCATTCTCTCTTTAGGACTTCCAAGGCTTCAACCCCATTGGAAGCCTCAAGGACTTCACCCAGTTCAATCCCCGAGAGTTCTAAGACTTTCTTCAAAAGACGCCTTATGGAAGAAGAGTCATCCACTATAAGGATGTTAAACCCCATCGCCCATCTCCATAGAAAAAAGTGATTGGGTTTTCTCAAAAAGTTGCTGAATTTCACAAAGCAACATCATTACATCCCTTCTGCTTAAACCTAGTTCCTTTAAGACTTCCGAGTCAAAACGCTCATAAAGTTCGTCCACCCCGGCTCCTATTCCCAAACTGCTACAAAGGACATTACATACGTGGACCTTTCGGGCATAAAGAGCACCCTTTCTTGGTTCATGATGATATTGGATAGCATCGATTATCTCCTCAGGGAAGTTCCACCTTTTAGCTATGTAACCCCCGATTTCGGCGTGATCAATTCCCAAGGCCTCCCTTTCCGCTTCCACAAACGTCATACCTCCTTTTACCTTTTTTATAATCTCATCAAAAGTTTCTTTCACAAAATTATTCAAGACGATTTTTCCGATATCGTGAAGCAAAGAGGCGGTGAAAAGCGTATGGTTGCTCTTTTGATTAAGCCTTTTGTTTAGGACTTCTGAAGCTAAAGCACAAGCGACCGAATGTTTCCATAATTCACCTCTTCTGAGGTCATAACCTTCGTGAGCCGATTGGTAATACCTTTTTGAAGCAGAACGAGTAACAATCTCAAGTAGGTACTTTTCTCCCAAATAGACCACCGCTTCTTGGACCGAAGAGATCTTTCTCTTTAGGCCGAAAAATGGAGAATTGGCGATCTTCAATATCTCCGAGGTAAGGCCTTCATCAACCTCCACAACTTTAGCGATCTCCTTAAAAGGAGCCTCTTTCCCTATTAACTCCAAAACCTTAAGCACCACAGGGGGAAATGGAGGAAGTTCTTGGATTTTTAAAAGTACCTGTTCTAAGGCCTTCATATCTCCTTTACCCCTTCCCCGGGTATTTTTACTAGTACCTTACCAGTTGCTATTTCTAATGAGACGGTTCGATTAACATGTCCTCCTACTTCTTGCGACCTTATGAAGAGTCCATTCTGCCATAATATTTTTCGAGCAGCAGTTACATTGCGTTTCCCTATCAAAAAAAAATCGCTCGAACCTAATAACTCCGCTCCTCCCACAAGTTTGACCTGGAGCTTTTTCAGATCGGCTCCAAGGGCCCTACAGCTTTGAAGAAGAAGGGGTATACCCGTATCGGCAAATACTCCGGGTTTTTCCCTTGCCCTTTCCAAGTTTATTTCGGAATCGGGAAGCATAAAATGAAGCATCCCTCCCACTCGCCTAAAAGGTTCATAAACCACAACTCCCACACAGGAACCAAGGCTGTAGGTGACAAGTATTTCTTCCGGGTCATCGCTTACTTGAAACTCACCTATTCCTACTACCTTCAGTTTCATCCCTTTTCCGATAAATCGAATTTTTCACCAATTCCAACCCTTTTATTATCCTCCCCAAAAAAGCTTCAACGTGCCCTAAAATGAGATATCCTCCTGGCTTTAGGGCTTGGAGAAGGTTTTCCAGGGCTTTCATTCTCGAATTTTCATCAAAATAAATCATCACATTTCGACAAAAGATCACGTCAAAATATTCCCTCCAAGGAGGCGGAGAAAGAAGGTTAATCTGCATGAACTTAACAAGGCTTTTTACTTCGTTTTTAACCCTAAAACCTCTTTCTTCTTTAACGAAATATTTCTTCACCAGAAGAGGAGATATCCCCTTCAGGCTCTCAGGAGGATAAAGCCCTTCTTGAGCCAACTTTAAAGCATGTGTGGAGATATCGGATGCAATTAGTTCTACTTTATAGAGAGATGGATTTAGCGTTTCAAGGACCGTTATGACTATACTATAAGGTTCCTCCCCCGTAGCACAAGCCGAAGACCATATGGAAAAGGCCTTTTTTCGAAGGAATTCCTTTTGGAGTAATTCCTTTAGAAATTCAAAATGCTGTTCTTCCCTGAAGAAGAGGCTGAAATTAGTAGTTAGGGCATCCAGGAGCCTTCTCAATTCCTGGCCACTTTTATCGCTTATTACCCTTCGGTAATACTCCTCGTAGGAAGGTATTTTTTCGTTCCGCAATATCTTTCCCAAGCGCAACTCTATTAGGTGACGCTTTTCGGGCCCAAGACGTATGCCTGTGTGGTGGTAAACTAGATCGCTTATGAGCTTGAGTTCTCTTTCACTTATCCTTGGGGTCTCGGGATGCAAGGTCTTTTACCCCTCTTCTTTGAGAAGTTCTTCGGGTTCAAGGATTAAGCCCACACTTCCATCTCCCATGATGGAGCCCCCCACTACTCCCCTTATGCCTCGAAGGACTTTCCCCAAATTTTTCACCACCACCTCTTGCTTGCCTTTAACTTCATCCACTAGAAGGGCAAATTGTTTATGTTCTTTCTCTATAACGATGGCCACAAGCTCCCATACCTTTTTGCCATTTTTACCCAACAGAT
>CAYZRR010000010.1:0-31278 GCA_964480925.1 uncultured Thermodesulfobacteriota bacterium
TCCCCTATCGTCCTCCATTGCCCTTATTCGACCGTAAGTTAGACCTGCGACAAAATAATCCCCCTCTTTGAGTGTGCCCTCTTTCACAATGACTGTACCCACAGGCCCTTTTCCCCTATCAAGCCGTGTCTCAATCACCACCCCTCTTCCGGGTTTAGAGGGATTAGCTCGAAGCTCCATCATCTCAGCTTGAAGGAGGATCATCTCCAGAAGTTCTTCTATCCCCTGTTTTTTCAAGGCTGAAACTTCCACAAAGATGGTGTCTCCTCCCCACTCTTCCGGAATAAGGCCATGTTCAGCAAGCTGACGCTTTACCCTTTCGGGATTGGCTTCTTTTTTGTCCACTTTATTTATAGCCACGATTATTGGCACCGATGCCGCTTTTGCGTGATTTATGGCCTCAACGGTCTGAGGCATCACCCCGTCGTCTGCTGCTACCACTAAAACCACAATATCCGTAACCTGAGCCCCTCGAGCTCGCATGGCGGTAAAGGCCTCATGCCCCGGCGTATCGATAAAGGTGATCGTACCCTTTTTGGGTATCTCAACTTGATAGGCCCCGATCTTCTGCGTTATACCCCCTATTTCCTTTTCCGCCACATTAGTGTGCCTTATGGCGTCAAGAAGCGTAGTCTTCCCATGGTCCACATGTCCCATGATGGTCACCACGGGAGGTCTTGGTTTTAAAGCCTCAGGAGGGTCAGGCAAAGGAGCTATGGCCTTTTCTAGTTCCTCAAGGGCACTTTCCACCTCAAACCCATATTCGCTCGCTATTAAAGCGGCCGCTTCAACGTCCACTATGCCCTCAGGACCCACCTCAAGGCCAAGCTGGACTATTTTCTCCTCGATCTCGCTCAACTTAACCCCCATCCTCTGGGCGAGTTCCGAAAGCGGAATCTCTTCCTCAACCCGTATCTTCCGCTTTATGGCTTTAGGAACGGTTATCTGGGGCTTCTGCGGAGGACGGGAAAGGGTCTTTTTCTCCGCTTTATACTCCCTTAAAACCTTCTGCTTGGCATAGAGTTCCTCAAGCTCCTCTTCGTCAAAGCTCACCACCTCCCTTGGCCTTTTGCCTCCCTTTCTTTTTGGAAACTTCTTCTCCCGTTTTTCTTCTTCCTCCTCCTTTCTAATAAAAGGCTTCTTTTTAGGAACCTCACTCACCACCTGAACTTCGAAGGTCACAGGCTCTTGAGGAGGTGGGGGAACTTTGGGAAGAGAAACCTCTTTTGGCACCTCAGGCCGAGGAACCTCCTCTGGTTTGAGCTCTATACGGCCTACGATCCTCGCCGGTTTGGTCTTATCTTTTGGAATTCGTACAAACCTTACTTCCTTTTCGGAAGGGGGTTCTTTTCTCTCCGGTTTCTCTGGTTTCTCGAGTTTCTCGGGTTTTTCCGGTTTTTCAAGCCTTTCGATCTTTTGAAGTTCCGCTGTTAAGGGTGACTCACTCGGAATCGCTGAAGCACCGGAAGGGCTTTCTTCCGCCTTTTTTTCGAGTTCCTCCTTTGGAGGAGGGGGCGGAGCTTCTTCTCGGTGAATCCTCCTTCTCCTTATGACACCCGAAGTTAGCCTCTCCTCTGTGTACTCGACCTTTTTTGCTTCCTCATCCCTCACCCTTAAAAAACCTCCTCTTTGCGCAATTGGGCCAAAAGAGCCTCCACTTCTTCTAGAAGGACGTTTCTCCTCAAAGAATGAGAGAGCCTCTTCACGATCTTTGAGTTTTTTAATTTTTCGAAGCACTCTGAGTTTTGACACACGTAAGCGCCTCTTCCTCCCAATCGCATCTTTTTATCCCATAAAAGATGCCCATCCTTAAAGGTAAACCTTAAAAGTTTGTTCTTCTCTTCTCTCTTCTGACACACCACACACATCCTTATAGGTTTATGAGACATACCCCGTATCTATATATTGCTTGGCCTTTCTTATTAGCTCTTCGGCCTCCTGAGCCGAAATCTTCAAGATCCTCATGAGTTGCCCTTTGTCCGCCTGGAAAAGATCCCTTATGCTTTCTATGCCTTCATCTTTCAACCATTGAGCCCATTGGGGATTGAGACCGGGAAGCTTGTCCACCATTTGATCACCCCGTCTTATCCTCTCAGCCTTTTCGTCAAGTTCCTCTTCTTCCTCCACCACCTCTTTACCCACAAGTTTTTGAGCTCCTCTTACGATCTCTTTCGCTTTTTCCAAGGGCACCACTAAGATCTTCGCCAGCTCTTCAGGTTCCACTTCGGCCACTTCTTCAACCGAATAGAAGCCTTCGTTGTAAAGGAGTCTTGCTATAAGTTCACCCACACCAGGAATCTCTTGAAGCTTCGAGATTATCTCTTGAGAAAGCTTCTCCATCTTGGACTCGCTCTTTATATCGATGCGCCACCCTACTAACTTCGAAGCTAACCTCACGTTCTGACCGCCCTTCCCTATGGCAAGCGATAATTGATCATCAGGCACCACTATTTCCATTGTTTTCTCGCTTTTGTTTATGTAAATCTTTGAAACCTTGGCCGGAGCAAGGGCATTACAGACAAACCTGGCCGGGTCCTCGTGCCAGGGAATTATGTCTATCTTCTCTCCCCTTAATTCTTGAACCACGTTTTGAACCCTCGAACCTCTAAGCCCGACACACGCTCCTACAGGATCCACATCAGGATCAAGGCTCATGACGGCCACTTTTGCCCTCTCTCCTGGTTCTCGGGCAACAGCCATGATTTTAACAGTACCATCTGCCACCTCGGGTACTTCCAGTTGAAAGAGTTTGGCGAGGAAATTGGGATGCGTCCTTGAAAGTATTATCTGATAACCCCCCGATGTCCTTTGAACGTCAAGCACGTAAGCCCTTATCCTATCGCCCCTTTTGTAAACCTCCTTGGGAATCTGCTCTTTTTTAGGCAAAACGGCTTCCGCCTTCCCGAGGTTCACAATTATATTCCCCCTCTCTATTCTCTGAACTACCCCCGATACGATCTCCCCCTTTTTATCTTTAAACTCCTGATAAATGACCTCGCTCTCCGCATCCCTTACCCTCTGCATTATCACCTGTTTGGCCGTCTGAGCAGCGATCCTCCCTAATTCGTTAAGGTTTAACTTAATTCCTAAACTATCGCCAATCTCACATTCTGGGTCGATCTTTCTCGCTTCCTCAAGAGATATCTCAAGATCGGGATCCTTAACTTCTTCTACCACCGTCTTGAACTGAAAGACCTCAAGCTCACCAAGTTCCGGATTGAAACGGACCTCTATGTCCTTATGGCTCCCAAAGTGCTTCTTCGAGGCTCTCAAAAGGGCATCTTCTAAGGCCTTAATTATGTACTTCCTATCAACCCCCTTTTCCTTCACCACTTCTTCTATAAGCTCATTCAACCTAATCTCCATCTTTATACCTCTATTTCTGGATCAAGGTTTGCTTTCGCAATTAAGGAATAAGGAATCTCCCATATTTGTTCATCCACTATCAATAAAATGTTATCCCCCTCAATTCCCCAAATCCTTCCTCTTATGTTCCTTCGCCCTCTTATTGGCTCCATAAGCTTTAACTTAACCCATTCCCCCCTAAATCTTTCAAAATCCTCCTTTTTCCGAAGAGGCCTGTTTATGCCCGGGGAAGAAACTTCCAGGTTATATGAGTAGGGAATAAAATCCTCCACATCAAGCAATTCCCCCAACTCTCGACTCACCCTAACACAATCTCCAAGGGTTACCCCTCCAATTCGACGGTCAATGTAGATCCTCAAAACCCACCCGACCCTCTCTCGCCGAAACTCAATATCGACAAGTTCAAGCCCTTCTTCTATTAGAATGGGCTCAACTATCCTCTCTACCCGCTTGATGATCTCCTTACTATCGATCATCTTAATGTTAAAAAAGCGGGCTTTTTGCCCGCTTAAGCAGGCTTTCCCTCTTTGGAAATATAACATACCCCCGAATCAATAGCAAGATATACCGATTAAACCTTCTCCACCTTCACTGCAATTACCTTCAATTCGGGCATCTTGGATATTGGATCTAACACGGAGCTTGAAAAAAGCAGATTC
Source organism: uncultured Thermodesulfobacteriota bacterium (assembly GCA_964480925.1). GTDB lineage: Bacteria > Desulfobacterota > B13-G15 > B13-G15 > B13-G15 > B73-G16. The sequence goes on from CAYZRR010000010.1 coordinate 4,026, forward strand.
GTCCGCGTCTCAGGAAAATGGAAACTCATCGTAAGGACTCCCTTGGGGGTATCATCGGTCACAAGAGCTACAGCCTCCACCTCTCCCCTTCTTGATCGGACTCTGATTCTCTGGCCTGATTTAATCCCTATCTGAGCTGCATCTTCAGGATTTATCTCCACGGTCTCAAACCCTTTAAGGAGCATAAGCCCCGTAACTTTTCCCGTCATGGTGATAGTATGATAGTGATAAAGGGATCTTGCGGTGGTCAAAATGAAGGGATATTCCTCATCCGGTTCTTCAGGTGGAGGTGTGTACTTCAAAGGCATAAAGAGAGCCTTTCCTCCAGGTCTCGAAAAGCCTTCTCCGTATAAGTAAGGAGTCCCCGGATGGTCCTCGGAGGGACAAGGCCAAGGGATGCCCTTTTCTTCAAGCCTCTTATAGGTTATTCCCCGGTAAGAAGGAACAACTTTCCTTATCTCCTCAAAGATCTCTTCCGCGCTCTCCCATTCGAATCCCTTCCCGCCCATTCTCTTGGCCACCTCTTTCACGATCCAATAATCCGGCTTTGAATCCCCAATGGGCTCAATGGCCTTTCTTATCCTTTGAACCCTACGTTCGGTATTAGTAAAGGTGCCGTCTTTTTCAGCAAAGCTTGCTGCAGGTAGCACCACATGGGCAAATCGAGCGGTCTCGGTCAAGAAGAGGTCTTGAACGATCAAAAACTCCACCTTTTTTAGAGCCTCTTCCACATGCTCGGAGTCCGGATCACTTACCGCAGGGTTCTCACCCACAATCCACAAAGCCTTAATCTCCCCTTTCAAACAACCAGAAAAGATCTCCGTCAAGGTCAATCCCGGTTTTTCCGGTAATCCCACCCCCCAGGCTTCTTCAAAGGCCCTTCGCGAAGCCTCATCGTCAACCCTCTTGTATCCCGGCAGTACATTGGGTAAAGCTCCCATGTCACAGGCACCTTGAACGTTATTCTGTCCCCTTAAGGGATTTACCCCTGCTCCAGGTTTTCCGAGGTTCCCGGTCAGAAGTGCCAGATTGGAAAGGGCAAATACGTTATTGGTGCCATGAGCATGTTGGGTTATACCCATACAGTAAACGATACTTGCAGGTTTCAAAGTGGCATAAAGCCTTGCCGCTTCCCTTATCTTCTCCTGTGGAACACCCGTCAAAGCCTCAACCCTCTTAAGGTCAAATTCCTTTAAGGATTCCTTGAACTCCTCAAACCCCTCGGTCCGCTCTTTAATAAAGGCCTCATCAAAGAGAGACTCTTCCACAATCACCTTAGCCATACCCATCAAAAGGGCCACGTCACTTCCAGGCTTAAGGCGAAGCCACAAAGAGGCATATCTATTAAGCTCTCCCCTTCTGGGATTGGCCAAAATGAGAAGTGCTCCCTTTTTCACTGCTTCCTTTATCCTCAAAGCTAGAATGGGATGATTGCTTGTGGGGTTCGAGCCTATGAGAAGAATGCAGGAGGCTTTTGACAAATCGTCTATGGAGTTGGTCATCGAGCCAGAACCGAGCGTTGTGGCCAAACCGGCCACAGTAGGGGAGTGTCAGAGACGGGCACAGTGATCCACGTTGTTTGTGCCCATCACTGCCCGGGTAAACTTCTGAAAGACGTAATTCTCCTCATTACTGCAGCGAGCCGAAGCAAGGAAAGCGAATTGGTCACCTTTATAAGCTTGAAGCTTCTGAGCTATGAAATCCAAGGCCTCTTCCCAACTCACCTCCTCAAACCTTCCGTTCTTCCTTATAAGGGGCTTCTTCAACCGATCCGGATGGTTCACGAAATCCAACCCATACCTTCCCTTAACGCACAGATTGCCCCGGTTGACCTCATTTTGGAAATCGCCCTTTACGCGAACAATCCTATTCCCCCTCACCCCCAATACCACTCCACACCCGACACCACAATAGGGGCAAATGGTCCTTATTTCCCTCTGAGGAGGCAAGAAATCCTTAGACACCAAAGCTCCAACCGGACAGGCGCTTACACATTGGCCACAGGAGATGCAAGGACTATCCAAAAGCGGAGCACCGAAACCCTTTGGCGTTCCCGTCCGGTAAGAATGTACTATGGCACCAATCCCCATCACCTCTTCGCAAATCCTAGAGCAAAGGCCACAGGCGATACACTTATTGGGATCGCGCTCGATAAAGGGATGTTCCCTCTCGATCGGATAAACCGGCCCTTTCACTTTAGGAGGTTCAATCTCAAAGTGCTGGGCCCACTTTCTCAATTCGCAATAATCCTGAGCCAAACAGCCACACCGTAGACACCTATTAGCTTCCTCCCGAGCCGCCTTTTCATCATACCCAAGTTCTATCTCCTTGAAGTTATCCTTCCTCTCTTCGGGCCTTAAAACGGGCATGTGTTTTCTGGGCCTCTTTTCGATGCCTTCGTAAAGCCTTACCTTATCGATCTCCTCAAGAGTTCCTCTTGAGATGTTAAAGGGTTTTTCCTCCACATATTTTTCGCCCTTCAAGAAAGCATCGATGTGAAAAGCTGCCCTTCTGCCCTGAGCCACCGCTTCAACAACTGTAGCAGGACCAAGGACAGCATCACCTCCCGCAAAAACCCTCTCCCTGGAGGTCATAAGAGTCAAGGGATCCACTTTTATACTTCCCCTTTCAAGGGCTATCCCTTCTTTCTCCAAAAGTTTTGCGTCAAGCCTTTGCCCAATGGCCGCAATAACCGTATCCACCTTGATGGAAAATTCGCTCCCGGGCAGAGGTTCAGGCCTTCTTCGACCAGAAGCGTCAGGTTCCGTGAGCTTCATCCTCACGCAAATGATCTCCTCCACCTTACCATTCCCACTCACACTAACGGGATTAACGAGATATAGAAACCTTATCCCTTCCTCTTCAGCCTCCTCGATTTCCCAAGGAGAAGCGGGCATTTCACGTCTTGTTCGGCGGTAAAGGACTGTCACCTCTTCCGCACCGAGCCTTAAGGCCACCCTCGCCGCATCCATGGCGGTATTACCACCGCCAACTACCGCTACTCTCCTCCCAACCTCAACGCGCTTACCCAAGGCCACATCCCTCAGAAAATCAACACCTCCATAAACGCCTTTAAGCTCCTCTCCCGGAACCCCAAGGGCCTGACTTTTCTGACAGCCAACTCCAATAAAAACGGCATCGAAGTCCTTAAGTAAATCCTCCAGGGTAAAGTCCTTTCCCCAAGCCTTGCTACAGAGGATTTGGACCCCAAGCCCCTTTATCATATCGATCTCGTCATCCAATACATCCTTGGGAAGACGATAAGGAGGAATCCCATACCTCAACCAACCACCTGGAAGAGGCATGGCCTCGAAGATCGTAACAATATGGCCTTTTAGAGCCAAAAAGTAGGCACAACTCAACCCCGCCGGCCCGGAACCTATAATGGCCACCCTTTTCCCCGTAGAGGGAGCTTTATCGGGGATAAGCTTTTCCCCAGTTTGTCTCTCATAATCGTAAACGAAACGCTTAAGTTGCCTTATTGAAATGGGCTCATCCAGAAGCTGACGCCTACAAGCCTCTTCACAGGGATGAGGACAAACCCTTCCCACCACCCCAGGAAGGGGGAGCTTCTCCCTTATTAAGGCCGCTGCTTCCTTAAAGGCCCCTTTGGCTATAAGGGCCACGTAGTTTTGGATGTCGATCCCCGCGGGACAATTAATGGAACAAGGAGCGACGCAATCCCCATAATGTTCCCTCAAAAGTTCCTCTAACCTCCCCTTTCTCACCTGCCTCAAAAGAGGGGTATCCGTATAAACTTCCATCTGATCGCCCACTAACGTAGTACAAGCCTTAAGAAGCCCATGCCCCTTGACCTCCACCACACAAAGCCCACAATCACCCGAAGGCTTAAGCCTTGGATCATAACAAAGGGCTGGGATCTCTATGCCTAAGTCTTTTAAGGCTTCAAGAAGGGTGATACCTCTTTTTACCTTGACTTTTTTATCGTTTACGATAATCTCCACCATAATCCTTCCTCCTTAAAGAAGCCTTAGGGAAGTTTGCGCTAAGGCCAAAAGGCTTGAGGGGAGGATCCCAAACTGTAAAACCCCCCAAAGGGAGAAAATTATCGTCAAAACCCCTGCAAAAGAAGCGCTGCCTGTCTGGATTTCCAACTTTGGCTCTCGGAAATACATGTAAACCATAACCCTCAAGTAATAATACGCAGCCACCGCACTATTAAGCACCCCAAGAACGGCAAGCCAAATATAACCCTCTTTAACCGCTGCACTGAACACATAAAACTTGGCCATGAAGCCCGCTGTAGGTGGAACGCCGGCTAAGGAGAAAAGAAATATGGTCATCGATAAGGCCAAAAGGGGGTGTCTTGAGGCGATTCCTGAATAGGCTTCAAGGACCGTATTAGGATGCCCCTTTTTGCTCAGAATGGCCACAACCGAAAAGGCTCCTATGTTCATAAAGGCATAGGCATAAAGGTAAAAAAGAGCCGCGGAATATCCCCTTGCGGGTCCCGAGATTATTCCTATGAGGATATACCCCGCATGGGCAATGGAAGAATAGGCGAGCATCCTCTTTATATCATCCTGCCTTAAGGCTATTAAATTACCAAGGCTCATGGTAGCAACCGATAAAACCCATAAAACCTCTTCCCATTTCATTGGAAGGGAAGTAAGGGCAAAAAGTAAAACCCTCAAAAATCCCGCAAAGGCTGCAGCCTTAACCCCAGTGGCCATAAAGGCCGTAATGGGCGTCGGCGCCCCTTCGTACACATCCGGCGTCCACATGTGAAATGGAACAAGGGCGAGTTTGAAACCAAATCCAACCAGTAAAAGGCCCAATCCCACAAGGAAGGTAGGGTCTTTTAAAACTTGGGCCTTTGATTTGAGCAACTGCCCGAAGGCAATAAGATCTAATGTCCCACTTGAGACATAAAGGAGGGCCACCCCGTAAAGGAAGAAGGCCGAAGCGAAGGCTCCAAGGAGAAAATATTTAAAGGCTGCCTCCACACTCCTCGGATCTTCCCGGGTGATACCCGTTAAGGCGTAAATCGAAAGGGACATGATCTCAAGCCCTAAAAAGAGGGTCACGAAATTTGAAGAAGAAGCCATAAGGATCATCCCACAGGTGGCGATTAAAATAAGGGCGTAATATTCCCCAAAGCCCACCTCTTCCTTTTTCGCAAAATCCAAAGAGAGAAGCACCACCAAGAAGCCGATCACCAAAAAGAGGACCTTAAAAAATACGCTAAAGGGATCAAGGGAGATCATCCCATAAAAAGCCTTAAAGGCCTCACTTCCACTTGGAAAGATGACAAAAAAGGCAACCACATACCCCAAAAGGGCTATATACCCCGTTATACGCCTCAAGTTCCCCTTCAAAAAAGCGCCCAAAAGCAGGCTCACCATAGCGAAACAAAACAGCACTATCTCCGGCAAAATACCAAAAAGCTCCTTCTTAAAGTCCATTGCCCCCATCTTATCTTCCCCCAAGTTTTTCTATCTGAGCCTTCTCCACAAAAAGGCTTTGTCTTGTTTGAAGATCCTTCAAAAACGCATCGACCGAAAGGTCCATCTTCTGGAAGAAGAACTTGGGATAAATGCCCATCCAAAAGATCATAATCACAATGGGAATCAGGGTAATGATTTCCCTTTTGTTAAGGTCTTTTAATGTTTCGTTCTCCTCATTGGTCACCTCCCCGAAAAAGACCCTTTTCATCATCCAAAGCATATAACCGGCCGCAAATATAACACCAGTAGCTCCAAGAATCCCGAAAACTGGCTGGGATTTAAAGGTCCCAAGCAGAATCGTGAACTCTCCCACAAATCCATTGGTCCCAGGAAGGCCGATTGAGGAAAGCGCCACAATCATGAAAAAGGTGGCATAAATGGGCATGATTTTGGCAAGTCCCCCGAACTCCTTAATGAGCCTCGTGTGGCGCCTTTCGTAGATCATCCCAACCAGGATAAACAGAGCCCCGGTGGAGACCCCGTGATTTAACATCTGATAAACGCTACCTTGAAGGCCTTGATGGGTGAAGGCGAACATGCCGAGCATAACGAACCCCAAGTGGCTCACGCTCGAAAAGGCCACAAGTTTCTTCAAATCTTCTTGCATCATTGAGACAAGCGCTCCGTAAATAATCCCTATTAAGGCCAAAACCAAAACGGTGATCTGGGCCTCCTTTGCAGCCTGAGGGAAAAGTGGAATCGCAAATCTCAAAAAACCATAGGTTCCCATCTTAAGGAGCACCCCAGCCAAGATCACCGAGCCCGCAGTAGGTGCCTCCACGTGAGCATCGGGTAACCAGGTGTGAAAGGGGAACATGGGGACTTTGATGGCAAAGGCCAAGGAAAAGGCCGTAAATAGCAGAAGGGCCGTTTTAATCGGCATGGGGGTGTTGTAAAGGGCAAATAGGTCAAAGGTGTATTGGCCACTGGATTTTGCATGGAGGAAATAAAGCGCCAAAATGGCCACAAGCATCAAAACGCTTCCGGCCATAGTATAAAGGAAGAACTTGATGGCCGCGTAAACCCTTCGAGGACCACCCCATATGCCGATGATCAAGTACATGGGGATTAACGTAAATTCCCAGAAGAGGTAGAACAATAAAAGGTCAAGGGCACAGAAGGTCCCTATCATGCCCGTCTCAAGAAGCAAAAAGGCGATCATATACTCCTTAAGCGCCTTCTCAACCGACGACCAAGAGCTCAATATGGAAAGGACCATAAGATAGGTGGTCAAAACCACAAGCAATAAACTTATCCCATCTATCCCCAAGTAATACTCCGCTCCCCAAGCCCGGATCCAAGGGAAACGCTCGACAAACTGCATCCCCACCTTAGAATCGTCAAACTTCGCAAACACAATGATCGAAAGAATGAAATTAAGGAGCGTAACCCCCAGGGTAAACCATTTTATTAACCCCTCACACCTTCTCGGGAAAAACAGAAGCACTATAGCTCCGACAAGCGGCAAGAATATCAAAACCGTAAGCCAACCTAAGCCGAATATCCCCTCCATCTTACCTCCCTCACAAAATAAGGAGCATCAAGATCAAAGCACCAACAAGGATCCCAACGATGTAATCCCTGACAAACCCCGTCTGGAAAAGCCTCAAACCAGCTCCCATAACCTTCATAAGCGATCCGATCCAATTGACGGTCCTGTCGATCACTGCCTCATCGAAGTTATGCCAAAGGATCCTTCCGAATCCCTTGGAGCCTTCAACAAAGATAAATCCGTATATCTCATCCACGTAATACTTGTTCCAAAGGATCTTATAAGCTTTAGCCCATTTCTCACTAAGTTTTTTGGGGAGCTCGGGATTTCTAAGGTAAAGGTTAAAGGCGAGAAAGATCCCAAAGAGGGCCACTGCTACCGAAAGGGCCATCAAAAGAAGCTCCAATTTCTCGCTTCCTTCTCCATGGGGCAAGTTTTCATAAATCTTAAAGACGGGAGAAAGGAACTCGTGGAAGTAATTGTGACCTCCCAGCACATGGGGTATTCCCACGTAACCTCCTATAACCGAAAGAACCGCAAGTACTATCATGGGTATGGTCATTATGGGGGGTGACTCATGGGCATGATGAAAGACCTCATGATCTCCCCTGAAGCGGCCGAAAAACGCCATAAAGCAAAGCCTGAACATGTAAAAGGCGGTCATCCCCGCGGTGATAAGGCCTATAAGCCATAAAAGGGTATGCCCTTTCGGACTTGAGAAGGCGTTCCAAAGGATCTCATCCTTCGAGAAGAAGCCCGAAAAGCCGGGAATACCCGCTATGGCCAAAGCGGCCAGAAGAAAAGTCCAGAAGGTTATGGGCATCTTCTCCTTCAGCTGTCCCATTCGCCTTATATCCAGCTCCCCAGCCAAACCATGCATCACGCTTCCAGCGGCAAGGAATAAAAGTGCTTTGAAGAAGGCATGAGTCATGAGATGGAATATCCCCGCGCTATAAGCACCCACGCCAACCGCCAAGAACATGTACCCAAGCTGGCTTATAGTGGAGTAGGCCAAAATCCTCTTAAAGTCCACTTGCACCAAGGCCATTGAAGCGGCAAAAATCGCCGTCAAAGCCCCTATGGTAGCTACCACCATCATGCTCAAAGGGGCCATCTCATAAAGCACATGGCACCTTGCGACCATATAAACCCCAGCTGTGACCATGGTGGCCGCGTGAATAAGGGAACTGACTGGCGTAGGACCTTCCATAGCATCGGGTAACCACACGTAAAGGGGGAGCTGGGCCGATTTTCCAGTAGCCCCCACAAAGAGCATCAGGGTTATAAGGGTCACGGTCCAGGGATCAAGGAGATGAGCCTTAGCGAACACTTCATCGAAAACCAAAGTCCCAAGCTTGGAGAAGATCAAGAATAACCCGATCAAAAAGCCAAAATCCCCAACCCGGTTAACGATAAACGCCTTAAGCCCCGCTTGAGGAGGGGCTTCCTTTTCAAACCAAAACCCGATCAAAAGATAACTGCAAAGACCTACCCCCTCCCAACCTAGGAACATGAGAAGGAAGTTATTGGCTAAAACCAAATTGAGCATCATAAAGACAAAGAGGTTAAGGTAGGAAAAATACCTGGCAAAACCGGGGTCTTCGTGCATATACCCCACCGAATAAACGTGAATGAGGAAACTGACCCCGGTAACCACCAGGGCCATAACCATAGAAAGCGGGTCCACCTTGTAACCTATAACAGTCCTCAAATCGCCGGAGACCACCCAATCGAAAAGGATCACATCCGGAATCTTCACCCTTAGCTCCGGAGGTAGCTTCAAAAGCTCAAAGAAGACCGCCGCCGACCCGATAAAGGAAAGAGCCAAGGCGGAACAGGCAACCCAGGCTATAAAGGCCTTCGGAAGGTTATACCATCTGCTTATAAGCCCATTTATCAAAAAACCGATGGCCGGAAAAAGCGGAATAAGCCATACATACTCGATCATGGTCCTTACCCCTTCAATAAATTGATCTCGTCCACCTTAACACCCTTATATGTCCTATGAAGCAATACGAAAATGGCAAGACCTATGGCCGCCTCCGAAGCCGCAACGGTCATGCCCAAGAAGGCGAGGATCATCCCATCAAGCCCTTCATAAACCCTCGAAGCGGCGACAAGCGCTATTCCCACGGCCGAAAGCATCATCTCTATGGACATGAAGATCACAATGGCCTCTCTCCTTATCAAAACACCGATTATCCCTATAACGAAAAGTAAAGCACTAACCAAGAGGTAAAGCTCCAAGGGAATCATCTCACCTCTCCTTTTTGGCTAAAATCACTGCCCCGATGATCCCCACAAGAAGAACCACCGAAGCCAATTCAAAGGGAAGAAGATACTGGGTCATAAAAAGCTTCCCAACCGCTTTGAAGGGACCCATTTCCCTTATGGCCTCCATGGTTAAATCGCCCTTTTCACCATAAAGGCTTCCCCCAAAGGAACCAAGTCCCAAATACCCTAAAAGCAATATGGTTAAAACGATCCCTATAACTCCTCCCGCTCCGATTCTCAAAAGGGGCTTTTTTCTCACCTCTTCCACGCTTATGAGCATTATAGTGAAGACCACAAGCATCATTATGGCCCCGGCGTAAATGATCACTTGAGAAATGGCTATGAATTCTCGTCCCAAAAGCACATAAAGCACCGCCACCGAAAGGAAGTTCACTATGAGACACACCGCTGAATGGATTGGGTTTCTACGAGTTATCATCAAAAGGGCAAAGACTATTGCCGATAAAGAGGCCAGTATAAAGACAATCCATTGGATGATCATCCCATTTCCTCCTTCTCTCTCCTTCTCTCAATAAGTCTCCCCTTATCCCACTTAAGGTCTTCCCTTCTGTAACCCACCAAATTGGTGATAGTGGAAAGTTTTATGGCGTTTACCGGACAGGCCTCTTCACACAACCCGCAGTAAATACACCTTATGGCATCAAGCTCATAAACCTCAGGGTATCTCCTACCATCCTCCATCTCCACGGCCACAAGCCTTATGGCCTTAGGAGGACACACAGCTACACATAAACCACAAGCCACGCACTTGGTATCCCCATCCGGAAGGACCTCAAAGTAATGGGTTCCCCTCCACCTTCGAGAAGGGGGTCTTTTCTCCTCGGGGTATTGGATCGTAACGGGCTTTGAGAAAAAAGCCCTAAGCGTGAGGCTTAATCCTTTTAGGAGTGGCCAGATCATCTTCTCCTCCCCGCTAAAGTGCCATCACCAATCCTGTAACCAGTACATTCGCAAGGGCAAGGGGAATCAAGACCTTCCATCCGAACTTCATTATCTGGTCATACCTCAACCTCGGATAGGTTCCCCTTACCCATATGGCGAAAAATACAAGTACAAAAACCTTGACCGCAAACCATATCCAAGAAAGCCCAGGTGGGAGGAATGGGCCATCCCATCCCCCAAGGAAAAGAACCGTAGCCAAAGAGGCCACAGCTAAAAGATGAGCATATTCGGCCATAAAGAACATGGCGAATTTCATCGCCGAATACTCTATGTTATACCCACAAGCGAGCTCCGACTCGGCCTCGGGCATATCAAAGGGCGTTCGGTTTATCTCGGCAAACATACAAATCAAGAACAACACAAAGGCAAAGGGTTGATAAAGGATAAACCAATGCCCCTCGATCTGTTTCCTAACGATCTCCGAAAGGTTCAAAGTACCAGAAAGCATTAAGATCCCAAGAACCGTCAAACCAAGAGCTATCTCATAACTCACCATCTGAGCGGCCGCTCTCAATGCCCCCATAAGCCCATACTTGTTATAAGAGGACCATCCCCCAAGGACTATCCCATATTCCGCCAAGGAAGCCATGGCAAAACAGTAGAGCAACCCTATCGGAATATCAGCTATACAAAGCTTTATCTTCCTGCCAAAAAGGGTTATGGGTTCTCCAAAGGGAATAACCGCAAAAATGGAAAGCACAAACACGAAGGGAATGGCCGGCGCAAGCACATATAGGACTTTATCGGCCTTTGCCGGAATCACCTCCTCCTTGAAAAAGGCTTTGATACCATCAGCGATGGGCTGCAATAATCCAAATGGGCCTACCCTATTCGGGCCATACCGAACCTGAATGTGCCCTAAAACCTTCCGCTCAAGCCAGGTCATATAAGCCACACATAGCATGACTACTGCAAAAACCACGATGACCTTTATGATCGTCTCGATCAAAAAGTATATGAACTCCATCTCTTAAACCCTCTCGATCCTTTTTATAGGAGCAGACCAAATATGGGGGACCTCCCCCTCTTCTCCCATGATCTCCGTGAAGTTTACCGGATTAAGCCCCACCCTGAAGCAAGGATTACCCGAAAGAATCTCTTCACTTTCTTGAACTTCCAAAACAATCTCTCCACTTGCCCCGATGAGTTTAACCTCTTTAAGTCCCTTTTCGGGCAAATCATCGGGGTTAATAAGAAGTCTGCCCGTTCCCACGATCTCCGCCATAGCGGGATCCTTTATTTCGTCTCTGGTCCCCAAGTGATGGTTCAAAAAGGCCCTTTCTACAAAGAGCCTAAAGCCTTCCACAAAGGTAAAACTTGGGACCTTTATTCTTCCCTCTCCCTCAAATCTCTTGATCCCCTGAATGAGCTCTTCTTGGAGTCTTTGGATTTTCTGAAGATCTACTTTAAGGCCAAACCCCGCTGCCAACTCTTGCATGAAGGCCGATATGGGTATTGCTTCCTTTTCCACTTGGAAGACGGGTCTCACCTTTTTGAGCTGGTAAGAGGAATCTATAAAATGCCCCTCCTTTTCCCCATGGCTAAGGCCCGGGATAACCACATTGGCCCTTTGAGCTAAAGGCCCAAGGTAAAGGTCCCAGACCACAAGGTACTTTTCCCTTAAAGCCCTTTCTACAAGCCCCTTCGGACAGGTGTAAAACAGATCTTCTCCGAAGACAAACAGCCCCTGAAGTTCTCCTTTTTCCAACTTTCTTAGTATTTCAAGAGGAGAAGCCCCGTCATTTAAGATAAGAGAAAGCCCGATCATATTGGCCTGAGGTCCTACCAGATGAATCCCACACCCCTCCTTCATGGCCCCGGAGAGAACGCCAAGACTCATCAAACCCTCCATTAAAGCTTGCCCATTTTCCGAAAGACCGTAGAGGGAACTCACCAAAAAAGAAGGCCTTTTTGCCTCGCTTAATAATTCTAAGGCCTCTTTTAAGAGATCTTCCGAAAGTTGAGTTTTGTTTTTTACGCTCTCAAGATCAAAACCCACTGAAAGGCCTTCAAAACCCTTTTTCTTCCCGAGTTCTTGAATGAGCCATCCCAACACCAACCCTTCATCCCCAGCCTTAACCTGCAAGAAGCAATCCGCTTCTTCTCTCAAAAGGACCTTTCTCGGGTAAAGGAGGATTAAACGGGCTCCGTTTTTAAAAATGGCTTCCCTCACCCAATTGGCCGAAACTTGATTTTCACCTTCAAGATCCCCTACTACAAAAACCAAATCCGCTTCCTTTACCTCCTCAAGGCTTCTTCCAGGACAATTCTCTCCGAACACCTCCTTAAAAGCCTTGAAGAAAGGACCAGTGTGGAAATGGGAGGTACTTCCTATCTCCTTAATTCCTATTTGACTCAAAACTTCCTTAAGGTAAAGCCCTTCTTCCACAGTAAGCCTTCCCCCAAGGATAACTCCGAACTTCTCAGACCCCACCTTCTTCAAAGCGGATCGAACGGCCTCCACGGCCTCCTCAAAGGTCCCTCCTCTCACATAGCCATTTGTCCTTATCAAAGGCCTCAAAAGCCTCTCCTTGGGGTTAAGATACTGAAATCCAAAATACCCTTTCCCACAAAGGCTTTTCTCTGAAGAAACCCCAACTGCTTCTCCCTCGAAGGCCTTGATCCTAAGTTCACAAGCCAAGCTACAATGAGAACAAACCGTCTCCTTCTCCTCCCTCTGCCAGGGTCTTGCCCTTTTGACGAAGGTTCTTTCAGTCATGGCACCGATGGGACAAACCCTTACACATTCTCCGCATTTAAGGCATCTCTCTTCCTTTACCTTAATTCTGGCCGCATAGCCAGTGCCTTCGAGCTCTAAGGCCCTGGCTCCACTTATCTCCTGACAGGCCCTTATACACCTCAAACACAGGACACACCGATCAGGCCAATGCCTTATAAAGGAAACAGCCCCCTTTTGAGGCCCTCTTTCCCTCTTCTCCTCAACGAAATAGGGCTCTTCGGAAATTCCGAGCTCATAAACCAGGTTTTGAAGCTCGCATTCCCCACCCCTATCGCATATGGGGCAATCCAAAGGGTGATTGATCAGAATGAGCTTTAGCGATTCCATTCGAAGCTTACTCAAAAGAGGACTTTGAGTTCTTACCGACATCCCCTCTTGTACCACGGTATTACATGCGGTAACGGGCTTCTCAAACCCTTCGACTTCCACAAGGCAAATCCTACAGGAGGCTATGGGCAAAAGCCTTTCATGGTAACAAAGGGTAGGGATCCTTATCCCCGCTTTTTTTGCGGCTTCAAGGATCGTCTTTCCCTCTTCGATCTCCACTTCTTTTCCGTCTATCTTTAAGTTCACCATCTTCATCCCCCTTAAAGGGCCACCATCGCTCCTCGGTAACATCTCAGACATCTTAAGGCCTCCCTTATGGCCTGAGGTGTCTTCAAACCTTTATTAACCTCCTCAAAGGTGTGCCTTCGGACCTCAGGCTCCAATATAAAAGGCTCTTCTCTCATCTGGCCTGGAGGCACTTGGACCTTCTCCTTGGGATCAAAAAGCTTAAACTTCTCAAGGATCTTGTCCATAAGCTGTTCGTCCGTGGGTTCCACTTTTCCCTGTTGGAAAAAAGAGTGGATCATAAATGCAGCCGTTCTTCCGGCTGCTGCCGCCCTTATAAGGACATCGGGCCCCGTGACGCAGTCACCACCGCTGAAGACCTTGGGATCCGAGGTCTGTAAGGTCAAAGGATCCGCTTCGACAGTTCCCCATTTGCTTATCTTGACCTTGGACCCCTCAAGGAAGGAAAGCTCCACCCTTTGTCCAATAGCCGGAACGAGGATGTCGGTCTCCATCACAAATTCGGACCCTGGTACGGGTTCAGGCCTTCTTCTACCCGAAGCATCAGGTTCTCCCAATCTCATCCTTATAAGTTCAACCGCCTTAACCTTCCTCTCCTCGGCTATTATCCTTGTGGGATTACAGAGATAGTGAAACTCTACCCCCTCTTCCTCGGCTTCAACGATCTCTTCTTCATTTGCTGGCATCTCGGCTCTTGTTCTACGATAAACAAGCCTCACCGGCCATTTGCCAAGCCTTAAGGAAGTTCTCACACAGTCCATGGCCACGTTACCGCCACCGACCACAATGACGCTTTTGCCTTCGGGATAAGGGTCTTCACCTCGATTTATCTTAAAAAGGTACCTGACCCCAGGGATAAACCCTTCGTAGTTCTCCTTCTCTCCCTCAACGCCCATCTCCGCAGAACCCTGAGCCCCTACGCCGATGAAGATAGCATCATATTCCCGTAAAAGCTCCTCAAACTTTTTCCGATCCACCTCCGCGTTATATTCGATCCTAACACCAAGCCTCTCTACCAGAGCCGCCTCCCTTTCCAATATGTTCGGAGGAAGCCTGTAATCGGGAATGCCCCACCTGGCCATTCCTCCAGGACGGTCGTGCCTTTCGAAAATAACCGCCTCATAACCCAAAAGGGCCAAAAAATGAGCGCAGGAAAGCCCTGCCGGGCCGGCCCCTATTATGGCGACCCTTTTCCCTCGAGGAGATTGCGCTTGATCAAAAACAACCTCCCTCTTCTTCAATATCTCGTAATCCGCTACAAACCTCTTGATCTCCCTGATGCTTATGGATCCTTCCACCAAAGCCCTTCGACAATTGGACTCACAGGGCCTAACACAAACCCTTCCCAGTGTCCCGGGAAGGCAGAGCCTCTCCCTTATTATCCTCAAGGATTCCGAAAACTCGTGTTCCCTTACAGCCTCCACATAAGAGGGTATATCCAAATGGGCGGGACACGCATTCATACAGGGGGCAGTCAGCCTGAAAACGTACCTTCCTCTTTCCTTGACGCCTTCCTTTAAGGCCTTTTCAAAGGCCTCACGCATATACCTTAAGGCCTTAAGCACCGGAATAGGGGATGTCTGGCCGATTCCGCACTTGGAAGAATCTCTTATAGATTCAAGTAGCCCTTCAAGCTTTTCCAGGTCCTTCTCTTCCCCTTTGCCTTGAACTATCTTCCGTAAAATCTCACAGGCTACCTTTGTCCCAACCCTACAGGGAAAACACTTACCACAGGAATATCTCTGAGTCTCCTCCATCCAGGCCAAGCACATATCAACGATGTTTACGGTTTCCTCCCGAATCTCAAAACCGTCCCATCCCATGAAGGCCTTGATCTTCAAACCGGGTCGAAACTCCTCGGGAAGAGGCAAAATCATTTGATCCTTCTCAACCCTTTCACCCCAACAGCTTAAAACCCCCATTTTTCCTCACCTCTAACGATCTATCTCTCCTAACACGATATCGATACTACCAATAACAGCCACTATATCCGCCACCAGATGCCCCTTCGTCATAAGGGGAAGGACCTGAAGGTTCATGAACGTGGGAGGTCTCACCCTAAAACGGTAAGGCCTTGGCGAACCGTCACTTACAAGATACCACCCGAGTTCCCCTTTGGGTCCTTCGACGCTCATATAAGCCTCTCCGGGCAATGGAGATGGTCCTTCCGAAAAGTACTTAAAATGCCTTAATAAGGCATGGGGTTCCTTCTCCACCATCTCTTTGGAAGGAGGAACCACATATGGATCATCGATCAAAATCTCTCCAGGCGGTGTCTCCTTGATCTTCTTTAAGGCTTGATCGATTATACGCGTTGATTGCCTCATCTCTTCCAGTCTGACCAAGTATCGGTCATAAGTGTCACCCGTCTCCCCGATGGGTATCTCAAAATCAAACTCCTCATAACTCGAATAGGGCAAAGCCTTCCTCACATCCCACTTAATGCCCGACCCTCTCAAAGGTGGTCCTGTTACCCCATAATCAATGGCATCTTCAGGTTTTAAGACTCCAATGCCCTTTGTCCTCTTAAGCCATATGGGGTTTTTGGTAAGAAGGGTCTCATATTCTTTTATTCGAGAAGGAAACTCCTTTACGAAGGCCTCAATCTTCTCCTCAACCCCCTCGGGTAAATCCTTGGCCACTCCTCCTATGCGGAGAAAACTGGGCGTCAATCGAGCCCCGCTTATGTCCTCGACGATCTCCAATATCTTTTCCCTTTCCCTGAAGCAATAAAAGTACACGGTCATCGCCCCTATATCCAGCGCGTGGGTCGCAAGCCAAAGCAAATGGCTTGAAAGACGGGAAAACTCCGCCAGCATAACCCTTATGTATTGGGCCCTTTTGGGAGGCTCAACCCCAAAAAGCTTTTCAACCGCAAGCATATAGGCCAAGTTATTGGAAAAAGCAGCCGTATAATCGAGCCTATCCGTTAAGGTCAAAGCCTCAAGATATTTCATGTTCTCACCGAGCTTCTCAACCCCCCGATGTAAATGTCCGATGACAGGAAGCGCATCAACTATCCCTTCTCCCTCAAGCTTGAGGATCACCCTCAAAACGCCATGGGTTGAGGGATGTTGGGGCCCCATGTTGACGATGAGGTACTTTTCTCCCTCTCCAACGAACCATTTGGGTGGCTCAAGATCAGGAGGAGTGGAAGGAAGCTCAAAATCCTCTTCGCCTTCCAAGGGGAAGTCCTTCCTCAAGGGGTGGCCCTTAAAGTTTTCCCATGTCAATATTCTCCGAAGATCCGGATGCCCCTCAAACTTGATGCCCAACATATCGTAAACTTCCCGCTCAAGCCAGTTAGCCCCTCGCCATACTTTACAGGCCGAAGGCAAGGATTCCCCTTCCCCTACTTGAGTTTTAACCCTCAAGCGGTTGTTGTTTTCCATGGAGTGAAGGAGATAAACCACCTCAAACCGCTTATCCCTTTGGGGATAGTCAACCCCACAGAGGTCAACCAACATCTGATATCTCGGAGAATTCTCCTCTTTCAAGTACCTTAAGACCTCAACCACCTTCTGAGGGGTTACCCGGACCGAAATCTCTCCCCTCGTCTCTTCAATCTCAATCACCGTATCCTGAAAACGTTCCTTAAGCCTTAAAGGAGTCTCCTTATCCCACATTTACCTTATCTCCTCAGGCCTTAATGGCCTTATGATATCTGGCCTTTGAGAGAACTTTTCTCGGGATATTTTTTCTTGGAGCTTCATCAACGCCTCAAGGAGGGCCTCGGGCCTTGGCGGACAGCCGGGAACGTAAACGTCAACCGGGACTATCTTATCAACCCCTTGAACCACGTTATAAGTCCTGAAAATACCCCCCGTAGAAGCACAGGTCCCATATGCAATGACCCACTTGGGCTCTGGCATCTGATCGTAAATCCTTCTGACCATATAGGCCATCTTTTTGGTCACCGTCCCAGCCACGATCATGAGATCCGCTTGCCTTGGTGAAGGCCTGAAGACCTCGGCTCCAAACCGGGCGATGTCAAAGGCAGCCGAGCTTGTGACCATCATCTCCAGAGCACAACAGGCAAGACCAAAGGTGACAGGCCATATGGAGTTTTTCCTAGCCCAATTGACAATATCCTCAAGGGTTGTCAACACTACGCCTTCAGGAAGCCTTGACTCTATTCCCATTCAAGCGCTCCTTTCTTCCAAACATAAAAAAGCCCAATGAGCAAGATAAACACGAAAATCAACATCTCTATAAAAGCCACCATCCCAAGGTCCTTGAAAACGGTGGCCCAAGGATAAAGGTAAACCACCTCAAGGTCAAAGACCAAAAACAGCATGGCCACAAGGTAATACTTCACCGGAATCGTCTCATGAGTAGGACCAATGGTAATAACGCCACACTCATAAGGAGAGAGCTTAACTGGTTCAACCCTCCTAGGTCCAAGAAGATGCGACATAAAGAGGATCAACAAAGCGACAAAAGCCGCAAGCCCACTCATCAAAATTATCCCAATGTATTCGCTTAACATCCCTTCCCTCGACTTTGTGAGAAAATACACATACTCTCTACCCGAGGCTGGTTTTTTTGTCAAGAGAGTTTAGAGGGAGGCCTTAACGGGGAGTAGCGAAGGAAGGCGGAAGAGAGAAGTCTTTTGGTTCCTTCGCCTTAAAAGAGCTTTAACCCGAAATTGACAGGTTGGTTTTAGGCCCTTTATGATTGAACAAAAGAAGGACATAAAAATATGGGCATATTTGAGAAATAGGGTATTTATGCGGCTTTGGAGTATTCATCCTCGATATTTGGACACAAAAGGATTAGTTGCTCTTTGGAGAGAGGCTTTATTAGCCAAAAAAGTCCTCGAAGGACATATAAGAGGCTATAAAAACCATCCGCAACTTGAAAGATTTAAAAATTACAGAGATCCTCTTTCGGCCATAAACTCCTATCTCTATTATGTCTATTTGGAAGCAAAGAACCGAGGGTATAATTTCGATGTGAGCAAGATAGAAGGAATTACCTTGCTTTCAAAGGCTATCCCTGTAACTGAAGGACAGCTTCTTTATGAGTTAAAGCATTTGTGTAATAAACTAAAATTTCGAGATAAAGATAGGTTTTTTAAATTTTGCCTAAATTCTTCAAAAGAACAAATTGAACCGCATCCGATATTTTTTGTAATTTCTGGTGAGGTTGAAACATGGGAGAGGGTACGTATTCCATTACCGAAAAAGAGCTTAGGGAAAAAGCTTTAAGGTATATCGAAGAGCATTTTACCATGACGATTGCCACCTTCGCGGAAGGAAAGCTGTGGGCTGCTCCGGTTTTTTATGCCAATTCGGGTTTTACCCTTTATTTCATCTCAAATCCCAATAGTTGCTTGCACTGTCAAAACATTGGAAAGAACCCCCTTGTGGCCATAACGATTTATGAGGATTACCAACTTAAGAAACTTGATGATTGGAAAAAAATAAAGGGCATTCAGATGCTCGGGAGGGCGAAAAGGCTTGAGAAAGAGGAGGAAATAGCCGAAGCCCTAAGGTTATATGTGGAGAAGTATCCGTTTACGGCCGTTTATTTTAAGGCCTTGTTTAAGTTCCCCAAGGCGGTAAAGATACTTGAAAGTTTCTTAAAAAAAATCCCTTTCACGCCCGAATTCACCGCTTCTCTTGAAAACAGGTTTTATAAGGTGGAGCCTTTAGAGGTATGGTTTGTTGATAATGAAGTAAGCTTTGAGAGAAGGCAAAAAATCCCCCTTTCGGAAGATGAGATTTGTTAAGGCTTTGCTTTTTATGAAAATTTGCCCTTTTTAAAAGTAAACCCAAGGCTTTTTCGCTATGGTTTTTTGGTAATAAAGGGTTGATTTTTATAACAAATTAGTCTTTCTAGTTTTTTATCCTCTTTTTGCAAGAAAAATGGGAAACTCCTCCTTTCTTTAACTTTTAGGCTGTGCAATCTCATAAATGGCTATACGTCTTTCTAGTAATGCCTTTATTTTTCTTACCATACCGACCAAGCCCTGAGGAACCACAATTGCGATCGTAATCAACAAACTCCCTTGCAAGATCAAACTGAGCTCCCCATATCGAGTCAAAAGAAAATAGAGGAAAAGGAAAAGGCCTACTCCTAAGATGGGTCCCCCTATTGTACCCCTACCTCCTATTATGACCGAAAGCATAATAGCGATAAGCCATTGGATTCCGAAACCGCTTAAAGGTTCAATGTAACCTTGACCTAGGTAGTATATTCCACCAGCCCACCCTGTTACTAAAGCGGAAATGCAAAAAGCTTCGAACTTCACCTTGAAAGTATCTACACCACACCTCTCTGCGGCTGACTCATTATCCCTTATGGCTCTCATTGCCATACCGAAGGGGGACTCACTCAACCTTCTCACCAAGGCCAAAGAAAGAAAGGCCAAACCAAGGGCCAAGTAGTAAATGGTCAACTGTCCCAACGCATCCCCCTGAATGGGATATCCCGCCCCTCTTCCATAAACAGTTCCTCCCACAGGACGCCAAATTAAGAAAATGCCTTTCAATATCTCAGGCACAACGAAGCTTCCTATAGTAAAATAGACGCCTCTCAATCTAAATAGGGGAAGGGAAACCAAAACAGCAAACAGAGCAGCTACCACTCCTCCGAGCACTAGGCCCAAGTACCAGGGCAAGGAAAACCAAGTTCCAAGAATTACGGTATATCCTCCAAGCCCCACGAAGGCGGCGGGGCATAAAGATATGAGACCCGCGTATCCCGCCACAAGGTTCCACATATTCGCCATGGCAAGGTAAAAACAGTAAAGACAAGCATAGGTATAAAATAGAGAGGGAACTTTGGCTAGAGGAACCACCGCCAAGAGTAAAACCGAGAAGATAACAAGCAGATCGAGCTTCTTCATATCATTTCCCAAATAACCCTTTTGGAAAGATCGATAACACAACCAAAGCCATCACATAAGAGGCCAGTGTTTGTGTGACAACTCCAAAAAAATGTCCACTCAGCGTCTGCACGAGTCCAAAAAGTATACCGGCAATCAACGTACCCACTATGCTCCCCAATCCACCGAGTACTACCACACCAAACGCCATGATCAAAAAAGCCGGGCCTGTGGATGGAGTAAAAGAAAAAGTCATCCCGAGAAAGACTCCAGCTACAGCACAAAGCGCCGTAGCGATTCCAAAGGTAATGGCATGGACTCTCTCTACGTTCACGCCCACAAGTTGTGCCGCCGTTGGTTCTTGAGCTACTGCCCTTATAGCTCTACCCAAATAGGTATGTTTAAGGAAAAGGTACAAAGCCGTCATGAAGAGAGCGGCTGCTAAAAAATCCAATAAATAAGGGAGAGGAATGTGAAACCGCCCAAAGGCCAACCCTGAGAGGGTGTAAGGAGTCGTCAAATTTCGGGATAGCGGACCCCATGTAATGTGAAAGACATTTTGGAGCACCACGGAAATGCCGAAAGTGACCAAGAGGACAGTGTCATGAGATATCCGACAAGCATAGTTCAAAAGGAACCTTTGTAAAACATATCCGATAACTAGAAACACCGGAACACCAAGTGCTAGACTCAAAATGGGGTCAATTCCACATGCTGTTACTATCGTATAAGCAAAGTAGCTTCCCAAGACCACAAAATCTCCGTGAGCAAGGTTCATCTCCCTTACCACACCAAAAATCAGTGAGAGACCAAGAGCAACTAAGCCGTAAAGCCCCCCAAGAAGTATGCCCATAACAAAAGCTGTGCCTAGTTCCACTATTTACCCTCTGAGATGCCGAAATATGCTTGCCTAATCGAACGTTCACGGAGAAGATCTCTTGATGGGCCACAAAGGGCAATCTTCCCTCCTTTCATGAGATAACCTCTATCGGAGTGGGATAGGCTCTTACGGACGTTTTGTTCCACAAACAGAATTGTCGTGCCTTCAAGCCTTATTTTCTCTATAGCGGCGTATAAACTATCGACTACAAGAGGAGCCAATCCGAGAGACATCTCATCCAGGAGCAAGAGTTTTGGTTTAGACATCAAAGCACGCCCAATTGCGAGCATTTGTTGTTCTCCCCCGCTTAAAGTCTTCGCTGATTGCTTCTGTCTTTTTTCGAGTATAGGAAATAGATCAAAAACCCTTCGCAGGTTCTCCTTAGAGTCATCTCGGGCATGTTTAGGATATGAACCAAGAAGGAGGTTCTCCAACACGTTCAATTCCGGAAAAATGCGCCTGCCTTCGGGCACTAAGGCTATCCCCATATGAACCCTCGCATAAGCAGGGGCCCTCGTTATTTCCTTCCCCTCGAAAATGATCTTGCCCCTCCTTATAGGCAAAAGGCCCGCTATTGTGTTGAGCAAAGTGCTCTTTCCCGCCCCATTCGCACCAACCACAGCCACTACTTCGCCTTTCTTAACCACAAGGGAAACCCCCATTAGCACTTTGAAAGGTCCGTAACTTACTTCCAGGTCCTCCACCGATAAAAGAACTTCGTCTTTTTCCGTAGGATTGGTCATATCCCTTCCCTCTTGCCGAAATACGCCTCTATGACGCGCTCATCATCCATAACTGCCTTCACATCGCCCTCGGCGATCTTCTGCCCTTCTTTCATTACGATGATCCTATCAACTACGTTCACCAATACATCGATCACATGTTCCACTAAAATGTAGGTTAGGCCTCGCTTGCGCAAGGCATTAAGCACACCCATTACCTCAGGAATTTCCTCTTCCGTTAATCCAGCAGCAATCTCATCCAGTAGCATTAACTCAGGTCCTGTGGCCAAGGCCCTCGCCAACTCCAACCTCTTGAGTTCAACCTCTGTGAGTTCCCCGGCGAAGGAATCCGCTTTAGAAGTAAGCCCAACGATCTCAAGAACTTCTTCGGTAACTTCCCTAGCCTTCTGCCACGAGTTACGCCCCCCATAAATAGCTGCCACTGCGACGTTATCCCTTACACTCATGCTCAAAAAAGGTTGAGGAATTTGAGAAGCCCTCGCTATTCCCATTCTACATATCTCATGCACCTTCAAACCGTGTATAGGTCTTCCTTTAAATAATACCCTTCCTCTATCTGGCCTAAGCTCCCCACTTATTAAACTGAGAAGGGTAGACTTACCAGCACCGTTTGGCCCCATAATCCCAACGGCCTCGCCCTCTAGAACCTGGAAGCTCACATCCGTTACAGCCGCCAACTTACCAAAGAACTTAAAGACCCCCTCCACCTTCAACATAAGTCTCGCTTCACATGCTCCATTAGGGAAATTTCGTCAATCCCAGGGCTTCGGAAAAATTATCTTTCCTGTTACAGGAAGATTCTTGTTGTAAGAAAAGACAACCGGACATTCCCACTTCCATGGCTTGTCCGTCTTTTGCCATTGCCCTATGGCTAGAGGAACCCTCTGGAACTGCGTTTCCTTTTCAAAGACCACACGCCCCCAAATTGTCAGCAGATCGGTTTCCGCTAGAGCCTTCAAAATGTCCTGGGAATTTAAACTTTGAGCCCTTTCCAATACATCAAAGATAGTCTGAGCCACTGCATAGTTCCATCCTATACCCTGAGGAAGAGGCTGTTTGTTCTCCTTATACCAACGTTCCGCTAGAGATTTAGGAGTAGTATTTCCTATCCCTTTGGCATTTTTGATGTCCGGAGTCCAATAAATCTCCATAAGGACCCCATTTGGTAAGTCCCCACCCCACCCTGCAATCTCCTGCTGAAACATAGCGCCTCTGGTGGCAAATACAACTTTCGGGAAGAACTTTTGAGCCTTGCATTGTCGGAGAAGAGTCCCTATATCAGGAGCAGGTGCATTGCCCCAAAGTATCTCACAGCCGGCTCTTTTCCATTCTTGGATCAAAGAGGTAAAGTCCGTAGTACCAACGGGATATATACCAAACTCCTTTTCTGAACCATAGCACTCGAAGCCCATTTCTTTGGCGGCCTTGCTGAAAGCTTGATACCAACCTCTCCCGTCTGGATCGTCCAAGGCAAAAAGGGCAATCTTCTTATTTGTTTTGTCAGCATATTCCTTTAAAGCACCAAGCCAAGTGGGCATCATCAAATAACCCGGATCGTTCTCTCGAAAGTCTCCTTTAGGTGCTGGGGTACCGATAGAAAAACCAAAAGCCCAGCTGTGCCGCCAAGGAACAGCAGCAGCATTTCTCATAGCCACCCAGGCCTCATAAGTACCTACGCCAAAAACAGCGGGTATCTTATGCTTTTCAGCCACTATGGCAGTTCCCTGGCGAAGCGTGGGCACCTCAAAATGGCCACCTATCAAATGCACTTTGTCCTTCAACACTAGTTCCTCCGTCAGAGGCGCGACCTTGAGTGGATCACTTTGACAGTCCCTCGTTATCCACTTTACGGGAATCCTCTTTTTATAATGGCGTATAAATACGCCTCCTTTTTCGTTTATGTCTTGAATTGCCGCTTTAGTACCGAAACTGGAAAGGCCTCCGAATATAGAGTAAGGACCCACAAAGGAAACCGTATCTCCAATCAGAATCTCTTTTGGTGCTATAACCTCCTCCGCGCGGCTGCCCTGGACGAGCCCAAAAAGACTCCAAAAAACCACCACCCATCCCACAATACCTATTTTACTCATGACTCACCTCCCTTTTTATCCTTAAAGAATTTAACTTTTTAAATAATGTCACAATAAACCGATTTGTCAAGATTTTAAAAAATCCGTAGATTCCCAAATAAATGAAAAAAATCTTAAACAAAAAAAACCTTTGTTGTTTTTCTTGACAAAATCACACATTTGTGAAAACATTTAAAATGAAGGTTTACACAAATATTAATTAAGGAGGGTATAATGAAGGAGTTTTCATTACGTCCTGATCATTTAATAAGAGACGAGGTAAAAAGCTATTGCGAAACCTTAAAAAGATGGGTAAACGAAAGAGTTTTGCCCCATGAGGACGTGTTAGATGATTATTGGGATTGGACCGAAAGGCCGGAGCATACTCTTATTCATGATTTGTTTAAGGAGCTGTGGATCGACTTGGGCTTGCAAAAAGCTTTCATTCCTCGGGAATATGGAGGAGAAGGCGATTGGTCTACAGTAGAGAACGGAGCCGTCATTGTAGAAGTCGCACGGGGGGATTTTGGACTTGCATGCACCGGTTTTTTGCAATCTTGGGTCGTTGCCTCTGTGATGCTACCGAAACCTAATGACTATCTCATGAAACAGCTCGCAGAATGGCTTCTTGGAAGTGAACCTTTCCCCATGTGCAATGCCATAACCGAACCCCACGGAGGAGGTAACGTGGAAGACCCAAGGTTAAAAGGAAGTGCTATTCGTACAAGGGCTAAACGGGAAGGAGATACTTGGGTGATAAATGGCCATAAGCTTTGGCCTTCGGCATTTAGGGAAGCTAAAGCTTTTCTGGTGATTTGCTCCATTGAAGGTGAACAATTCCCCAATAACATTGGCCAATTTATTGTACCCGCTGATACTCCTGGCCTAACTACTGGTAAACCTTATAAAAAAATGGGAGCTGCTATAGATACTTGTGGAGATATTTGGTTCGAAAATGTGAAAGTACCAAAAGAAAATAAACTTCATGAAGGAGAAGATGAGGTAAAATCACTTATTGCTAAAGAAACAATTGGAAGAGCATGCAGTACAGCTTTTGCAATTGGAATAATGAGAAGAGGATTTGAAATTTTAAGATCTTACGTTGAAAATAGAGAAATAGGGGGAAAACCTATGAAAGAACATGGTGTTATTGTACATGAATTGGGGCAAATAGTAACAGATATGGTAACTGCCGAATCGGTTTTTTGGAATACGTTAATTAGGTTAGATCATCCTGAAGTTTATGGTCCACCTTGGGATCATGGTCAATTAGTAGCCGCAAGCATATGTCAAAATGTTGCTACAGAATGTGCCTTTAAAGTAATAAACCGTGCTTTGGAACTTATGGGATCTTATGGATATGCGAAAGAAGGAAAAATAGAAAAGCTATTTCGAGACGTAAAAATTTCACAAATCGTAGTGGGAGGGCAAATGCTCCGGCTGCTCGAAGGGGCACGATATTATTTTGGGACAGAAACTATTTAGGCCATTCTCTCAAAAAGGAGGTCATAATGAAGCTCGAAGGGAAAGTTGCACTTATCACAGGTGGAGGTACAGGTATCGGAGCTGCGATAGCAGAAAGGTTTATAAAAGAGGGAGCTAAGGTTGTAATAGTAGGAAGGAGAAAAGAGGTGCTGGAAGAAACGGCAAAAAAAATCTCTTCCGAAAGACTTGCTTTTTGGCCCGGTGATGTTTCAAAACAGGAAGACATAAAAGAGATGGTAAAAATGACCTTATCTTTTGGGGGGAAAATAGATATTCTGATAAATAATGCAGGAGTAAGTGGAGAAGGAGCTGTTGCAGATCTTGATCTCGAGGAATGGAAAAGAATCTTTGACATAAACCTTACAGGTCCTTTTCTTTTAATGAAAGAAACGATACCTCACATGATAAAATCTGGAGGAGGATCAATAATTAATATCGCTTCAATAGGGGGGATAGTGTGTTTACCTAATATGCCTGCGTATTGTTCTTCAAAAGCTGCTCTTATAATGCTAACAAAACAAGCTGCTTTAGACTATGGACGTTTCGGTATAAGATGTAATGTGATATGTCCAGGTGGAGTAAAAACATCTATGGTTGAACATGAATTTGGCAAATTTGCAAAACTGTTAGGAATGGATTATAATAGTTTCTTTGATCTTATATCTAAAGAAATACCATTAAAAAGGTTTGCAATTCCCGAAGAAATAGGCGGTATATGTGCTTTCCTTGCCAGCGATGACGCCTCTTATATAACAGGATCTGTAATAGTAGTAGACGGAGGTACAACAGTTGTTGATGTGGTTGGAGCTTCTATCACAGGAGCTTTAAGAAGAGCGGGAATTATAAAAGATTAAGGAGGATACAATGCCTAAAGTGGTGGTTCTTTATAATTTAAAAGATAGTGCATCTAAGGAAGAATACGAAAATTGGTGCAAAAGCTTCAAGGGACCTTTCTTTATTTCATTGGGCCCCTGTAAAGCTTATACTATCCTAAAATTTTCGGAAGGACAAATGGGTGACGGAAGCCAACATAAGCTCCCACAAATTATGGATCGATTGCCCTTTCAATATATGGGAATAATTGAAATAGAGGACGTTAATAAATGGAACGAAATTACGGAGAGTACCGATTTTAAAGAAAAGTTTTTCATAGAGTGGTTTCAAAAATGGGTAGGTGAATTTTGGCTCATATTAGCCGATGAAATTTTTGAGGCTCACAAGTGAGCCTATTTTAAGGGGGATTGCGTAAGGCTCTCCTTTGGAATAAGGAGGGTGCTTAAGTTCTTTATTCTCCACGTTAATGGAGTTCTAATAGATATTTTTGATTTTTATCCTTATTCCCTTAACAAAGGGATTCTGGTGTTTGGGATGGCTCCGGTTTCTGCGGGGAAGTTTTCGGAATCTCTTGATCGGGCAACTCGAAAGGATAAAAAGGCTTGACACCTTTACCCCCTTGTGGCCATAACCATTTATGAGGATTATCATCTTAAAGAATTAGACGATTGGAAAAAGATAAAGGGCATTCAAATGCTCGGAAGAGCAAAAAGGCTTGAAGAAGAGGAGATAGCTGAAGCCCTAAAGTTATATGTGAAGAAATATCCCTTCACAGCCGTTTATTTTAAAGCCCTATTCAAGTTCCCTAAGGCGATAAAGGTATTGGAAAGTTTTTTAAAAAAATCTCCCTTTAAATCCGCATTTACTGCTTCTTTTGAGAATAGGTTTTATAAAGTAGAT
>CAYZRR010000011.1:0-8281 GCA_964480925.1 uncultured Thermodesulfobacteriota bacterium
AAAAGAAGGGATTTAATGGCTAATGGCCTCAAAGAATTGGGATTTAGCCCCTTTGTCCCTCAAGCTACCTTTTACCTATGGCTTAAAGTTCCCGAGGGATATACTTCGGTTTCTTTTGCCGATAAACTTTTAGAAGTTGGCATTGTAGTTACTCCTGGAAGTGGTTTCGGCCAAAACGGTGAAGGCTATATAAGAATGGCCCTCACAGTTTCAGAAGATCGCTTAAAGGAAGCTTTAAACCGGTTGAAGAATTTAAGATTTTGACCATTCAAGCTCCATCTCACCCTTAAGCCCTTCGAGAAAATCTAAGAAGTCTTTTTCAAGCTCTTCTGGAACATAAACTTCTAAAATCCCCTCTTTGGGGTTAATTGTTCGAGAAATGCCTAACCCCTCGTAAGACTCGAGCAGAAAGTTGAAGTACGCTATTTCCTTTTTAGGTACTTTTACCATAAAGGTTTTGGTGTTACGGATCATAAAAAAATGATATAAAACTCCTGAAAACTACAAAAGATGAAAGAGGGAAAGGTCGTCCTTATTACTGGAGGGGTAAGAAGTGGGAAAAGCCGTTTTGCCCAACAATTAGCCCTCAAATGGCCTCCTCCGGTTATTTACGTGGCTACGGCTTCAGCTGAGGATGAGGAGATGGAAATAAGGATAAGAAAACATCAACAATCAAGGCCAAAGGAGTGGAGAACTGTAGAGGAGAGAAGTGACCTTATAGGGGTTTTCGGTTCTTTAAAGGAAGTCTCAACGGTAATTGTAGACTGTTTGACCTTATGGATTTCAAATTTGATCTTTCAGGGCTTAAACGATGAAGAGATACTCGCAAGAGCTCAGGGGCTTAAAGAGTCTCTTTCCGTTTCGGATCATCGGGTGATTCTAATCACCAATGAAGTAGGGTGGGGGATAGTTCCGGCTTCAAAGCTCGGTAGACGCTTTCGCGATCTTCAGGGGATGGTGAACCAGATAATGGCCGAAGGTGCCGATGAGGTCTATCTTATGATCTCTGGCCTCCCCTTAAGGATAAAACCATGAAAGCCCTCTTTACGGCTTTAAGCTTCCTCACGATCTTTCCATTTCCGCCCTTAGGGGATTTTAAAAAGGCTCCCGGCTTTTTCCCTTTGGTGGGCCTTTTTTTAGGAGCTATATTGTGGGGTATTTCGATCCTGGTAGGGAGATTGCCCTCTTATCTTGTGGCTTTTCTCATAGTTCTCTCCTTGATCCTTTTGACAAGGGGGCTTCACCTTGATGGTCTTTCCGATGCGTGTGATGCCTTAATAGGAGGGTTTACCCGAGAGGAGGTTTTAAGGATTATGCGGGATCCGCATATTGGTACCTTTGGGGTATTGTGCATTCAGACCGTAATAGCGGGAAAGGTCCTTTTTTTAATACCCCTTCTTCCTCAAAAAGGGGTTCTTTTTTTGTTTCCAATGTGGGGAAGAACCACAGTGCTTTTACCCATGCTTTTTCTTCCTTATTTGAGAGAAGAAGGGAAGGTCAGCCCCTTTTATCCTCCAAAAAGGGGGATGATATTTTTCGGGTTGGTTTTCAGCACTTTGATGAGTTTTTTCCTTTTAGGGATTCGGGGGCTCTTGGGGTTTGGAATTTGCCTTCTATATGGCTTTATGGTTTCCTTTTATTACCGAAGGAGACTCGGTGGTTATACGGGGGATCTTCTGGGGGCTTTAATCGAAACCACTGAAGTGGTGGGTCTTTTATGTCTGAACCTTATTTGAAAGGTCATGGCGGGAAAGTCTTTTTGGCCTCGGAATTAACGGGACGCTCTCCTTTGGAACTTCTCGATTTTTCCTCCAATATAAATTGCTTCTTTGACCTCAAAAAGGTAAAGGAGATCCTCCTGGAAAATATTGACCTTATCGCCTTTTACCCGGATCTTAACAGGGCTAAATGGAGTCTCTCTAATTTTTTGAACGTTCCCAAAGAGAACCTATTTTTGGGAAACGGCTCAGCGGAGCTGATTTTCCTGACCTTATGGGTCTTAAAGCCCAAAAAGGTTCTCCTTCCAGTTCCTGCATTTTCAGAATACGAAAGGGCATCAATCGGTGTGGGAGCTCAAATTAAGTTCTTGGTTCTTGAAGAAGAAAATGACTTTCATATCCCCGAAGAGAAACTTTTTAACTCCCTTAAGGAAGTGGATCTCTTAATTCTTTGTAATCCCAATAACCCCACTGGAAATATTCTTAATGAGGAAATCCTCAAAGAATGTGCTCGTATTTCAAAAGGATGGCTTTTAATCGATGAAGCCTTTTTGGAGTTTGTATCGTTCGAAAAAAGACCAAGCCTCATAGAAGAGATTTTCAAAAACAAGGTGATTCTCCTTCGTTCTCTTACCAAAGTCTTTTCCATACCGGGGATAAGGGTGGGATATTTGATCGGGCCAAGCTCTTTTATAGAAAAGCTCAAAGAATTAGTCCCTCCTTGGGGCATAAATGTGATGGCTCAGGTACTGTTTGAACATCTTGAAACCTTATATTCCCTTTTTCTCGAGGGTTTTGGAGAGTTTTTAAAAGAAAAGGAGAGTTTTCAAAAAGAGCTTTCTCAATTTTTGAAAGTTTTTCCTTCTTATGCCAATTTCTTTATGTTTAAATGCTCTAAAGAAGACCTCTTTCAAAGACTTCTTGAGAAGGGTTTTCTCATAAGGGATCTTCGAGAACTTAAAGGGCTTGGGCCCGGCTTTTATAGGGTTTGTGTGAGGCGATCGGAAGACAATAAAAAACTTATTGAAGCTTTAAAGGAGGTGTTAGGATGAACCTTCGTGAAATACTTTCAGGGATTTCGCCTCTGGATCAAGAGACCTACGAAAAAGCCAAAAGACGAACTGAAGACCTTCTGATGCCTTATCTTGCCTTGGGGAGGCTTCACGAGATCTCCTGGCAAATTGCGGGGATAACGGGAAGGTTTCCGGAAGCTCTCCCCCACAAGGCCATTATGGTCGGTGCGGGTGATCATGGGGTGGTGGAAGAAGGGGTAAGTTTATATCCCCAAGAGGTCACAAGACAGATGATCTTTTCCTTTCTCAAAGGATGGGCAGCTATTAACGTTTTGGCCGATCACGTGGGAGCAAGGGTTATAGTGGTTGATTTTGGCATAAAGGGTCCGGTGGATCCTTTATGGCTTGAGGCAAAAGACCGCTTTTACCCGATGAAAGTAAAAGAAGGAACAAACAACATCACCAAAGGCCCCGCAATGACTCCAGATGAAGCCGAAAAGGTGATCTTAAGGGGGTTTGAGGTCTTCCAGAAAGAGTTCGAAAAAGGACTTGATATGATTGGGACAGGTGATATGGGGATAGGTAACACCACTGCAAGTGCTTGTGTCATATGTGCCATAACGGGGTTTGATCCCGAGGAGATTGTGGGAAGGGGAACCGGGTTAGACGATGAAGCCTTAAGGAAAAAAATCCAGGTGGTTCAAAAGGCCCTTGAAATAAATAAACCTGATCCCGAAGATCCAATCGATGTGCTTCATAAGGTTGGAGGACTCGAGATAGGTGGTCTTACGGGTTGGATTCTCGGTGGGGCCAGGGCGAGGATTCCGGTCGTAATTGACGGTTTCATATCCACGGCTTCGGCGCTTTTGGCAGTAAAAATGGAACCTAAGGTGAAAGATTACCTTATAGCCGGACACCTTTCGGCTGAAAGGGGCCATAAAAAGGCCCTTGAATACCTCGGTTTAAGACCACTTTTGGACCTTCAAATGAGACTCGGCGAGGGCACTGGAGCCTGTTTGGCTTTTGAAATTGTTGAAGCGGCAATTAAGATCCTTTCAAAGATGCCAAGCTTTGAGGAGGCAGGGGTAAGCAGGGCAAAATAGAAGTAGGAATAGGATTCCTATTGCTAAAAACAAAAGGCTTGTCCCATAACATAGTTTTATGGCTTTAGGAATATCCTCAAAGGTGGGAGTTTTACCCTCTCCGATGAAGGGGAGATTTTGAAGTTGGCCTATATACCTGGTTGGCCCTCCTAATTTTAGGTCCAAGGCTCCAGCAAAAGCTGATTCAGGATAACCAGAGTTAGGGCTTTTTGTCTTTCGGTGGTCCCTTATCATGGTAAAAAGGGCATTTTTTGCGTCCATCTTCAATAAAAGGGCTGCCAAAGGGACTAAAAGGCCGGTGATTCTCGCTGGGATGAAGTTAAATAGGTCATCCATTAAGGCAGAGAAACGCCCAAAAAGTATATATTGACTCGATTTGTAACCCACCATGGAATCGAGGGTGTTTACGGCTTTGAAGGCCATCGCTAAAGGAGTTCCTCCCAAAAAGGCATAAAACAAAGGAGAGACGATCCCATCGGTTGTATTCTCCGCCACCGATTCTATAACCCCTCGGGCTATATCTTCCTCAGAAAGATCCTGAGTATCCCTGGAAACCATAAGGGAAAGTCTTTTTCTCGATCCTTCAAGATCCCCACTTTTTAGAGCCAAAAACACCCTTCGAGCGTGATCCTTCAAGTCCTTAAGTGAAATGGTGGTCCACAAAAGAAAAACCTCAACTGCTCTTCCAACCCAAACCGAAAGACCATAAGCCAACTCCAGAACCAAAATGCTTACTCCAAAACTTAACCCCACCACTATAACCCATAAAACCACCCCTCCCCAAAAAGGGGAAAATACCTTCCTCAAAATCCCTTCCAAAACCCTTATCAACCACCCCATCCCCTTAACCGGATGAGGAAACCACCTGGGATCCCCCAAAAATAGATCCAATCCTACGGCAAAAAGGACCAATAAAGCTCCTTCCATTTTTATTACCCTAAGTTTGACAAACGTGATTTTTTTGATAAATTCTAAACATAATGCTTCTCGGGATAAAATTAAATAATATCCTTTTATCCTCAGCATTAAAAGAGTTTATCAAGTCCTTTCTACCCTCAGAAGTTTCAATCGTTGAGTTTTCTCAAGAAACTCCTTTGGAGGAGGTTGATCTTTTAATTTTGGATTACAAAACTCTTTTATCGATTACTCGGTTTCCCGAGACGAAGGTTTTGCTCGTGGACACGGGTTTAAGCACTTCGGAAAAAAGGACGGCTTTTTTGCTCTATAATGTCAATGGGATCCTTCAATCGGATGCTTCCCCTGAGTTGTTATTAAAAGCCATAGAGAAAATCATGAACGGTGAACTATGGATGGATCAAGGAACCCTTAGGGAGGTCGTGAATTACTCGAAGAACGAACGTCCGCTTTCTGTTTCCTTAACTCCTAGGGAAAAGGAGGTTTTAAACTTGATATGTAAAGGACATTCTAACAAAGAAATAGCCAAGGAGCTTTCCATAAGCCTTTCTACTGTTAAGAACACCCTTCGGGGCCTTTATCGCAAGTTGAACGTCTCAACTCGTTCAAGCTTACAGGCCCTTTTTATAGAAGGGAAGCCTTAAGACTCCTCTTTAAACTCATCCTTTCGTTCCCTAAGTTTCTTTAAGGCCTCTTCCTTTTCCCTTTCGTACTTTTCTATCACCCCTTTGAAAGCCTCAGGATCAGCGGGTTTCCACATCCCGATTTTAACCCCCTCGATTATGAGGTCATATACCGCCTTTTCTATCGCTTCCTGAAGGGCCATCTCCACGGGTTCATTTGCCGCAAACCCCGCTTCTGCTTCAAGCAGATGATTTAACCTTACAAACCGGAAGAACCCAGCCGAAAGCTGTTGAGATAAAACGACCTTAGTGGCCTGTACAGTTTTTAAAACAGCCCCGTTTTTGACCGAGACGGCTCTTACGTAAACGGTTATTCTATCGACCCGGTATTGAGCAGAACCACCAGCTCCAAAGTACCTGGCCCCTATACCTCCTGATACTATGTTTGTGTCATATCCTATAACACCACCCTCTAATAGGACCCCAGCGTAAATCAAGGGCTGAAGGATCTGACTTATGGCGCTTTTCAAATTTTCATCGGCATACTGACTCCCCATTTGTTGGATGATTTTCCGTTCCTGAAGCAGATTGCTTAAGCTCTCCCTTTCCACCGGAATGAACCAACCGCTGTCCTCAAGGGCTTTAATAAGGATAGAAGTAGCCCCTTGGGTCACCGCTGTTGAGAAGTTGGTGGAGGTGGTGGGGGGTTTGTACTGGCCCGTCTGATCCCGGAACTTATAAACCGCTACTGGTACCTTCCTTTCGGGCTTTGGCAATGAGACAAGGTCCTTATGGATGCTCGTTATGTATTCGGGACCGCTTATGGCCTTCTCGTAAAAGGGGTAATGTAAAGGAGCAGCGCATCCTAAAATAAGAAGTATCCCTCCTAAAAAAACGTGTTTTCCTTTAATTCCCTTCATAGTCTTCCCTCTCAAAGGTATTTTGGCATTTCAAGGCGTGTGCTTTCGCCTGTTGAAAGATCGTATATCTCAAAAACGTAATTATCCCCTGTCGGATCAAAAGTTATCCGGAAGTTCCCAATGGTATAAGTGGCGGGTTGGTCTGGCAATTGATTATTCTCCCCGAAGATTTGATCGAGCATGATGTCGGCCATGCGGTATATGAGTTGGTTGGTGAAACTTTCGGAGAATCTCTCAAGTAATGATTTGGGTTTATAAAATGAGGTCGATTTTTCTTTGAAGGTATTTTGTAGCTGGGCTTCTTGTAAAAGGAAACTTCCATAAAGGGGATCACCGCCAAAAGAAGGGTTAAGGAACTTAAATGTGAGTTCCGATGAAAAGCTCCGAAAACTCAAAATAAGGGAGACCAAAAATAAAAAAACGATCGATTTTACATATTTCATTTTAACTTCCTCCTTTCATAAAAATGTGTGGCCCAAAGCCTTTTCTTCCTCTTGTTTAAGGAGTAAGTACCTTAAGATCACTTCAACGGCCTCTTCAGCCTTCTCCTCTAATTCTTCACCTCTTGGCCTTAGTAAGGTGCCATAAACCAAGATGTCATCCACGTAAATGTAAATTTGGGTCCCTGTTCTTGGATCCGTTAGCTCCGAAACTGTTATGTTAAATTCAGACCCCGGCGGGAATTCCCAAAGGGAAGAGAAGGTCTCGTAAAACTCCCTTCCAAGCCTTGTTTTAGTCTGGTCTAATAACAATCCCGAAAGTTCTTGGGATAAACAATTAAGCGAAACGAAAATCCCCAAAAAGACCCCTAAAAGCTTCAAATCACTCCCTCCGAAGAGAACTTCCTCTCCAAAATGACCTTTCCTTCCTCATCAAATGCCCTCAAATTTATCAAGAAACGATCCCCCGAATAAACCTTTAGACGGGTGAGAAAGGGAGAGGCCGTTTCGTTCGGTAAAAGTTTTATTATCTTCCTTTGAACGATTTTGCTTTGGCCACTTATCCCTTCTTTTATAACCTCAAGCTCCAAAAGGGCAAAAAGCTCCGTTTGGGTTTCGTTTTTGCAAAGGGCATATATTTCCAGATCATTTCCCGAACGTTTAAAATTCAGCTCCACCTCTAAAGGGGGCTTTCCTTGAGCTTTTAAGGATAAAAAAAGGCACAAAGGCAAAACGAAAGAAAAACCCTTAATTATCTCAAAAAATTTCATCACTTCCCCCTTAATGCTGATAAACTATGGCTCTCTGTCCAATTCCCTCTTGGATTATCAAGCTTCTCCAGTTGCCGGCTCCTCCTTGGTATTGATAAGCGTAATTGGAAGATCCGATCTGTATGATTATGCCGCTATTTCCGTTTGATACCTGTTCCTGAAAGGCTTGATTTCCATCTCCCCTTTGAGCTATTAAGGCCAAATTATCATTACCTTGTTGAAGTTGAGACGCAAAGTTATTCCATCCCTCTTGATAAATAATGGCAAGGTTCCTTGTACCGATTTGCTCTATTTCGGCCTGATTGAAGCTACCTGTTTGATAAAGTAAGGCCATATTACCCACCTGAATCTCTTCTGAAATCAAGGGGATATCCTCACATAAATTTTGAATTTGAACCTCGAAATCACTAATCTGGGGGATATCATCAACCCTTACGTCAATAACAAGAGAAAACATCAAAGAAGTAAGAGCACTCAAAATTAACCCCATTTTCTTTAAATTTCTCATCCTCTCCCCCTAAATTTTTTAGAGGGGGCTTTACAAAGCCCCCTCTCTTTAATAACCGGCCAGGATGAAATATTTAGTTTTTATTGAGAGATAATCCCAAAATTGCCACAACCGTCTTGATAAACGAGAGCCGAAGAAGCGACATTTTGAGTCACATCGGCAAAGTTCCAATTTCCTTTTTGGAATACAAGAGCCATGGCCCCACTCTCTGCATTTTGTGTAATGTTTGCGTAATCCCATTTACCAGTCTGATAGATAAGCGCGAAGTTTT
>CAYZRR010000012.1:0-8381 GCA_964480925.1 uncultured Thermodesulfobacteriota bacterium
AGGAAGATGGGCTTGGTGCTATTGTGGCTTGGGATGATGCCAATATAAGGTATCTCACTTCTTATTATGTAACTACACCTCTGAGGCCGCTTGAGGCCCAATTTGTGGTATTTCTTCGAAATGGGGAAACCCACCTTGTGGGAGGTGGTACGCCCGAGGGAGTGGAGAGGAGGATGCCTTGGCTTCGGGGTAGGGTTCATGCGCTGGCGGTTCTTTCTAAACCCGCAGTTACTGGGTCCGATGATCCATTGCTTTTAAAAGTTTTAGACCAGATAGGGAAAATCCTTGCGGAGTAGGGGGTTTTAGGGAGCCTGTAGGCATTGATGGGACTATCCTTTCTTTTCTTTATGGTGAGGCTTTCAAGAAGAGAGGCATCAAAATCGTTCATGGTAAGCCCACCATGGATAAGGCTCGAGCCATAAAGACTCAAGACGAGATAGCTCTAATGAGGATCATATGCCAGATAGCGGAGAAGGCCTTTGCGGCTATAGCTGATGCCATAAGACCGGGGGTTAGGGAGTGTGAGCTTGTGGCTGTTGCGATGAAGGTGCTTTATGAAGAAGGGGTCGATCACACGGAGGATTGTGTGGTTTGTTCGGGATATAACACTAATCCCTATAACTGGTCTTTTTCGGACAAACCCATAAGACCGGGCGAGCTCGTTTATGTAGATATAGATGGTGCCTCTTATTTGGGTTACAAATGCTGTCTTTATAGAACCTTCTGTTGTGGAAAGGCCTCTCAAGAGCAGAAGGATCTTTACGAGGAGGCCAAGGAGATGCTTTATGCTGCTTTAAATACCATTAGGGATGGAGTAACCGATCACGAGGTGGTTTCCAAATGGCCTGATTCTCCGCAGTATTGGGGTTACAACACCTGGCAAGAAGTTGGTCCGTATGCTTTGGGTCATGGGATAGGTTTATCCTTGCATGAGCGTCCCTTCTTTAATAGGCAGCAAATGGAAGCAGGAGCTCCTCCTCAAGTCCTGAAGGAGGGGATGGTAATAGCTGTTGAGACTTACGCGGGTAAAAAGGGAGGTAGAGATGGCGTAAGGCTCGAGGAGGATATAGTGGTGACCAAGGACGGCTATGAGAGGCTTTGTTTTTGGCCGATAGATGAGCTGATGGAATGTCGGTTACTTTATCGTTAGACAAACAAAAATTTTAAAAAGGTAGAATTAAAGGCCGCGAAACCTTATCAAGCCCCAAAACATTTCAACATGTTTTCCTTAAGGCTTCATGGGAAAGAAGAGACGGGGAGTAGTAAGTTTTGGGTTGGCCTTTCTCATTTTTTACCGGGCGGGGGTGCTGAATATGATGAGAGTCCCTTTGAGAAGGTTTATTTTGTCTTGAGCGGTGAGATAACCATAAGGGATAAAGAGGGGAAAGAGATCGTGCTTAGGCCAATGGATTCGATTTTTATCGGACCTGGTGAGGGCAGAGAGATCATTAATAAGACTAACTTACCGGCGAGTATGTTGGTGATAATCAATTATCAGGATTAGGAGAAGAAAGGATGAAGCGAGAGGATATTTTCAACCTTTTTGATCTAACGGGTAAAATCGCCCTTGTAACAGGGGCCACCGGGGCTTTAGGTTCTACAGCTTCCAAAGCCTTTGCAGCCCTTGGGGCCAAGGTGATGTTAACCGGCAGGACCGAATCCAGGTTAAAGGAACTGGTAGAGGAGATTGCGCAGACGGGCGGAACAGCCTCCTATATAAAAGGTGATCCTTTGGTTTATGAAGATGTGGAAAGGATAGTGAAGGAAACCTCCGATTATTTTTCGGGAATAGATATCCTTTTAACCGCTGCTGGCATAAACAATAACGGTCCCATAGACGTTCAACCTCGTGAAGAATGGGAGCTGGTGATGGACCTTAATGTGAAAGGGACCTATTACTTCTGTAAAGAGGTCGGAAAGGTTATGAAACAACAAGGACGGGGAGGAAAGATCATCCTCGTCGGTTCAGTAAGGGGTTCTTATGGACTTGCCAATTATACAGCCTATTGTGCTTCAAAGGGGGCTGTTCACATGTTAACTAAGAGCTTGGCCATGGAATTTGGGCCTTACGGGATAAACGTGAACTGTATAGCTCCTGGTGTATTCCGAAGCGGTATTACCCGGCGGATCTTTGAGGATCAGAACTTTTACAACATGGTGATAACCAGATTCCCCCTCGGTAGACTCGGTGAGCCAGAGGACTTAGTTGGGGTATTGGTGTTTTTGGCTTCCAAGGCTTCCGATTGGGTCACCGGAGCCATTTTTTACGTAGACGGCGGTTATACGGCAGGATGAGATGGAAAGGGTAGGAATACTCGGCTCAGGTTTGATGGGAAGTACCATCGCCCTAAGTTTTGCCTTGGGAAGGGTAGAGGCTGTGGTTGTGGATGTAGATCTCAAGGCGATAGCCAGGGGTAATAGGCTCATAGAAGCGTCCCTCGACGTTTTAAGGGAGGAGGGAGTTTTAAAAGAACCCGTGGAAGAAGTTATGAACCGCATTAGCTTCGGTTTGGATTTGAATTCGTTGAGAGACAGGACCTTTGTGATAGAGGCGGTGCCAGAGGTCCCCGATCTCAAAAAGAAGGTTTTTGAAGATCTTGATTTTCTTCTCGAAAGAAAGGCCATAATTGCTAGCAATACCTCAGGTATAAACATTTTTGGGCTTTTGCCAGAAAGGAGAAGAGAATACGGAGTAATCGCACATTTCTTTGCTCCAGCTCACATAATACCCCTTGTGGAGGTAGTTAAGGGGCCTGATATTTCGGAAGAGACTGTAAACAGGACCCTAAGGTTACTTCAAGGAATAGGGAAAATTCCGCTTGTTTTACCTGGATATGCTCCTGGTTTCCTTGTGAATAGGATCCAAAGAGCTATAGGAGAGACAGTTCTTCAGATTATCGAGGAAGAATATGCTTCGCCGGAGGAGATCGATCAGGCTATAAAATTAACCCTTGGCATAAGGCTTCCTATAATAGGAGTCGTTCAGACCTTTGATTTTCAGGGACTTGACATGCTTTATGATGCCATGAGGTTTTACGGAAAGGTCTTTCGGTTCATTGAGGAGAAGGTTAAGCAAGGGCATCTGGGGATTAAGACTTCTAAGGGCATTTACGATTACGGAGGAAGGTCAGAGGAGGAAATTTCAAGGGAGCGTGATAGGAAATTTTTACGGCTTTTTGAGTTTTTGAAAAGCATAAAAGCCTTCCAACCCCTCTAAAAAAACTCCCCGATCGATGTGGGCCTCTCTAACGGAGGCCCACCCCCTTCCAATGGGTTTAGTTGACAGGAAATCGTTCTTGCGTTTATCTTCAAGGAGAAAAAGAGATGTTAAAGACTATAATTATCGAGAGAAGCCCTCTTATACGCAAATTATTGATGGATATATTGAAAGAGTTGAACATGAGCTTTGAATCCTTCGAAGATCCCCACAAAGCCCTTCAGTATCTCTTAAACCATGAAATACATCTTCTCATAGGTGAGCTTCAAGCCCTTAAGGGATTTGATATGTCTCTTTTAAGAGGAGTTCCCGTTATCTATATAGTGGGTCTGTTGGAGGAATTCCCTCCGGGGGTGAATTCGGATAACGTTATTTATAAACCTTTTCGGAAGGAGGAAGTGGTGGAGAAGATAAAAAGGGTCCTTGGAAAGGAGGAGGAAGAGGAGATAATAGAACTTACCGATGTGGTGGAGGAAGAAGCGCCTACAGGACGTCTTTCTCAGGAGGAGCTTAAGAAGGTAAGGGAGCTGATTAAGGAAAGTGCTAAGGCCTTAGAGGAAGTGAAAAAGCCCCTTAAAGAAGAGGATGCCGAAACTCGGGAAGAAGAGATGTTAACCGATCAGGAGCTTGGTGAGGCTTTGAAGAAGATCCTTAAGGCTTTTGCTCGAGAGCTTTCTAAAAGTTTAGTCGAAGAGATAAAATGCGCTCTTAAAGAAGGGGAGAGGAGAGATGGAGCTTCCTAAGGCTTATGAACCGAAAGATGTGGAAGAAAAGTGGTACAAGTTTTGGCTTGAAAGGGGATTTTTCCATGCGGACCCAAGTTCCGGTAAAAGGCCATTTTGTATAGTGATTCCTCCTCCAAACGTTACCGGTTCCCTTCACATGGGTCATGCCTTGAATAACACCCTTCAGGACATCCTCATAAGGTGGAGGAGGATGCAAGGATATGAAGCCCTGTGGGTTCCCGGTACCGATCATGCGGGTATTGCCACTCAGCATATGGTTGAGAAGGAACTGGCCAAGGAAAACCTCACCAGGGAACAAATAGGGAGGGAGGAATTTTTAAAAAGGGTCTGGCAGTGGAAGGAGAAGTACGGAAGAGTGATCATCGAACAGCTAAAGAGGCTCGGGGCTTCTTGCGATTGGGATAGAGAACGTTTCACCATGGATGAGGGTTTAAAGGGTGCGGTTAAAGAGGTTTTTGTTAGGCTTTATGAGGAAGGGTTGATTTACCGGGGAAATTACATAATCAACTGGTGTCCCCGTTGTAAGACCGCCCTTTCTGACCTTGAGGTGGAAAGAAAGGAAGAGGAAGGGAGGCTTTATTATCTCCGGTATCCTTTAGAAGGAGGAGGGGAGATTGTTGTCGCTACCACCAGGCCCGAGACCATGCTCGGAGACACGGCGGTGGCGGTTAATCCCGAGGATGAGAGGTATAAAGACCTTGTAGGCAGATGGGCCATTCTTCCGGTTTTAGGAAGGAGGATTCCCGTCATTGCCGATTCCTATGTGGACCCTCAATTTGGTACCGGAGCTCTTAAGATTACCCCGGCTCATGACGTAAATGACTTTGAGATAGCCAAAAGGCACGGTCTTCCCTTCGTTAAGGTGATGGATGAAAGGGGGATCATGACTGAGGAGGCTGGTCCCTATAAGGGGCTTGATCGGTTTGAGTGCAGACGCAAAATCCTTGAGGACTTTAGAAAGGATGGAATCCTTATAAAGGAGGAGCCTTATACCCTTGTTCTTGGGCGTTGTTACCGGTGTCAGACAGTGGTTGAGCCTTTTCTTTCGGTACAGTGGTTTGTCAAAACCAAACCCCTAGCTGAGCCTGCCATTTTGGCCGTAAAGGAGAAAAGGACGAGGATCATTCCCGAACAATGGGAGAAGGTTTATTTCGAGTGGATGGAGTCCATAAGGGATTGGTGTATATCGAGACAGATATGGTGGGGACATAGGATTCCAGCCTGGCATTGTGAAAATTGTGGAGGGATAACGGTAGATCGGGAGGTTCCCCGGAGGTGTAAAAGTTGTGGTTCAACCAACCTAAAGCAAGACCCGGATGTGCTTGATACCTGGTTCAGTTCTGCCCTATGGCCGTTTGCCACATTGGGTTGGCCTCAAAAAACGAAAGAACTCGAGGTGTTTTATCCCACTTCGGTTCTGGTGACCGGGTTTGACATTTTGTTCTTCTGGGTCGCTAGGATGATGATGATGGGGCTTCATTTTATGGGGGATGTGCCTTTTAGGGATGTTTATGTCCATGCCTTGGTGAGGGATATGGAAGGCCAGAAGATGAGCAAGACCCGCGGCAATGTTATTGATCCCCTTGAGATGATAGAAAAATACGGGGCTGATTCCTTGAGGTTCGCCTTGGCGATCCTTGCCGCTCAGGGAAGGGATATAAAGCTTTCCGAAGAGAGGATAGAAAGCGCCAAGACCTTTTGCAACAAACTATGGAACGCTTCAAGGTTCTGCCTTTTAAATCTCCAGGAGGGAGTGAAAGGCGAGATCCCCGAAAGGCTTACGCTTCCCGATAAATGGATTCTTCTTAAGCTCAACGATACCATAAAAGAGGTCACTCAAGCCCTGGAGGAGTATCGGTTTAACGATGCGGCTTTGGCCATTTACCATTTCACCTGGCATCACTTCTGCGATTGGTACATCGAGCTTTCAAAGGTCCAGCTTTCCCACAAGGATGACCTCCAATTGCGAGAAAGTACCCAAAAGGTGCTTTTGTTTGTGCTTGAAAGGATTTTAAAGCTCCTCCATCCCTTTATGCCCTTCATAACTGAGGAGATATGGCAGAAGATCCCCCATGAAGGGGAAAGCATAATGGTCTCAGCTTGGCCAGAAGAGCTTGATTTGGACGAGGGCTTGGAGACCCGAAACCGCATGGAGAGGCTTATGGGCGTTATAACGGCCATAAGAAACATAAGGGGGGAGATGGGGGTTCCGCCTTCGAGGAGAATTAAGGCGATTTTAAGAAGTGAGAACCCTCAAATCCTGAAGGAGCTTCAGGAGGAGGGGGAGTACATAAAAAGTCTTTCCCTTCTTCGAGAGCTTGACCTTTTGGAAGGGGGGGAAGCTCCAAAGGCCTCAAGTACTGCCATAACTCATGGGGTGGAGGTTTACATACCCCTTTCAGAGCTTGTCCCTGAGCCGGAGAAGGAGCTTCAGAGGCTTAGAAAGGAGCTTAAGAAGGTTGAGGACGATATCGCCTTTTTAAGCAGGAAACTTCAAGATCCTTCATTCCTCCAGAGGGCGCCAAAGGAGGTGGTTCAAAAGGAAAAGGAGAAGCTTGAAGAACGTTTAAATGTGAAGGAGAAGCTTCAGATGCGCCTTAATGCGGTGGAAGAGCTTCTTTTGTTCGGATAGGTTTTCAGATGAGTTTATATGAAAAGATCAACGAAATCCTCAAACACTATTCACCGGAAAGGCTCAGTTTTAAAGAGCGTCTTTTTATAATCGATAAAGTTCAGGAAAAAATAAAAGAGGAAGAGGAATCACTCCGGAAGAAAGAAGAGGAGTTCAATCGATTCCTCACCCAGATCTCCCAAGCCGATCTTTACGAACTTAAAAAGCTCCACTATTTTCTCACCCGTTTTGCCATCAAGGTATTCGAAGAGACAAGTTCGGTTAAGGACGTTCACCTCATATGTAGCGAGGGAAGAGATGCAGTTGCGAAAAGGGTTATAGAAATGACCAATTCGGAGC
Source organism: uncultured Thermodesulfobacteriota bacterium (assembly GCA_964480925.1). Lineage (GTDB taxonomy): Bacteria > Desulfobacterota > B13-G15 > B13-G15 > B13-G15 > B73-G16. The sequence goes on from CAYZRR010000012.1 coordinate 6,935, forward strand.
TTGGTCCTTTTCCCCCTTTTGTGTGGGTTGCCTTGGGAAGTGCCGGAAGGAAGGAGGAGACCCTCTCTACCGATCAGGATTACCTTTTGATTTATGAGGATGGAGCGGATGATGTGATCTTTAAAGAAATGGCCCAAAGGGTGGTGGATTCCCTGGAGGAAGTGGGCATAAGGAAATGTAAAGGTGGGGTCATGCCGACCAATGAAAAATGGCGATCCTCCCTCACCGAGTGGAAAGAGCGTATCGAGAAAACGATCAAAATGGGTAAAAAAGGCCCCCTTTCCTCGCTCGATCTTATGATCCTTATGGATTCGCGTTTTCTAACTGGCGATACTACCCTATGGGAGGGTTTCCGGAGCATGATGCCGCGACTTGTTGAGAACAAAGCCTTAGTAAGGGAGATGCTCGAAAGCATGATTTTTATCCCGCTCCCGCTTGGTTTATTCGGAAAGTTCATATTGGAAAAAGATGGCCCCCATAAAGGTAAACTTAACCTGAAAACCGGTGGGTGGGCTCCTTTAGTTGTTTTAATAAGGCTTATGGCCTGCCTTTACAGAATCGATGAGACGAGCACTTTAAAGAGGATTGAGGCCTTGAGGGATAAGGAGGTGTTAAGCTCAGAACTTTCAGCGGACCTGGTTGAGGCCTTTCACATCCTCATCGGTATGAGGATATCTTTCCAGAAAGAACAGATCTTAAAGGGGGAGGAGGATTCGAACTTCATTGACCCTTCTCTTCTTAACCCTCAAGACCAGAAAAGATTGCGATTTGCCTTGAGGAAGATCGAAGAGCTCCAGAAGCATGCAAATGAAGTCTTTTTTGGAGGAGGTTATGGATGAAGGTCTACGAGATAATGAATAAGGATGTGATTACTTGTAAGGCTACGGAGAAGGTATCGGTTATTCTTTATAAACTTAAAACCTTTAACGTAGCAGGGATGCCCGTAGTGGAGAAAGGAAGGGTCCAGGGCATCATAACCAGAACTGATATAATTGATTATTTGACTATGGGACTTGAGGTGACAGAGATAGATAGAGAGGAGATCATTAAAAAATACAATACCCCGGTTGAGAAGATAATGAAGCGGGAAGTGGTTATGGTTTCGCCCTCGGCTACCGTGGAAGAAGCGGCAAGGCTTATGATAAAGCACAACATCAACATGCTACCGGTGGTTCAAGAGGGGAAGCTTGTGGGGATCTTGACTCGAGGTGATATAATAAAAGCCCTCGCCTCTCAGGAGGAGTGATGAAGATAACGATTGAGCAAGTGGAATATGTGGCAAAACTTGCAAGACTCAAACTCACCGAAGAAGAAAAGGAGCTTTTCACCCAACAACTTAATAAGGTACTTGAATATATGGAAAAGTTGAATGAACTTGATACTTCGGGCATTGAACCTACCTTTCATGTGGTCCCGCATAAAAATGCCTTCAGGGAAGATAAGGTTA
>CAYZRR010000013.1:0-10325 GCA_964480925.1 uncultured Thermodesulfobacteriota bacterium
CTTGAGTGCCTTTTCCTGAACCAGGAGGCCCAAGAAAAATCAAATTCATTCTTACCTCCTCCCTCTTATACGAATTCCTTTTACTAATGTCTCATATTGCCTTGTCAAAAGATGCGCCTCAATTTGTTGAAGTGTATCAAGAGCAACCCCCACTACAATCAATAATGCTGTACCACCTAAATAAAATGGAACATGAAATTTACCAATAAGTATTGAGGGAAGAACACATACAAGCGATACATAAAGTCCACCAACCAGTGTAATCCTACTTAACACTTTATCGATATAATCCGCCGTAGGCTTCCCCGGTCTTATACCAGGTATAAATCCACCGTATTTTTTCATATTCTCGGCCACATCTACCGGATTAAAAATAATAGCTGTGTAAAAGTAACAGAAAAATATAATCAAAATAACATACAACAAATTGTAAAGAAAGCCTGTAGGATTAAAAATATTTCTAACAGCATCCATCCACGGATGATGAATAAAATTTGTAACCGTCATAGGGAACATTAATAAAGAAGAGGCAAATATTGGCGGTATAACACCTGAAGTGTTTAACTTCAAAGGCAAAAAAGCGCTTTGCCCCCCGTAAATTCTTCTTCCAACGATCCTTTTTGCATATTGTATTGGGATTCGTCTGTAAGAGGTCTCCATAAATATTACGAAAGCAACAACTGCCAAGGCCAATATCGCTATCAGGATCCCCAAGAAAATATTCATTTCACCAACGCGGATTAGCCTAAAGGTATTGGAGAAAGCCTGAGGAATACCCGCCACAATTCCAGCAAAAATTATTAACGAAATCCCGTTTCCTATCCCTCTTTCCGTAATCTGTTCTCCGAGCCACATGAGAAAGGTGGTACCTGTCGCAAGGGTTAAAGCGGTGACAAACCGAAAGCTCCATCCCGGATTGAGCACTACTGGGGTTCCTCCTACTCCATGCATGGCCTCAAGCCCTAAGGCAAGACCCAATCCTTGGAAGAAAGAGAGCAAGACGGTCCCGTAACGAACATATTGGTTTATCTTTCGCCTGCCGTATTCGCCTTCTTTTTTCAGCTGACCTAGTTCCGGTATCACCACAGTTAAAAGTTCCATTATAATCGCTGTACTGATGTAAGGCATAATCCCAAGCGCAAAAATGCTTAACCTTTTAAGAGCTCCGCCAGCAAAAAGGTTAAAGAGGCCTATTATGCCCCCAGCTTGTTGGAAAAAATAAGCCAAAGCTTCTCGGTCAATCCCTGGCACGGGTATATAACAACCTATTCGATAAACAGCCAACAAAACCAAAGTCATAAAGATCCTTCGTCTTAGCTCAGGGACTCTAAAGATGTTAGCTGCACCATTCATAGGGGAAGGATCTCCACAGTCCCGTTGGCGGCTTTGATCTTTTCAATGGCACTCGTGCTAAATTTATGAGCTTTAACGGTAAGAGGAACCTTGAGCTCCCCATCTCCTAAGATCTTAATACCATCCCATTTCCCCTTCACTAACCCTGCTTTTCTCAGAGCTTCCTCATCCACTACCGAACCAGCAGGAAAACGGTTAAGGTCTTTCACGTTTACTATTGCGAATTCCTTCTTCAAAGGGTTATTGAATCCCCTTTTGGGAAGCCTTTTATGTAAAGGCAGTTGACCCCCCTCAAAACCCGTGGGCATATCGGGACTGGTACGGGACTTTTGCCCTTTGTGCCCTCTACAAGAGGTCTTACCATGGCCGGAACCCGGACCCCGACCAACCCTCTTTGGAGAATGAATAGCACCTTTTGGCGGTTTAAGATTGGACAGCATCTTGGTACCTCACCTCCACTAAATGGGCCACCTTTTTTATCATACCTCTTACCGGAGGAGTGTCCTTAAGGATTACCTCCTTATTTAAACGCGTAAGCCCCATTCCCTTGAGTGTCTCTCTTTGCCTTTTCGGATAACCTATAGGACTCTTTACGAGCTTAACCCTCAAATAAGCCATCTTTCATCACCCCATAAGTTCCTTAAGTGGTTTCCCCCTTCTCCGACTCACTTCCTCAGGAGATTTGAGGCTCATAAGCCCTTGAAAGGTGGCTTTAAGAAGATTATGGGGGTTATTGGAACCCAAAGATTTGGTCAACACATTTTGAACTCCCGCGCATTCCATCACCGCCCTTACTACAGATCCAGCGATAACCCCAGTACCTTCAGATGCTGGCTTAAGTAACACTCGAGAGGCTCCGAACTCACCTATTACCTCATGGGGGATAGTATTATTAAGGAGAGGTATCCTTATCAAATTCTTCTTAGCCCTTTCCACTCCCTTTCTTATAGCCTCCATCACCTCTTGAGCCTTGCCAAGGCCATAACCCACAATTCCCTTACCATCCCCCACTACTACTAAGGCGGTGAATTTAAACCTCTTCCCACCCGATGTGACTCGAGAAACACGGTTTATGTAAACTACCCTTTCAATTAACGTAATTCCCTCAAGATTGATCCTTTCCCTCACCTTCCTCATCCCTAAAACTCCAGTCCCATTTCTCGAGCTCCTTCTGCAACGGCTTTGACCCTGCCATGATAAAGAAAACCATTACGGTCAAAAACCACCTTTTTAATCCCTTTTTCTAGAGCTCTTTTAGCTATCAACCTTCCCACTTCTTTTGCGGCTTCAATGTTACCAGTACTCTTTAACTTATCCCTTAATTCCTTATCTAAAGTAGAAGCCGCAACTAAAGTATGCCCTATGGTATCGTCGATTATTTGAGCGTACATGTGCTTTAAACTTCTGTAAACACAAAGCCTCGGCCTTTCAGGCGTCCCCGAAATCTTCTTCCTTATTCGAAGTTTTCTTCTTATCCTCCCTTTAAGTCGTTTCTTTGACATTTTACCTCTTACCCCTCCCTTTCCCAGCTTTTAATCTCACAATCTCCCCTTCATAACGAATGCCTTTCCCCTTATAGGAGTCGGGCTCCCTAAAACTTCTTATCTCCGCAGCCACTTGACCTACCTTCTGCTTATCTATGCCTTTAACCACTATTTTTGTAGGCTGAGGAACCTCAATCTTTATGCCCTCTGGTATCGGGTATATTACCGGATGTGAGTAACCCAAACTAAGCTTAAGGACATTCCCCTCCAGTTGCGCCCTATAACCGACTCCCACTATATCCAAACGTTTCTCAAAACCTTCGGTTACTCCTTTCACCATATTAGCTATCAGAGTCCTCGTTAACCCATGGAGGGCCCGCGCTCTCCTGGTCTCGACTTTCCTTTGAACTAGGATCTTCCCATCTTCTAATTGAACCTGAAGCTCCTCGGGAATTCGGTGGGTCAAAACGCCCTTAGGGCCTTGGACTTCAATTATATCGCCCTCAACCTTTACCTTAACAGTTTGAGGAATCTCTATTGGTTTTCTTCCAATCCTTGACATCTCACTCACCTCACCACACATAACAGATTACTTCACCGCCCACGCCCATTTTACGAGCCTCCCTGTCGGTCATAACTCCTTTCGAAGTAGTGAGGATCGCTACCCCTAACCCCCTCATGACGCGAGGTATTTTGTCTTTAGAGACATAAATCCGCCTTCCAGGTTTACTGATCCTTTTGAGGCCGCTTATCACCGGTTCACCATATTCGTCATATTTTAGAAAAACTCTTATTATACCCTGTTTTGCATCTTGTATAAGCTTAAAGTCTCTTATATACCCTTCCTCCTTCAAAATTTCAGCTATTCTCAATTTTAACTTGGAAGAAGGTATATCCACCTCTTCTTTTTTGGCCTGAAGCGCATTTTTTATTCGAGTTAACATATCAGCAATTGGATCTGTCATCATGGTACCACCTACCAACTGGACTTTCTTACCCCGGGTATTAAACCCTCAAGGGCATATTTCCTCAGACACATCCTACAGAGCTTAAATTTCCTAAAATACCCTCTTGCCCGACCACAAACGCTACAACGATTACGATGCCTCACCTTAAACTTGGGCGGCCTTTTTGCTTTTTCTATCTGAGCCTTCCTCGGCATCCTCCTTAGCCCTCCTTTCTTCTCTAAAAGGCATTCCCATAAGCCTCAATAACTCCCTCGCTTCCTCGTCGGTTTCGGCCGAAGTTACGATCGTGACGTTCATCCCTTTAATCTTATAAACCTTATCGTAGTTCACCTCGGGAAACATGATCTGTTCTTTTAACCCCAAGGTGTAATTCCCCCTTCCATCAAAGGAATAGGGAGAAACCCCCCTGAAATCTCTTACCCTGGGAAGCGCTATATTAACCAGACGGTTGAAAAATTCGTACATCCTTTCCCTTCTTAGAGTCACCATACATCCAATGGACATGCCTTTACGAAGTTTAAATTGAGCTATGGAACGTTTAGCCTTGGTGACTACAGGTTGTTGCCCGGTGATAGCCTTTAAATCTTCCATGCAGGATTCCAGGACCTTTATGTCATGAATGGCCTCTCCAAGTCCCATATTTACTACGATCTTAACCAATCGAGGAACCTCCATTATGTTCTTGTAACCGAATTTTTCCATCAATTTGGGCACCACTTCTTTCATATAATATTCCTTCATCGGAGACTTCATCTTCGATCACCTCATTTCTTATCTAAAGACTCTCCACATCGTTTACAAACTCTAACCTTAATGCCGCTTTCCAAAATTTTCCGACCCACCCGAGTTGGGCGATTACAACTGGGACAAATGGGCATAACGTTAGAAATATGTATAGGAGCCTCAGTCTCTACAATACCCCCTTGACCCGTGGTGGGATTGGGTCTTAGGTGCTTTTTTATTAGGTTTATCCTTTCAACAACCACCCTTTCCTCCTTGGGAATCACCCTGAGCACCTTACCCGATTTCCCTTTATCCTTACCAGCGATAACCATTACCAGGTCGCCTTTTTTTACATGAAACTTCCTCATTTAAAGTACCTCCGGGGCCAACGAAACGATTTTCATGAAATGTTTGGCCCTTAATTCCCTGGCCACAGGCCCAAATATACGGGTCCCGATGGGCTCATTTTGTTGATTCACTATAACCGCTGCGTTATCATCGAACTTTATATAGGAACCATCAGGCCTTCTTATTTCCTTTTTAGTCCTTACTACCACAGCCCTTACTACATCTCCCTTTTCTATCTTTGAATTAGGCAAGGCATCTTTCACCGAGGCGATAATAATATCACCTACAGTGGCAAACTTCTTCTTCCCCCCCAAAATCCCTATGCACATTATCTTCTTCGCTCCACTGTTATCAGCTACTTCCAATTTGGTCGTTGGCCTGATCATTGCCTATCACCTCCCCCGCACCTACCGAAGGCCCTTCTACTCTTTCTAAAATTTTTAAAACTCTCCATCTTTTAAGCTTGCTTAAGGGCCTTGTCTCTATTATCAAAACCTTATCCCCTACCTTGCATTCGTTTTTTTCGTCATGAGCATAAAACTTCTTGTACCGCCTCATCACCTTCCCATATTTAGGGTGCTTAACTAGCCTCTCCACTCTTACCACCACGGTCTTTTCCATCTTGTCACTGACCACAATCCCCACTTCTGTCTTCTTCTGTCCTCTTTTCGTCATCACTTACTCTCCTTTCCAAGTGCCCTTTCGCGAAGTATGGTCTTTATCCTGGCGATCTCCCTTTTTACTTGGGAGATCCGAGCAGTATTGGTCAACTGTCCGAGTGAATGTTGAAACCGCAAATTAAACAACTCCTCCCTCAATTCCCTCTCCCTTTGTTTAAGCTCTTCAGCGCTCATTTTTCTCAATTCCTTTGCCTTCATAGCCCCTCTTCCCGCTTGACAAACCTTACTGGTATTGGAAGCTTATGAGCCGCAATTCTGAAGGCCTCCCTTGCTTCTTCTTCGGGGACACCTTCTAATTCGAAAAGGATCTTTCCAGCCCTTACCACCGCCACCCATTCTTTAACGTCGCCTTTCCCCTTACCCATTCTCGTTTCAGCCGGCTTTTTAGTAACTGGTTTGTCCGGAAAGACCCTCAGCCATAATTTTCCGGTTCTCCGCATGTACCTAGTAATGGCAATCCTTGCCGCTTCTATTTGCCTTGCTGTAAGCCAACACCCCTTAAGGGCCTGAAGTCCGTATTCCCCCAGATGTAAGGAGGTTCCGGATGTAGCCCTTGTTCTTATATTCCCTCGTTGTTGTTTCCGATACTTCGTCCTTTTAGGCTGAAGCATCGCTCAAATCCTCCTTCTCCAAAACCTCCCCTTTATAAATCCACACCTTAACGCCGATGGTCCCATATTTTGTCTTAGCAACCGCAAAACCGTAATCTATGTCTGACCTTAGGGTTTGAAGGGGCAACTTGCCCTCTCGATACCATTCCGCTCTGGCCAACTCCGCCCCTCCGAGTCTCCCTTTACAACTCACCTTAACCCCTTGGGCTCCAAGCTTCATCGCCATAGAAATCGCCCTCTTCATAGCCCTCCTGTGGCTAACCCTTCTTTCGATCTGGAAGGCGATATTCTCAGCCACAAGCTGAGCATCCAATTCCGGCCTCCTTATCTCCTTTATGTTGAGTATCACCTCCTTCTGGGTCATACCTTCCAATTCCCTTTTGAGGTTCTCCACTTCCGCTCCCTTCTTACCTATTACCAAACCCGGCCTGGCGGTCCATATGTCTATTTTCACCCGTCCCGCTTTACTCGCGGCAACCCTTTCTATCAAAACGGTGGAGATACCCGCATGGTAAAGCTTTTCCTTAATATATCGCCTTATCTTTAAATCCTCTTCTAATAGATCCCCGTATCCCTTTTCAGCATACCACTTGGCCTTCCATCCTTTGGTGATGCCAAGACGAAATCCTATCGGATGAACTTTCTGCCCCATCACTTACTCCTCTCTTCAAGAATTACCGTCACGTGACTGGTCCTTTTGAGTATGGGAGTAGCCCTACCCATCGCTCTCGGCCTCCAACGTTTCCACATGGGTCCTTCATCGACCAAAACGTTCTTAACCCACAGTCGATCCACGTCAAGACCCGTGTTGTTTTCGGCATTGGCTACTGCCGACTTTATAACCTTACTCAACATAGGGGCGAACTTCTTCTTGGTGAAGGACAAAATAGCCAATGCTTCGTCAACCCTTTTGCCCTTCACTAACTTAGCTACAAGCCTCGCCTTGAAGGGCGATATCCTTAAGTATTTGGCCCTGGCTATAACCTCCATCACTTCTTCACCACCCTGGTTTTTTTATCACCAGCATGTCCTCTAAAGGTCCTAGTAGGAGCAAATTCGCCTAACTTATGACCGACCATCTGTTCGGTCACATAGACCGGTATGAATTTCATACCGTTATGAACGGCAAAGGTCAAACCTACAAACTCAGGGATTATAGTAGAACGCCGCGACCATGTCTTAATGACCTTATCGGTTTTTCCTTCCTCTTTTAGCTTTCGCACTTTCTCCAACAATTTCGGATCCACATATGGACCTTTTTTCCTCGAACGTCCCATTCTACTTTCTCCGTTTAATTATGTACTTATCAGTGTCCTTCCTTCTTCTGGTCTTATAACCTTTAGCCAGCTGTCCCCACGGGCTACAGGGATGCCTTCCCCCATGAGCCTTTCCCTCACCTCCACCAAGGGGGTGATCTATGGGATTCATCGCCACTCCCCTCACAAAGGGCCTCCATCCCATCCATCTCGAACGACCGGCTTTCCCTATGGTGATATTCTCATGATCCAAATTACCCACCTGACCCACTGTGGCGTAGCAATCCAAATGAACAAGCCTTATCTCGCCCGAGGGGAGTCTCAAATGGGCATAATCGCCTTCTTTCGCCATAATCTGGCAATAAGCCCCTGCCGAACGAGCAAGTTGACCACCTTTTCCTATTTTAAGTTCCACATTATGGACTATCGTTCCAACGGGAATGTTCCTTAATGGCAACGCGTTACCAGGCTTTATCTCCGCATTCTCACCGGCCATTACCGTATCGCCTACCTTAAGCCCTACCGGCCAAAGGATATACCTTTTTTCCCCATCCGCATATTGAAGAAGGGCTATCCTCGCAGAACGATTGGGATCGTACTCTATGGAAACCACCTTCGCCGGAATACCCGCTTTGTCCCTCCTCACGAAGTCTATGATCCGATAGAGTCTTTTATGTCCACCGCCTCGGTGCCTGGCAGTGATCCTGCCGTAACAGTTCCTACCGGCGTTCTTCTTCAACGGCTCCACCAAACTCCATTCGGGTTCGTCCCGGGTGATCTCCTCAAAGGTGGAAACCGTCATAAACCTTCTTCCTGGCGTTGTAGGTTTAAAGGACCTTATGCCCATCTTTTACGCTCCCTCGAAGAACTCAATTTTATATCCCTCTTTAAGCGTCACTATGGCCTTTTTCCAGTTGGGCTCCTTCCCTAAAAGCCTGCCAAACCGATATCTCCGTTTTCCATGGACATTGATAATATTAACCTTTTCCACCTTAACTCCAAAGAGCTTCTCAACCGCCTCTTTGACCTCCAATTTGTTAGCATCCTTTCTCACTTCAAAAGTCACCTTGTTAAACTTCTCCTTCTGCTCCATGGCCTTTTCGGTAATGATCGGCCTTATTATTATCTGATGAGGATCCCTCATCTCAATAACCTCTCTTCGATTTTGGGTAAAGCCTCTTTTAAGATCACCAGGTTTTGGTAATAAAGAAGGTCAAAAACGTTCAACCCTTCCCACCTCAAAACTTTGGCCCAGGGAACATTACGAGCAGCTTTTTCTAATACCTCGTCTTTTTTGTCGGTGACAATAAGGGTCTTCTGCTCCTTTAGCCCAAGCTTTTCCATAGCTTCTACGAACTTTTTGGTCTTAATCTGCTCAAGCTTAAAATCCTCCACCACGAAGACCTTCCCTTCCTTAAACCGTAGACTTAGAGCAGATTTCAAAGCAGCTCTTCTTACCTTTTTGGGTAAAGCATATTCGTAATCTCTGGGCTTAGGACCGAAGACTATTCCTCCGTGTCTCCATATGGGAGAACGGATACTACCGTGACGGGCTCTTCCAGTGTGTTTTTGAGGCCAAGGCTTACGACTACCTCCAGAGACCTCGGCCCTGGTCTTCGTGCAATGCGTTCCCCTTCGCCTTTTTGCCAGTTGCCACTTCACCACCTCATAAAACAAATGGGGCTTTGTAGGGTATAGGAAAATTTCATCCTTCAATTCAACTTCGCCAATTTTCCCGCTTTTTAGATCGTATAAATCAGCTTTAGCCATCTTAACCCCTCTTCTTTTTGGCTTCCCGGATGAGGACTATAGAATTAACTCCTCCTGGCACAGCTCCCTTCACTAAAAGAAGGTTCTTTTCCGGTTTAACATCGACTACCAAAAGATTCTGAACGGTCACCCTCTCGTTGCCATAACGACCGGGCATCCCTTTGCCTTTCCAGGTACGACCGGGATCCGTGTTGGAACCAACCGACCCTCCATGCCTATGATAGTCACTTGTGCCGTGGCTTGAAGGGGCACCGGAATAGTTGTGTCGTTTCATAACCCCCGTGAACCCCCTACCTTTTGTCCAACCGATAACGTCCACATAATCGCCCGGTTTAAAAAGGTCAACCCTAATCTCCTGCCCCAAAGTATACCCTTCCGGGTTTTCGACTCTAAACTCCTTAAGGATGTAAAAAGGACCTACCCCTGCCTTTTGGAAATGTCCTAAAAGCGGTTTATTGACCCTGGAAGCCTTTTTGGGCAAAAAACCAAGTTGAATGGCATTATACCCCTCTTTCTCCTCGGTTTTTATCTGCACAATCGAACAAGGCCCAGCCTCTATCACGGTTACCGGGATCGCATTCCCTTTCTGATCGAAAACTTGAGTCATGCCCAACTTTTTGCCTATTATTCCCTTAAACATGATCACTACCCCTTGGGTAACTTTATTTCTACCTCAACGCCTGCTGGCAATTCCAACTTCATGAGCGCATCGACCGTTTGTTGCGTAGGTTCGACAATGTCCACGAGCCTTTTATGGGTTCTTATTTCAAATTGCTCCATACCCCTTTTATGTTTATGAGGCGATCGTAAAAGGGTGAATTTATAAATACGCGTAGGCAGGGGCACTGGACCCACCACCCTTGCTCCAGTTCTTTTGGCAGTATCCACAATCTCCCTTACCGAACGATCCAGCAACCGATGATCATAAGCTTTTAAACAGACCCGAATCCTCTCCCCTGCCATTGCTAAAGCTCCTCTTGATTATTCCATAACTTCTGTTACAACCCCAGCTCCTACGGTCTTTCCCCCCTCTCGAATAGCAAACCTCAAACCAGGCTCCAAAGCCACAGGCTCCAAAAGCTCAACCTCCAAATTCACATTATCACCCGGCATCACCATCTCCACCCCATCA
>CAYZRR010000014.1:0-12077 GCA_964480925.1 uncultured Thermodesulfobacteriota bacterium
GTCGGAGACCTGGCCGAAAAATGGACTATAAGTCCTGATGGTAAAACCATCACTTTTTACCTCAGGCGAAACGTAAAATGGCACGATGGAAAACCCTTTACGGCATGGGACGTGTGGTATGGTTACAAAACCATCATAGATCCTAAAACCCCCACTCCCTATTCCGGGGATTTCGAAGAGGTAAAGGAAGTCCAAGTATTAGATCCCTATACCCTTCGGGTAATTTACAAGGAACCTTTCGCCCCCGGGCTTTCAAGTTGGGGTAACCTGGTGGTATTACCGAGGCATCTTTTGGAAGGAAACGATATAACCCAGAGCTCCTTGGGGCGAAACCCGATTGGGACAGGCCCCTATAGGTTTGTTCAATGGAAAACTGGACAACATATTATCCTTCAAGCAAATCCTCAATATTTCGAGGGCAGGCCTTATATAGATCAGGTTATCTACAAGATAATACCTGATCCGTCCACCATGTTCATGGAACTAAAGGCAGGGAGTCTCGATTGGATGGGTTTAACTCCCCTTCAATATGCTCGTCAGACCTCAAGTCCTTTTTTCGAGAAAAACTTTAACAAATACAAGTATCTTCCTTTTGCTTACACCTATTTGGGCTTCAATTTGCGTCATCCTTTCTTTAGGGACAAAAGGGTGAGACAGGCCATAAGTTATGCCATAAACCGAGAGGAGATCGTTAAAGTTATACTTTTTGGCCTGGGGATTGTGGCGAATGGTCCTTATAAACCTGGTACTTGGTATTACAACCCCGATGTAAAACCATATCCTTACGATCCGCAAAGGGCCAAAAAACTACTGGAAGAGGCGGGATGGAAAGATAGGGATGGTGACGGAATCTTAGATAAAGATGGAGAACCCTTCCGTTTTACCGTGCTTGTAAACTGGGGCAATTTGGCTCGATTAAAAACAGCCGAACTGATTCAATGGCGTCTTAAGCAGATCGGCATTCAAATGCGCATACGGGTTCTCGAATGGGCTACCTTTATAAACGAATATGTGGATAAGAGAAGATTTGAGGCAGTCATATTGGGATGGTCTACAGGGGTCGATCCTGATCAGTACGACATATGGCATTCTTCTAAGACTGGTCCAAAAGAATTGAACTTCATATCCTACCAAAATCCAGAGGTAGATCGAATCCTTGTTGAAGCTCGAAGAACTTTCGATCAAAAAAAGCGGAAAAAGCTTTACTACCGCTTTCAAGAAATCCTCGCCGAAGACCAACCTTATGCCTTTCTTTATATACCTTACGCCCTTACAGCCATCCACGCTCGTTTTCGTGGAATCGAACCTGCCCCCGCAGGTATCACTTATAATTTCATCCGCTGGTGGGTTCCCCAAGGTTTACAACGATATGGGAGAATACTTCCTTAAGAATGGTGGAGATGGGGGGATTCGAACCCCCGACCCTCACGTTGCGAACGTGATGCTCTCCCCCTGAGCTACATCCCCATTTTACAAAAACTATAATTTATCAAGTTACAAAATTTCAATGGGGCTTATCTTCTTTTATATGGCTTGACCTTTGTGGTATATTCTCACAAATTAAATTGGAAAGGAGGTAAAAAATGGCTAAAAATCCTTTACGTATAACGGATACGACCTTCCGGGATGGGCACCAATCTACTATCGCCACAAGATTGAAAACCGAGGATATGATCCCCATAGCCCCCAAAATGGATAAAATCGGTTTCCACTCGATGGAAGTGTGGGGAGGGGCTACTTACGATGTGTGCATCAGATATCTCGATGAAGACCCTTGGGAAAGGTTGAGGACGCTGAGAAAGCTCATGCCCAATACCAAATTACAGATGCTTTTAAGAGGACAAAACTTGGTAGGTTATAGGAATTACCCCGACGATGTGGTAATAGCCTTTATTGAAGAAGCTGCGGAAAGCGGGATTGATATCTTTCGTATTTTTGACGCTTTAAATGATGAAAGGAACCTCAAAACCTCTATTGAGACGGTTAAAAAATGCGGTAAGCATGCACAGGCGGTCATTTGCTATTCACTTACGGAAAAACGGCTTGGAGGACCGATTTTTAATCTCGATTATTACCTAAATAAAGCAAAAATTCTTCAAGAAATGGGAGCAGATAGTATTTGTATAAAGGATATGGCAGGACTTCTCTCACCATATGATGCATATGAACTTGTAAAAGGATTAAAAAGAGTGTTAGACATACCTGTTCAGCTTCACACTCATTACACCACAGGATTTGGATCAATGACTTACCTTAAAGCTGCTGAGGCGGGTGTAGATGTAGTAGATTGTGCTCTTGCTCCTTTGGCTTTGCGTTCTTCTCAACCTGCAATAGAACCAATAGTTGTGACCCTTTATGGCACCGAACGCGATACCGGTTTGGATTTACATAGTCTAATTGAAATAAGCGAGCATCTCGATGAGGTATTGAAAGAAAAATACAAAGACTTCCTGGAGATGGCAAAATTTGCTGTCATTGATGTACAGGCCTTGGAACATCAGATTCCAGGAGGCATGATCACAAACCTTATAGCTCAACTTAAAGAGGCCAATGCCTTACACAGGTTACCAGAAGTTTTTGAGGAGATTCCCCGTACTAGGGCCGATATGGGGTATCCTCCCCTGGTAACGCCCACAAGCCAAATTGTGGGGGTTCAAGCGGTTTTAAACGTTTTATTTGGTAGGTACAAGATGATAACCCAACAAACAAAGGACTACTTCTATGGGCTTTATGGTCGACCACCTGCCCCCGTAAACCCTGAGGTTCAAAAATTGGCCTTAAAGGGTTATCCTCGAGGAGAAACCCCCATTGATTGTAGGCCTGCTGATATACTTGAACCGGAAATGGAAAAAGCCAAAGAGGCCACAAAGGGATTGGCGAAAAACAGAGGGGATGTTCTTATTTATGCCTTGTATCCTCAAGTAGGACTCGAATTTTTGAAGAAGAAATACGGAGTTAGTGAGTAGTGATCAGAAGGGTTTTTTTAGGGAATGAAGCCATAGCCTGGGGGCTTTTAAAGGAAGGAGTGAGTTTTGCTACCTCTTATCCGGGGACGCCTGCTTCTGAGATATTGGAAGCGGTGATCGAATTTAACGAAGAGTACAAACTTGGCATCTTCGCTCAATGGGCTATTAACGAAAAGGTGGCTTTTGAATTGGCTTTAGCTCACAGTTGGCTTGGGGGAAGGTCTGCAGTTTCCATGAAGCAAGTAGGGCTTAATGTGGCGCTTGACCCTCTGATGAGCGCCGCCTATACGGGGGTTAAAGGTGGGTTCCTCCTTATAAGTGCCGATGATCCAGGGCCTTATAGTTCTCAAACGGAACAAGACAGTAGATTCCTGGCCATGTTCGCCAAAATACCCGTCTTTGATCCCTCAAGCCCCAAAGAGGCGATGGATATGATAAAAGAAGCCTTTGAACTCTCGGAACGATACCAGATACCTGTGATGTTACGTCCCACTTCTTGGGTTTGTCATGCTCGTCAGGGGATTCTCTTGGAAGAAGAATTAAAACCAACCTCTAAAAAGCTTTCTCTAGAAAAAGACCTCTACCATTGGGCAGCTCTTCCAAGACGGCGTTACGTTTTGCACAAAGAACTTAACGAAAAGCTTCGATTCATCCAAAAAGAAAACGGTTTCAAGAGGATAAGTTTTAATGGAGCAAAAAAGGCCGTAGTTTCTTCTGGTTTTCCATTTGCCCTTTTGATGGACGTTTTAAAATCATTGGGTCTTGAAGGTTCTGTTGACATTTATAAAGTGGACCGCCCTTTCCCTTTATCGCCTTCGCTTAATGATGAGTTATCATCTTATGAGGAAATACTCGTTCTGGAGGAGACCTATCCAGTAATAGAATTACAGATCCCATATCGAGAAAAGACGAGAGGTCGACTTGATGGGACAGTGCCTTCTCAAGGGGAATTGAAGCCGGAGAATATCCTTAAAGCCCTTCATCTTCTGTTAGGAGACTTTCCGTTCGAAAAGATAAACGATCTTAAGGAGGGTTCACCGCCAAGGTTATGCCCTGGTTGTCCGCATAGGGCTACATTTTGGGCCATCAAAAAGGCTTTTCCTCAGGGATTTTTTCCGAGTGATATAGGATGTTATACCTTAGGGTTAGAGATGGGGGCGGTTGATGCCTTCCTCTGTATGGGGGCTGGTGTTTCTTTGGCCGAGGGATTTTACCTTGCTCTTAAGAATGCCGGGCAAAAAATACCTCCAATTTGTGCCACCGTAGGGGATTCCACCTTCTTTCACGCTTGTATCCCCGCTTTGATAGATGCTGTCAATAAAAAAGCAGCCTTCGTCCTTGTGATTTTAGATAATGCTACAACTGCCATGACAGGGGGACAACCTACGCCTTCTAATCCTCCAAAGAATCTTAGAAAGGTGGAAATGGAAGAAGTTATAAAAGGTTGTGGAGTGGAGTTTATCAAGGTGGTTGATCCCTTCGATTATCCAGAAATGGAAAGGAGTTTAAAAGAGGCTTATGCTTTCAGTCAAGAAAAGGAAGCTCCTGCGGTGATCATCTCAAGAAGGCCTTGTCCTCTTTTTGAAGAAAAGGAAACACAGAAGAGGTCTTTCATTTTAAAACTCTTTAGAGAAAACTGCAAAAGTTGTATGCTTTGCGTTTCGGAAAGTAGATGCCCTGCTTTAGAAAAAGGTCAAGAGGGACTTGTTATTCATCAACATTTATGTAGAGGCTGTGGTCTCTGTGCTTTTATATGCCCCAATCAAGCGTTGATTCTCACGGAGTTCTAAATGGAATTTAAGATCGTAATCGCCGGTAAAGGAGGAGAGGGAATCATATTTATGACGCGCATATTAGCCGAAGGGGCTTTTTCCATAGGGATTCCAGTAATATCCAGTGAAATCCACGGAATGGCCCAAAGAGGGGGATCAGTCATATCACAAGTAAAACTCGGCAAGTTTTACAGCCCCTTTATTCCTTATGGAAGCGCGGATTTCCTTATCGCCACTTCAAAAGAAGAAGGAGAGAGAAACAAGATTTACCTTAAACCAGATGGAATCTCCGTGGTAAATTCACCCGATCCTTCGCCATTTCACGTGGATGCTTCCGGATTAGCTCAAAAGATAAATCACCCCAAAGGCGCAAATTTGATACTCTTAGGCTTTGCCATTAATAAGATGGGATTCGACGAAAAGCCTTTCCTTGAGGCAATAGAAAAATTCTCTCCTTCCTTTTTGGGAGAAAAAAATAAAAAAGCCTTTTTGTTTGGCTTTTCCATCTCAAAAGAAAAAAGTAGCTAAGCCGCTTGAATAATCTTTTTCATTTTCCTTCTGAGTTTACGTATCGCTTTCGCGCGCTTCATCCTTTCCTTTTCGCTTTTGCTTATAAAATGGGCGTGCTTCTTTAACTCAGGCTGTACGTTCTGTTGGAAATCTCTCTTAAGCCTCTTCAACATCCTCTCAAGTTCTTCATGCTCATAAGCCATTCTTACCCTCCCCTATTTATGTGAAAACTTATTATACCCAAATCCTTCCATAGGCTCAACTCCTTAATTATTTGGTATAATTTTTTTGATGGAGAAGCCTGTAGAGGAGTTAATGCGCATATTGGATCGTTTGAGAGGAGAAGGGGGTTGCCCCTGGGATAGGAAGCAAAGTTTTGAAAGCTTGAAGCCTTTTATAATCGAGGAAGCTTATGAAGTGGCTGAAGCCATTGATAAAAGAAACTGGAATGAACTAAAGGAAGAGCTTGGGGATCTAATGTTTCTGATTCTCTTTTTTACTCATATAGCTCAAGAAAAGGGAATCTTCGATCTGGAAGAGATGGCAAAAGGAACGGCCCAAAAGATAATGAGGCGTCATCCCCATGTGTTTGGGGATTTAAAGGTCAAGGATTCCCAAGAGGTGGAGTCTAACTGGAACAAGATAAAGGAGAAGGAAAAGGGGTCCCTCTTATCCGGGATTCCAAGGGGACTGCCGGCTCTTTTAAGGGCTCAAAAGATCACCCGACGAGCTCAAAGCGTGGGATTTGACTGGGAAGAGGCAAAAGGAGCGTTAGAAAAAATCGAAGAAGAACTTCGGGAGTTGAAAGAGGCTTTTGAAAAAGGTGAAAACCTTGAACATGAAATCGGGGATCTACTTCTGAGCACGGTAAACTTCTGTAGGTTGGTCGGCATTCAAGCCGAGGAGGCCCTTCATAAGGCGTGTGATCGATTTGTCGAGCGTTTTTCTTACATAGAGAAAAAATTAAAACAACAAGGAAAAGATCTCCGAGAAGTCTCTTTAAACGAGATGGATCGATTATGGAATGAAGCCAAAGGAAAATAGAGGGATCCTTTATGTGGTAGCAACTCCTATAGGAAACCTGGAGGATATAACGTTGAGGGCCATAAGGGTTTTAAAAGAAGTAGATCTTATTGCTTCGGAAGATACTAGAAAAGTCAAAATACTGCTTAACCACTATGGAATAGAAAAACCTACGGTGAGTTTTTTCGAAGGAAACGAGGAAAGGAGAACGCAAGAACTTCTGAAACTACTGGAGAATGGAAAGCATATTGCTCTTCTTTCTGAGGCGGGAACCCCCACCATTTCCGATCCGGGATACAGATTGGTAAAAGCAGCATCCGAAAGGAACATCCGCATTATCCCCATTCCTGGCCCTAATGCCGCCATTACAGCTCTTAGCGCTTCAGGATTACCAACAGATAGTTTTTACTTTTTCGGTTTTTTACCCCCAAAAGGAAGCAAAAGGAAAAAACGTTTAGAAGAAATATCCCGTTGTAAAGGCACTATTATCATTTACGAATCTCCCCAAAGGCTTTTAAGAACCCTCGAAGAGCTCTTACAATATTGTGGAAACAGAAAGGTCTCCTTGGCGAGGGAATTAACCAAGTTACACGAAGAATTTATCCGAGGCGAACTTTCAGAGGTAATAGAAAAATTAAAACAGAAAAAAATAAAAGGCGAAATCACGATCGTTATGGAGGGTTTAGGATGGCGGTAGAATTAGATTTCGAAAAATTAGGAGGACTTATACCAGTGGTGGTTCAAGATTACCATACAGGGGAAGTCCTGATGGTAGCCTTTATGAACGAGGAGGCTTGGCAAAGGACGCTCGAAACAGGTAAAGCCACTTATTGGTCTCGGTCTAGACAAACATTGTGGGTGAAAGGCGAAACTTCGGGTGATTTTCAGGAAGTTAAGGAGATTTATGTCGATTGTGACAATGACACGCTCCTTTTAAAAGTGATCCAACATGGGGGCTGTGCTTGCCATACAGGTTATCGGAGCTGCTTTTATCGTAAACTGGAAAACGGAGAGCTTAAAACAGTAGGACAAAAGGTTAAGGAGGTATGAGATGAAGTACCTAAAATTGGGCATTCCCAAAGGAAGCCTTGAAAAATCCACCATAGAGTTGTTTCGAAAAGCGGGATGGAACATAACTACCAGCTCCCGGAGTTATTTCCCTCATATCGATGATGAGGAGATAAAATGTTCTTTAGCTCGTCCTCAAGAGATGTCTAGGTTCGTTGAGATTGGCACCCTCGATGCGGGAATCACTGGAAGGGATTGGATAATGGAAAATGACTCTAAAGTGGTAGTGGTGGAAGATCTAATATATTCCAAGGAAACCCAACAGCCAGCAAGATGGGTGGTGATTGTACCGGAGAACTCCCCTATTAAACGTTTGGAAGACTTAGAAGGCAAAAAGATCTATACCGAACTGGTGAATTATACGAAACGCTATTTTTCCGAAAGGAATATAAAGGTTGAAGTGGAGTTTTCCTGGGGGGCTACGGAGGCCAAGGTATTGGAAGGGTTAGCAGATGCGGTCGTAGATGTAACCGAAACAGGTGCCACTTTGAGGGCCAATGGGCTAAGGATAGTTGAAGAAATATTGGTGACCTATCCTCAATTGATTGCCAACCAGAAAGCTTGGGAAGATCCGTGGAAAAGATCCAAGATTTTAGCAATAGCCAGACTTCTAAAAGGCGCACTTCAAGCAAGCACGATGGTAGGTTTAAAGATGAACGTAAAGAAAAAAGATTTAGAGAAAATTACGGCCATCCTTCCGAGCATTACTGCTCCTACTATTTCTGATCTTTACGATAAAGAATGGGTGGCGGTAGAGACGGTAATATCCGAAAAACAGGTAAGGGAGCTTATACCAAAACTTTTAGAAGCGGGGGCAGTGGGAATAATAGAGTATCCTTTAAATAAGGTCCTCTAACGTTCCAGTAACACATAGGCAGTTCTATACCCTTCCCTCTGGATCTTAACTCCTAAAAGTAAAGTGGGGTTATTAGTATATTTTTCCATTAACTGTTCAAAATCGTTTATGTCATTCACTTCTTCATGTTCAATTTCTACGATTATATCTCCCGCATTTAAACCTGCTCGATCCGCAGGCGAATTTATAATAACTTCTGTTATCATCACTCCTTCGTTCGTACCTGCGGCCTTACTTACATCAGGAGGAACTTTTTGAACGGTAAATCCCCATTGTTCTATGGACATAGCTCGTTTTTCGTATTCCTCTAAGGTCACCCAAATTATGTAATTTTTACCCCCTCGTATGATCTCTATTTTGACCCTTTGTTTCGGGGGTGTAGAAGCTACCAAGCGTCTTAAAGTCAAACTATCGGACACTTCCTTATCGTTAAACCTTATGATCACATCACCCTTCTTTAAGCCGGCCTTGGCCGCAGGAGAATTGGGCATTATGTCACTTACAAGAGCTCCTTTTGGCTCTTTTAAGCCGAAGCGTTTTGCCAACTCGGGCGTCAGATCCTGAATATAAACCCCCAAAAAGCCGTGAGTTACTTTTCCTTTTTTAAGCTGAGGCAAGAGGTTTTTGGCCATGTTTATTGGAATGGCAAATCCTATGCCCTGGCCACCTGCTACAATAGCTGTATTGATGCCCACCACTTCCCCTTGCAGGTTAAAAAGTGGACCACCACTGTTTCCCGGATTAATGGAGGCATCCGTTTGAATAAAATCGTCATAAGGCCCCATACCGATCACCCTTCCTTTAGCGCTAACAATGCCCGCAGTAACCGTATGTTCAAGACCAAAGGGGTTACCGATGGCTATAACCCAATCACCAACTCTTAACCTATCTGAATCCCCCAGTTTAGCCACGGGTAAGCTTTCACCTCTTGGATTTATCTTCAATAAAGCTATATCACTCTTAGGATCTCTCCCCACTACCTTCGCATCAAACGTCCTGCCGTTATAAAGCTTGATCTTAATGTCTTCGGCGCCTTCTATTACGTGATTATTCGTCAAAATATACCCTTCCTTATCCACGATAAACCCTGACCCCAAGCTTCTCGTTCTAAATTGGGGAGTAGGCGGAAAGAACCTTTCAAATTCGTCTCCGAAGAAACGCCTGAAGTCCTTGAAAAAATCCTCAAGAGGACTCCTCACCACTTTGGTGGTGCTTATGTTGACTACAACCGGCTTCAACTGATCTACAAGATCGGCTAAAGAAGGAAGAACTGCGATTGTCTTTTGGGAAAACCCAAAGGAAGTCCAAAAAACCGCCAAAAAGATACAAAAAACCGTTTTTTTAAATTTCGGTATCATCTTCTACCTCCCTCTTAAATTTAATTTTACAATAGCCTTAAATCGAACATTGCGCAACAAACCCCTTTCTTGATATCCTTTCAATCCTATGCGCGAGCTTTTAAATTTTAGACGATACATACTGGATAACGGTTTAAAAGTACTTATCCTTGAAGATCATCGTCTTCCCATACTCTCTTATCAGGTTCACGTAAAAGCTGGATCACGCTTCGAAAGACCTGGAATTACGGGTATCTCCCATCTTTTTGAACACATGATGTTTAGGGGAACTTCTAGGCTTGGACCTGAGGAGTTTTCAAAGATCATTCAATCCAGAGGCGGAATCGTAAACGCCTTTACCACTCAAGACCACACTACCTATTGGGAAAACGTCCCAAGTGATCAATTGGAATTGGTCATAGAACTTGAGGCTCACCGCCTAAAGGAACTTAAACTGGACGAAGAGAGTTTTTACACCGAAAGGGAAGTGGTGAGAAGCGAAAGAAAGATGCGCATCTCCACAACCCCCTATGGAGCAGCTCTGGAAGAGCTTTTTTCCTTAGCCTATTTAAGACACCCCTATCGTTGGCCCATCATCGGATGGGATAGCGACCTTCGAAACTTAAGCCTTAAAGACTGTGAAGAATACTTTCGCCTGCACTATGCTCCTAATAACATGGTCATTGCGATATGCGGGGATGTGGTACCTGAAAAGGCTCTCCATTTAATTTGCAAACACTATGGTGACCTTACCCCTCAAAAATGCTTTCACAAAATAGAACCCGAACCCCCACAAAGGGGAGAGAGAAGAAGTGTGTTTAAAAAACCGGTGGAACTTGAAGCCATCTTTTGGGCGTATCATGTACCCGGTATCGATTCGGATGACATCTTTCCTTTATTAGGCATATGCGAATGCCTTTCGGGAGGAAGAAGTTCGAGGTTCTGGCAAAAGTTTGTACGCCCCGGTAAAGCCACGGAGGTGCGTCTGGTAGCCGATCCTCCCCCATTTTGGCCTAAGGATCCGGGTCTTCTTATCCTTTATGCGATAGAAAAACCTGGAATTCCCCTCTCTTCTTTGGAAAAAGAAATAGAAGAGGAAATAAGCCTTTTTAAAGAAAAAGGCCCTGCCGAAAACGAGTTAGAAAAAATAAAAAATAGGCTCAAAGCTTCCTTCTTGAGAAGTCTCGAAAGTCTTTTCTTTAGAGGTTTAGTGGGAGGAATTTACGAGATAAAACTTGACGGATTTGAAAAATCTTGGGAAATACTTGAAAAATACGAATCCTTAAAAGCCGAGGATATGATCCAAGTAGCGGAAAAATACCTTCATGAGGATAATAGGACCTGCATCATAGTGAAATCCATTTCCATCGAAGAGAATACCAAATTTGGACTTATAGAATGAAGGAATTAAACCTTAACCCCATCGAAATACACTTGGATTCAAACCACAAAATATTTGCCCTCTCCTACGGGAAAGTGCCTTTGTCCTACTTGGTAATGTTAATTAAAGCCGGTTCCGAAAAGGACCCAAAGGGAAAAGAGGGTCTCACGGATCTATGGGCTGAAGGCTTGACATTGGGAACCAAAAAGAAAAGCTTAGAGGAGTTAATTTTCGAAGTGGAGAAATTGGGCGGATACCTTGAAGGCTCAGCGGGATGGGATTTTTCACTTCTTCTCATCTCTGGTTTAGAGGAAAAATTAGATAACTTACTAAAGATACTTTCCGAGATCTTTTGCGAACCGGATTTCCCCTTCCAGGAAATAGAGAAGGCAAAGGAAAGAAGGCTCTCCAATCTGCTCCAACTCAAGGATGACCCTTCAAAAATGGCCGATCGCCTCATATGGAATATGGCCATGGAAGGAACTCCTTATGCTCACCCTATAAGCGGAAGCCTTTCTTCAATAAGAAACATAACGCTTGAGGATATAAGACATTTTCATAACGAAATCTATCCCAAACAACATTCCACCTTCTTCATCTTAAGCAAAGAGGTAAAAACGGAGCTTTTGGAAAAAGCTAAAGACACCTTTTTAAACCTTATAACAAATAAAAAAGAAGAAAAAGAATCCCCTACCACACCACCTACCCCACAATCCCGAATTTTAATCATAGACCGGCCCGACCTTACCCAGAGCGAAATCCGGATAGCTTTTTCCAGCCTTCCAAGAAAGGATAACCGTTATCATATTTTAAAATTAATGAATTACCTATTAGGTGGAGGCGGTTTTTCGTCGAGACTTATGGAAAGAGTAAGGTCACAAAAAGGATATACTTACAGCATTCGGAGTTCTTTTGCTTCTTTGAAGACGTGCGGCACACTTATTATCTCCACATTTACCCCTACCCACACTACTTATGCTACTTTTGAAGAAATACTTTCAACAATAGAGGATTTTATAAAAGAAGGGCCAACAGAAAAAGAATTGGAAGAGGCCAAAAGGTTTTTCGAAAAAAGTTTCACCTTGCGCATAGAAACGCCGAGACAACTTCTTAATGAAATCATCTTACAAGAAACTTATGATTTAAAATTTCAAAACTTGTTTG
>CAYZRR010000015.1:0-10145 GCA_964480925.1 uncultured Thermodesulfobacteriota bacterium
AGGGAAGAGAAAAACGATGCTTATCTTTATGTGGTGATGCCCATGCGGATGCTGGAATGAGGAGGTTAAACTTGCGGACCAGTTATACTGCCGAGGCGATAAAGGTTTTAGAAGGACTTGAAGCGGTTAGAAAGACCCCTGGCATGTATATAGGGAATACGGGGTTTGAAGGGCTACATCATCTTGTGGAGGAGCTCGTTGATAATAGCATCGATGAAGCCCAGGCGGGTTTTTGTACGGAGATAGAGGTCATAATCCACATGGATTCAAGCGTGACCGTTAGGGATAACGGAAGAGGAATACCCATCGATATACACCCCGAAGAGGGGAGGCCTGCTCTTGAGGTGGTTCTCACCAAGTTACATGCAGGGGGTAAGTTCGAGGAAGGAGTATATAAGACCTCTGGTGGACTTCATGGGGTCGGGTTATCGGTGGTGAATGCCCTTTCCGAGTATCTGGAGGTTGAAGTCATAAGGGATGGAAATATATGGTGGCAAAGATACGAAAGGGGAAAACCGGTTACTCCTCTTAAAGTGAAGGGATACGCTCAAGGAAGCGGTACCTCCATAAGGTTCAAACCCGATCCCGAGATCTTTGGGGATTTGGAGTTTGACTATGAGCATCTGAGCCATAGGTTAAGGGAGTTGGCCTTTTTAAACAAAGGGATATGCCTGACTCTTCAAGACGAAAGGATCGGGAAGAAGATCTCTTATTGTTATGAAGGTGGCATCAAGGAAATGGTAAGACAATTGAATAAAAACAAAACCGTGATCCATGATGAGCCAATTTATATTGTGGGAGAGAGAAACGGATGTTTTGTGGAGGTAGCCCTTCAGTATAATGATACTTTCAACGAAAATATACTTTCATTTGCCAATTGTATAAAAACCACCGAAGGAGGTACTCATGTAATCGGTTTTAAATCCGCTTTAACGAGAACGCTTAATAACTTGTTTAACCAAAAGGGAGGGCAAAAGGAACTCAAAGAGGGTTTAAGCGGTGATGATGTGAGAGAGGGGCTTACGGCGGTGATAAGCGTTAAACTTTCAAGACCTCAATTTGAGGGTCAAACGAAGACCAAACTCGGCAATAGCGAAGTGAAAGGCATAGTGGAATCCATAGTAAACGATGGACTTTCAGATTATCTTGAGCGTAACCCTCAGGAGGCGAAAAAGATATTGTCCAAAATAATAGAGGCTGCCAGAGCTAGGATAGCGGCACGAAAGGCGAAGGAACTAGTTAGAAAGAAAGGTTCGATTGAGAGTACGCTCTTAGCCGGTAAGCTCAGCGATTGTCAGGAGAAGGATCCTGAAAAAAGAGAGCTATTTATAGTGGAGGGGGAAAGCGCTGGCGGTTCGGCCAAGCAGGCCAGGGATAGGCGTTATCAGGCCATTTTGCCCATAAAGGGTAAGATAATAAATGTGGAGAAGGCAAGAATCGACAAGGTGCTTTCCAATGAGGAGATTCGCACCATTTTTGCAGCCCTTGGGATGGCTCCTTTAAAGGAGAATTCTTCCGACGACGTTAAATACCATAAGGTGATAATAATGACCGATGCCGATGTGGATGGCTCTCATATAAGGACGCTTCTTCTGACCTTTTTCTTCCGCCAGATGGCTTCTCTAATAGAAAAGGGCTACCTTTACATAGCTCAACCCCCTCTTTATAGGGTGAAGGTGGGGGAAGAAACAGTTTACCTAAGGAGCGATTCCGACCTTGATGACTTTGTTATTCGAAGGGCGGTCCAGAAGATAAAGCTCAGGATCTCTCAAAAAGAGCTTGAGGAAAAGGAACTTTCGAGCCTTATGAAAAAGGCCTTTGAATTTGAAAGGATCCTTTCCCTTTTGGAAAGGAGGGGTATAAGTCGAGTGCTGGTTTTGGGGATGTTGAAGTTTCAATTGAAGCATAGGGAGGAATTCCTTTCCAAGGAGGTTTTACAGAACCTGATCGATGAACTGGGAAATCAAGTGCAAGTAAGGCTTATCGAGACGGAGGACGGGCTTTACGAACTATATTTTACCGATCTCGAAGGGAGGGGCAGGAAGATAAGCTGGGATTTTCTCCAATCCAATGAGTATAGGAGGCTTTTCCTACTTTATAATGAGCTAAAGGGCCTATTTTCCTCTTTTCCACTTATCATCTTGACCGAGGGCAGAGAGGAAAGGGTAAATGACCTTTTTGAACTTACTCGGAAGGTCTTGGAAGTGGGCAGAAAGGGACTTTACATTCAAAGGTACAAAGGACTTGGGGAGATGAATCCAGAACAGCTATGGGAGACTACCATGTCTCCGGAGACCAGATCGCTTTTGCAAGTCCGGATCGAAGATGCGGTTCAGGCCAATGAGATATTCAGCATCCTGATGGGCGAGCAGGTGGAAGAACGAAGAAGGTTTATAGAAGAAAACGCTTTAAGCGTTGAGAACATAGATATTTAAGGTTTTTCTCAAGGGTTCAAAAGTTGCTAATAGGAGTAACAGGAGGAATATGTACGGGAAAAAGCACTGTAGGTCGGATTTTATCCGCTCTGCTTGGGCTTGACCTTGTGAACTTGGACCAAATAGCCCATGAGGTCCTCGGAAAAGGGGAAGTTGGGTACCTAAAGGTCATCGAGGCTTTCGGGGAGGAGATCCTCAGTCCTGATGGCGCTATAGATAGAAAAGCGCTTGGTCGGATAGTGTTTGAGGATCCTGAAAAGAGGCTTTTACTTGAGAGAATTGTACACCCTTTAGTTGAAGAAAGGATAATGAAGCTAATGGAAGAGTCCGGAAGGAATTTGGTTATAGAAGCACCTCTTCTCATCGAAAAGGGCACTTGGAAGTTGATGGATTTTGTGGTATTGGTTTATTGTCCTCCTGAACTTCAGATAAAAAGGCTTATTCGACGGGATAAGTTAGACCCTAAGGCGGCGGAGAACAGGATTAAGGCTCAGCTTCCTTTAGAAGCCAAATTCCCGATGGCCCACTATGTCATAAATAACTCTAAAGACTTTTCTTACTTGAGAGATCAAGTTTTAAAAACAGGCCTTGAGATTTTAAAACACGCCCTAAGGAGGTAGCATGAATGCCCTGAACCTTACTGAACTTAAACGAATGAAGATGAACGAGATCCTCAAACTCGCGTACGAGTTCGGCATCGATAACCCTTCGGGTATGCGTAAAGAGGACCTCATTTATGCCATTCTTAACGCTCATGCCCAAAGGGAAGGGGTAATTTATGGGGAGGGCGTTTTAGAGGTATTACCGGATGGATTCGGATTTTTAAGATCCCCCGAAAACAGCTATCTTCCCGGGCCCGATGACATTTACGTCTCTCCTTCCCAGATAAGGCGTTTCAACCTCTTGACGGGTGATACCGTCAGTGGACAGGTGAGGCCTCCAAAAGAGGGGGAGAGATATTTTGCCCTTCTTAAGGTGGAAAAGATAAACTTTGAGGACCCGGAAAAGGCAAAAGAAAGGGTGCTTTTTGACAACCTTACTCCCCTTTATCCCATGGAGAAGTTCAAGTTGGAGTATGATGAGGATGATTACTCCACCAGGATCATGGATCTATTGACCCCTGTCGGAAAAGGCCAGAGGGGGCTTATCGTCTCCCCACCAAGAGCTGGAAAGACAATGCTTCTTCAGTCAATAGCCCATGCGTTGATGAAAAATCACCCTGAGGTTTATCTCATAGTTCTTTTGATAGATGAGAGACCCGAAGAAGTAACGGACATGGAGAGGACCGTTAAGGGTGAGGTTATAAGTTCCACCTTTGACGAACCGCCTCAAAGACACGTTCAAGTGGCCGAGATGGTGATCGAGAAGGCCAAAAGGCTTGTTGAATACAAGAGGGATGTGGTGATATTGCTTGACAGCATAACCCGATTGGCTCGGGCTTACAATGCGGTAGTTCCCTCTTCGGGTAAGGTGCTTTCAGGAGGTATTGAGGCAAGCGCCTTGCAGAAGCCCAAACGCTTCTTTGGGGCGGCCCGAAACATAGAAGAAGGGGGAAGTCTGACCATTATAGGAACGGCCTTGATCGAAACGGGAAGCCGTATGGATGAGGTGATATTCGAGGAATTTAAAGGCACAGGGAATATGGAGCTAATCTTAGACCGAAGACTTGCCGATCGAAGGATCTTTCCCGCTATTGACATAACCCGCTCCGGTACCCGAAAAGAAGAGCTCCTTCTTGACGAATGGACCCTTTATCGGGTCTGGCTTTTGAGAAGGGTATTGCTGAACATGACCCCCATTGAGGCGATGGAATTCCTGCTTGACAAAATGAGAGGAACGAAGTCCAATAGGGAATTCTTGGAGAACATGAACCAATAGGCATTGTCTTTAATAAAAAGAAGTGTTATCCATTTAAGAAAAGGAGGAAAGGAAATGAAGGATAATATTCACCCCCCTCTTTATGAGATCACCATAACTTGCGCTTGTGGTGCTACTTTCAGGACCCTTTCTACCAGGAGGGATTACAAAGTGGACATCTGTTCCAAGTGTCATCCTTTCTTTACTGGTCAACAGAAATTGGTAGATACCACCGGGAAGCTTGAAAAGTTCCAGAAAAAATACCGGAAATTCTTCGAGCAACAAGGGGAAGGGCAATCCACTTAAGTTAACGTGCTGCTTGAAAAAGTTCTAAAAAAGCTGGAGGAAATAGAAAAACGGTTTGAAGAAGTGGAGGCCTCTCTTTTACGGGAAGAGGTCATAAGTGACCCTGAGCTCTATCAAAAATACGCGAAGGAACACGCCGAGCTTAAAAGAATCGTTGAGCCTTTTCGGCAATACAAGGCCCTTCGCGAGAAGCTAAGGGAAGTTAAGGAACTATTGGAAGACCAGGATGAAGAGTTGAGGCATATAGCCCAGGAGGAGAAGCAACAGCTTGAGGAGAAGCTCGAGAAGTTGGAGAGGGAATTAAAACTTGCCCTTTTGCCGAAAGACCCTAGGGATGAGCGCAACGTGATTTTGGAGATAAGGGCTGGCACCGGGGGAGAGGAGGCAGCCCTTTTTGCTCGCGATCTCTTCCGCATGTACACTCGGTATGCCGAACGATCAGGCTGGAAGGTGGAACTTTTGGATGCTCACCCTACGGGGTTAGGTGGATTTAAGGAGGTAATAGCCCTGATTCAGGGGAAGGGGGCTTACAGTCGGTTAAAACACGAAAGCGGGGTCCATCGGGTGCAGAGGATTCCCATAACCGAAGCTCAAGGACGCATCCATACCTCGACGGCCACAGTAGCCGTTTTGCCCGAGGCCGAAGAGGTGGAGGTTCAAATTGACCCGAAGGATTTAAAAATAGAAGTCTTCCGAGCCTCAGGCCCCGGAGGTCAACACGTCAATAAGACCGAAACCGCCGTAAGGATAACCCATATCCCCACCGGTATAGTGGTTCAATGTCAGGACGAACGGTCACAGCATCAGAATAGAGCCAAGGCCATGAAGATCTTGATGGCTCGTTTATTGGAGTTAAAGAGAAAGGAACAGGAAATCCAGATAGCTAAGGAGAGGAAGAGTCAGATCGGTACTGGTGAAAGAAGTGAGAAGATAAGGACCTATAACTTCCCTCAGAATAGGGTCACTGATCACCGAATTGGCCTTACCATTTATCGGCTTGAAGAAGTGCTTGACGGGGACTTGGACGAGCTGATCGACGCCTTGATAGCTTACACGGAAGCGGAGGCCTTGAAGAAGATGGAGGAGGCTTAAGGGATTGACAAAAAGAAAAACCTCCCGAGAAGTCCTTGAAGCCTTAACGGTCCTAACCAAAATCCTCGAAGAAGCTGGTATTTCCTCTGCTCGACTTGAAGCGGAGGTTTTCTTAAGTTATCTACTCGGAAAAAGCAGGGCACAACTATACACATTGAAAAGGAAGTTAAAAGAGGAGGAACTTTTGGTCTTAAGTGATATGGTGAAAAGGAGGCTTCAAGGAGAGCCAGTAGCCTACATCATAGGGGAGAAGGAATTTTGGTCATTGAGGTTCAAGGTAAGCCCTGCTTGTCTTATCCCTCGACCCGAGACGGAACTGCTCGTAGAAGAAGTGTTGAAGCTTTCGTCATCCTCGAACGGCCCCCTAAAGGTTCTCGATATAGGAACTGGTTGTGGGGCCATAGCCATAGCTTTAGCCAAGGAGTTGCCCTCTGCCCGAATATGGGCCAGTGAAAGATCCCGCGAGGCCCTTAAGGTGGCCGAAGAGAATGTGGCCCTTCATCAAGTAGGGGATAGGGTCTTTTTAGTTGAGGCCGATCTTTTCCCGGAAGAAAGTGGTTTTTCCTTTATAGTCTCAAACCCGCCTTATATCCCTACCCACGATATCTTTAACCTTCCTCCCGAAGTAAGGGATTACGAACCGCTTGAGGCCTTGGATGGTGGTCCTGATGGTCTTTCGGTAATAAGGCGGATAGTGGAAGGAGCTGGAAGGTACTTGAAAAAGGAGGGTTGGCTTTTGCTTGAGGTTGGATATGGACAGGCCGAGAAGGTGGAGGAACTTTTTAAAAAGGCTGGGTTTAAGGAAGTAAGTTCCGTTAGAGATTATTCTGGAATAAAAAGGGTCGTAAAGGGGAGATGGGAAGGGCTTACAAGGTAGAAGGGGGTTGGAGGCTTAAGGGCAGGGTTAAGGTGAGTGGGGCAAAAAACGCCGCTTTGCCCTTAATGGCCTCTTCACTTTTGGTGGAAGGGCCTATGGTTCTGAAGAATGTCCCCCATGTTAAGGATGTGGAGACCTTTTCGCTTCTTTTAGAAGGGATGGGGGTTAAGTGCGAGTGGATTTCCCCTTCTACCTTGAAACTTGATGCGAGTACCCTAAGAGAGGTCAAAGCCCCTCATGAACTTGTGAGGGCCATGAGGGCGGGGATTTTGGTCCTTGGACCCCTTGTCGGAAGGATGGGTGAGGCTCAGGTCTCCTTTCCCGGAGGATGTGCCATAGGGGCCAGACCGGTGGATCAACACCTTAAGGGGTTGGAGCTTTTAGGGGCGGAGATAAAGGTCGAAAGGGGCTACATTTACGCCAAGGCCAAAAAGCTAAAGGGAACAAGGATTTATCTAGATGTCCCTACGGTAACTGGCACCGAAAACCTCCTTATGGCTTCTGTTTTTGCGGAAGGGGAGACGATAATAGAAAACGCGGCCTTGGAACCAGAGGTGGTGGATCTTGTGAAGGCCTTAAAGGAGATGGGAGCTGAAATAGAAGGCGAGGGAACTCCCACTATAAGGGTGAGGGGTGTGAAGGAACTTCGACCGATTACCCATCGGGTGATTCCGGACAGGATCGAGGCCGGGACCTTTTTCATCGCCTCGGCTTTGACCAAGGGGAATGTGTTAGTGGAAGGGATAGAAATCGGACACCTGGAAGCGTTGATGAGCAAACTCATGGAGACAGGGGTCAATTTTCAGAAGGAGAACGATGGCTTAAGGGTTTCCTCTCATTCAAGACCCAGGGCCGTGGATGTAAGAACCGCACCTTATCCCGGGTTCCCGACGGATCTTCAACCTCAATTCATGGTCTTAATGTCCCTGGCCCAGGGGTTATCGGTCATCACTGAAACGATCTTCGAGAACAGGTTCTTGCATGTTAACGAGCTCAATCGGCTTGGGGCCAAGATAAAGGTACAAGGACAAAACGCCATCGTAGAGGGAGTGCCTAATCTTACAGGAGCCCCGGTTATGTCGACGGACCTTCGGGCCAGTGCCGCCTTGGTGTTGGCCGGGCTTGTGGCCGAAGGGGAGACCCTTGTTGGGGGGATTGAGCATTTGGAAAGGGGTTATGAGAATTTTAAGGATAAGCTTCAAGAGCTTGGGGCTCATATTGAAGAAGTGGAGATCGATGAAAATCATTGAGAGCTCACACGGGGATTTTCCCTCTTTTTGGAAGGAGACCCTAAAAAGGAGAAAAGGCGTCTTCGAAGAGGTCTCCGAAAGGGTAAAGGAAATCTTGGAAAAGGTAAAAATTGAAGGGGATAAAGCGTTATGTGAGCTAACCCAAAAGCTTGATGGGATAAGGCTTGAGCCTAATCAGCTTGAGATAAAAAGAGAGGAATGGGTTAAGGCGGAAAAGGAACTCGATTCTTCCCTAAAAGAAGCCCTTTTAAAGGCCAAAAAGGAGATCGAAAGTTTCTGCCTTTCCTCCTTTCCTCGGGATTGGATGGAGGTGAAAGAGGGCATCATAAGGGGTGAGGTTTTTAGACCCGTTGAGAAGGTGGGCCTTTATGTGCCTGGGGGCAAGGCTTCTTATCCTTCTTCGGTTTTGATGGGCGTTATCCCAGCGGTTGTAGCTGGGGTGAAGGAAGTGATCGTGGCAAGCCCTCCTCCTGCAAGGCCTGTTCTTCTTTTTGCGGCTTTAATAAGCGGTGCCTCAAGGTTTTTCCAAATCGGAGGGGCTCAAGCAATAGGGGCTTTGGCCTATGGCACTGAGAGCATCCCGCAGGTTGATCTCATCGTTGGGCCCGGAAACCTTTACGTTCAGGCTGCCAAAAAGCTCCTTTACGGTGAGGTGGGAATCGACATGTTAGCAGGGCCTTCGGAACTTTTAATTCTTTCCGATGGCACTACTTCACCTTACAAAGCTGCCCTTGACCTTTTGAGTCAAGCCGAACATGATGAAGATGCCTGGGCCGTATTGATCACTCCGGATAGATCCTATGCTCAGAGGGTGCTTGAAGAGGTGGATAAGCTTCTTGATGGTTTGGTTCGGAAGCAGATAGCCCGAAAGTGTCTAAAAGAAAATGGGTTTATTATAATCGTGAGAGACTTAAAGGAAGGGGTGGAGTTAGTAAACCAATTTGCCCCCGAACACCTGGAACTTCACCTTAAAGATGCTTGGCGATGGTTTGGGGAAGTGAAAAATGCGGGCTCCGTTTTCATCGGTGAAGAAACCTCGGTGGCTTTTGGGGATTACTGTGGAGGGCCCAATCATATTCTGCCTACCGGAGGAGCAGCGCGCTTCAGTTCTCCTTTAGGGGTTGAGAACTTCCTTAAAAGGATACAATTCCTTTCCTTAAGCGGGGATAAGCTTAAGGAATTGGCCTCGGTAGGGATAAGACTTTCTGAAGAGGAAGGACTTTTGGGGCACCGGGATGCCCTATTGGGGAGGCTTAAAGATGGATAGGAAGGCCGAAGTTTTAAGGAAGACAAAGGAGACGGAAGTCGAGGTCTTTATAAACCTCGATGGTAAGGGAGAAAAGGAGATAGAGACCCCCGTTGGTTTTTTCAATCATATGCTAGAGCAACTGGCCGAACATGCCCTATTTGACCTTAAGGTTGGAGCAAAAGGGGATCTCAAGGTGGATTATCACCATTTGGTTGAAGATGTGGGCATATGCCTTGGGGAGGCCTTTTTAAAGGCGCTTGGTGACAAAAAGGGGATAAGGCGTTTTGGCCATTCGGTTTTGGCGATGGATGAAACGCTTGTACTTGTGGCCGTTGACATTTCGGGGAGGCCCTTTTTGGACTTAAGGGCCGATGTTAAGGGAAAGGTGGGGGAGTTCGATTTTGAGCTTTTGGAGGTTTTTTTTAGGGGCTTTGTGAACCACGCGCTTTTGACCCTTCATATGAGGCTACTTGAAGGGAGGAACCTTCATCATATAAGTGAAGCCTTTTTCAAAGGATTTGCCCTTGCCCTCAGAGAGGCGGTCCAACTGGATCCACGGAAAACCGAAATTCCCTCGACCAAGGGTCTTCTTTAATGCTGATAATCCCGGCCATAGACATAAAGGACGGGCGATGTGTGAGGCTTTATCAAGGCATTTTCGAGCGGGAGGTACTTTATTCTCACGATCCCTTGGAAGTAGCGAAAAGATGGGAGGAATGCGGAGCCAGATGGCTTCATCTTATAGATTTAGATGGGGCCCAAGGGGATTCGAAAAAGAATCAAGGGGTTATTCTCGAGATTGTGAAAAACACCAGTCTCCAAATCCAACTGGGAGGAGGTATAAGGAGTGTTGAGGATGTGGAGAGATGGCTTTCTTTAGGCATCCAGAGGCTGATACTTTCCACACGAGCAATCCTTGATGAGGAGTTTTTAAAAGAAGCCTTAAAGATCGCTCCAGATAGGATTGTTTTAGCTTTAGATGTAAAAGAAGGAGAACTTATGATCGATGGATGGAGGAAGCCAAGCGGTCTTAAGGTCATGGATTTTGCCAAAAGGGCGAAGGATTTGGGAGTCCGATT
>CAYZRR010000016.1:0-21435 GCA_964480925.1 uncultured Thermodesulfobacteriota bacterium
TCAATGAGATATTGTTAAAAATATCGACCAAGGGGTTAATTGGTTTAATGCCTTTCCCTTTTACGACTTGTCTGATTAAAGTTTCCACCGATGGCGGAAACTTATTGGGATTAATTCCGAACTTTTTATAAGCTTCCCTCCAACTCGCCACCCGCGGATGTTCTCGATATCTTTCAGGATCAATTTCTTTTGTCACTTTGTTCTGAACCTCTTTAATAAGGAAAGTAAGTTCTTCACCTTCATATTCGTTATTTAACCCTTTTCCTACTACTACACCTCTTATAAAATCAGGAAATTTATCAAAGATCTCAATATGATAGTTCACCTTTTAACCTCCTTACCTAAGAGAGTAGATGCATATTTCCAATGTGTAACTCTTTAATCCCTGCCTTTTTCGCAATTTCCAAACAAGCAAAAGCATAACTACGAGGTTTTGGAAGAAGATCGCTCAGATAAAAATCAGGATGAAAACCCAAAAGCGTCCAAGGAATGGTGGGATCTAAAGAGGCTATAAAACGAGCAATACCCTCCACTTCCACCATATCCACGTAACCTGGAACAAGTAAAGTGCTGGCTATAAGAAAAGGCGGATCCGGACGAAGTTTGTGAAAATTAACAAGATACTTGAAATTTTCCTTCTGTCCCTTGTTAGAAACGCCTGAAAGAAAAAAGCTCATCTCTTCGGTCCAGCATTTAAGGTCGACTTTTATGCAACCACCACTTTCAAGCGACAGTTTAGCCATTTGAGCAAGAAGTGGCCTTGAAACGGCTCCGTTTGTCTCCCAACATATTCTTACTTTGTATCTCTTTAACGCCTTTTTTGCAAAAATCAAAGCATGTACGACTTGAGGTATCGGATCACCGCCGAAAAAGCAAATGCACTTCACTTTATCATTTACCGCTTCAAGGAGAGCTTCCACCGTGTTTAAAGAAGTTCGATTCATCTTTTGTCTAAAGACCCAATTTTGACAAAAGAGACAATTGAAATTACAAGAGCAATAAAACACTGCCAGGTTAAAGAAACCATACTCCTCTCTTCCTGGACACACCCAAGTAGCACAGCAGTTTGTTGGCAATGGATCATAATACCAATAAACGTAAGCCTTTTTCCAATTGCCACTCTTAGGAACCAGTTTTTCATTTCGGTTTTCATAAACGCCACAAAAACCTATTTCACCTTCGGGAATTGAACATCCATTAAGGCATATCCTGCATTTCTTCCGCTTTGGATTTGAAGGTATTTCTTCGGGTAATCCATCTTTTCGCCTTAGAGTGCGATGAATTTCAAAAATCTTATCCTTAACTATATCAAAATTTTTTCTGACACAATCCCCACAGATATTGATTATTTTTGAGATAAATGGACTTGTTTTTTTACACAATTTACATTCTCTCATCAGAATTCAAGTGCAGCTTCTTTAAGTTCACGAGTATGACAAGTGTCATTTATTTTTTTTATTATCCACATTCCGTTTCTCCATTCTAATTCATTTAAAGCCGAAGTCCCTTGTTCTATTCTCCAAAAGTCTTTAAGATGAAGTCCTAAAAGTTTACTGATCAATACTTTTAAAACTACCCTGTGGGTAACTAAGGCTATAGTATCCTTTTGATGGTTAGATTTAAGGTCCTCTATTAAACTGAAAGCTCTTTCTTCCACCACTTTTAAGCTTTCCCCTTGAGGAAAACTCAGCTCATGGGGGGCATTGAGCCATTTTTCGTAAAGATCAGGGAATCGAAACTTAACTTCTTCCACACTTAGTCCCTCCCAACTTCCGAAGCTTATGTCTATAAGTTCTTCCCTTACGAAAACGGGGCTTTTAGTAAAACTTGCAATTATAGAAGCCGTTTCTTGAGCCCTTTTGAGGGGACTTGAAAAAATCGCCTTTATAGGGACATCTTTGAGCCTTTTTCCTAAAAGTTCGGCTTCTTTTTTGCCTATTTCATCAAGTGGAATATCCGCTCTTCCCCTAAATATTCCCTCTTTGTTCCATTGAGTCCTTCCGTGTCTTAAAAGAAAAAGCCTCATCTTTACCCCTTTAAGCGCTAAAACGGAAATAAAGTATATCTCCGTCTTTTACTTCGTACTCTTTTCCCTCGGACCTCACAAGCCCCAATTCCCTTGCTCTCTTTTCCGAACCGGCTTTAACTAGATCATCAAAACTTATCACTTCCACTTTAATAAAACCCCTCTGCATGTCAGAGTGAATTTTACCAGCTGCTTCCGGCGCTTTGGTACCTTTTTTAATTGTCCAGGCCCTCAGGTCTTCGTGGGCGGTAGTAAAAAAAGTCACAAGTTCTAAAAGTTTATAACCCACTTTTACCACTTCGTACAAGGAGGTTTCCATTCCTAGCTCTTTTCTAAGCACTTCTCTTTCTTCTAAAGGAAATTCTTGTAACTCAAGTTCAAGTTTTCCAAAAACCTTAACCACTGGGACATTCTCTTTTGCGGCTACTTTCAGAAGTTTTTCCAAAAGATGGTTTTTTTCACTGATGTTTGCTATGTAAAAGTAAGGCTTTGCGGTTATCAAAGGGAGATCTTTAGGGAGTTTGGCATTTTTAGCCTCTAAGTATTCCTTCGCTCTTTTTCCTTCTGAGAGCCATTTTTCCAGTTCATTCAAAAGCTCCTCTTCTTCTCGTAATTCTTTTTTGGGAGAGGCCTTGGTGAGTTTTGATATTTTTTGAAGCCTTCGAGAAACCAATTGCAGATCAGAGAGGATCAGTTCCAGGTTTACGATCTCCACATCCCTTTCAGGATCAGGATGGCCATAAATGTGAGGTATTTCTTGTGACTCAAAACAACAGACCACGTGCGCTATGACGTCCATTTCCCTTATATGGCTTAAAAATTCATTGCCGAGCCCTTCCCCTAAACTTGCTCCTTTTACTAAACCCGCTATGTCGACGAATTTTAAAAACGTAGGGGTTACCTTTTTGGGATTAAGGAGTTTTTCTAATACCTTAAGCCTTTCATCGGGAACGGGGACGATTCCTATATTGGGTTTTATGGTGGAAAAGGGGAAAGAAGCCACTTCAGCAGACGCATTGGTCAAAGCGTTAAATATGGTGGATTTTCCAACGTTTGGTAAACCCACTATGCCACACTTAAACCCCATTTGTGCTTTAACCTTTCTCGAAGTTCGCAATCCGCGGGGGGCATAGGAAGGCTGAAAATTTCCCCCTTTTTAAACCATCTTACCTCCTCGCAGCCTAAAGGAACGGGTGTCCCTTTTTCGAGTTTGCATTTGTAAAGTAAAAGGAGCAAATTGAAATGTTCATAAGGCATCCATACTACCTCTTCTATTTTTTCTACTTTGACTTGGATGCCTAACTCTTCTTTTAACTCTCTTTGGAGACACTCTTCAGGTGACTCCGCTTCCTCCACTTTCCCTCCCGGAAACTCCCAGAATCCCTTAAAGAGCCCCTCTTTTCGTTTTGATAAAAGTACCTCTTCCGAGTTTTCAATCAAAGCCGCACTTACAATAAGAGTCTTCACTTCGTTTTGACCTCAAAAATAGATCGTTTTATAATTTTCCCCTTGTGTCGAGGAAAATCGGTTTTAATGTAAACTTTTTTGGGAGTCACTTTTATTATTATTCCCTCTTTTTCGCCCCCCGCAAAGGGAAAAATCACCCTTTCTCCTACTTTCATGGCCTCCCTCCTTTTTCTAAATTTTTACCAGGATAATTTTTAAAAAACAACGATCTTGACCTATCTTTATAGGTATGAGAAAAGTGAAGAAGGGAGAAGCAACTATGGAACCAAGAGGCGGATGGGTAAATGATGAAAATATGGGGCTTCTTGTGGATCTTTACGAACTCACGATGGCTCAAAGTTACTTTCGTCGAGGTAAAAACGAGTTGACGACCTTTGAGCTTTTTGTGCGTAATTTTCCCCCAAACCGATCTTACCTTATCGCCTGTGGGCTTGAACAGGCCGTTTATTATCTTCTTAATCTGAGATTTTCTCAAGAAGCGATAGAATATCTAAGAAGCCTTGGACTTTTTTCAGAGGATTTTCTTAAATATCTCTCAAATTTCCGTTTTACCGGAAGCGTTTGGGCTTTGCCCGAGGGAGAGGTCTTTTTTCCCCAAGAACCTATTTTAAGAGTAACTGCTCCAAGGATCGAAGCTCAGATAGTCGAGACCTTTCTCCTTAACACCATCAACTTCCAATCCATGATAGCTACGAAAGCCTCAAGGGTCGTACTTGCTGCAGAAGGGCGTTCAGTTATAGATTTCTCCGCCAGAAGGGTTCACGGAGCTGATGCAGCCCTTAAAGTAGCAAGGGCTGCATATGTAGGGGGATGTAGTGGTACTTCTTGTGCTTTAGCGGGTATGATCTATGGCATTCCCATTTATGGGACGATGGCCCATTCCTATGTGATGTCCTTTCCGAATGAACTTGAAGCCTTTTGTGCTTTTGCCGAAGATTTCCCCGATAATGTGCTGCTTTTAATTGACACTTATGACACAATAAGAGGGGCCGAGAATGCCGTTAAAGTAGCTAAAGCCCT
The DNA here is from genome assembly GCA_964480925.1 of uncultured Thermodesulfobacteriota bacterium. GTDB lineage: Bacteria > Desulfobacterota > B13-G15 > B13-G15 > B13-G15 > B73-G16. The sequence continues at coordinate 4,514 of CAYZRR010000016.1, forward strand.
CGAAAATAGAGGATATAGGCTTAAGGGCGTTAGGATAGATAGTGGTGATCTAGTGGAACTAAGCAAAAAGGTTAGGGCGATCCTCGATGAAAATGGTTTACACTATGTAAAGATCCTTCTATCAGGAGACCTTAACGAATATAAGATTCATGAGCTTTTGAAAAAAGGGGCAAGGGCCGATCTTTTTGGAGTGGGGACCGAACTCGGTACAAGTTATGATGCTCCCGCCTTGGGTGGTATTTACAAATTAGTTCAAGATGAGACAGGACCAAGAATTAAGCTATCCTCAGGTAAACTAACCTATCCCGGCAAAAAACAAATATGGAGAATTTACGGAAAAGACGGCATCTTAAAGAAGGACATCATCGCCCTTGAAGGAGAGGGGATAAAAGGGGAAGGTGAATGTGTTCCGCTCCTCATCCGTATAATAGAAAATGGAGAACTCAAGAAAGAACTTCCCTCTCTAGAAAACATCAGAGAAAGATGCCTTTCTGCTTTAAAATCGCTTCCCCCTTATTTAAAAACTCTTAAATCAGACGCCTCTCCGCCTTTGGAGATTTCGCCGGCTTTAAAGGCTTTGACCGAATCGCTCATAGAGTCATTCTCTATACCGCCACCACCCGGTGGTATTTCTTCTTGCCAACCCTAAGTATAATCACTCCTTCTTCAAGATCCGCAGTGGTTACTTTTTGGTCGAAGCTTTCTATCCTTTTATCGTTGATATAGGCCCCTCCTTGAGAGATTAACCTTCGGGCTTCGCTTTTTGTTCCAGCCAGTCCTGTAATGACTAAAAGCTCATAGGCTAAAATACCCGCCTCTAATTCGGAACGCTTTATCTCAGTGGTGGGGATTCCCTCCTTTACCTTTCCTTCCTTACCAAAAAGCGCCCTCGAAACTTCGCGAGCTTTCTTGGCTTCTTCTTCGCCGTGTACTATTTTTGTGACTTCAAAGGCCAATATTTCCTTAGCCTTCCTGATCTCTTCACCTTGAAGGCTTCCCAATCTTTTTACCTCATCCATTGGCAAAAAGGTAAAAAGCCCTAAGAACCTCTCCACATCTCTATCGTCTGCGTTTATCCAATATTGGTAAAATTCATAAGGCGACGTGAGTTCTGGATCAAGCCATACGGCTCCCTTTTCGGTCTTGCCCATCTTCTCTCCAGTGGCGGTAGTGAGAAGGGGAAATACTAGTCCATAAGCCTTTCCTTCCTCCGCCCTCCTTATTAACTCTATACCCGCACAGATGTTAGCCCATTGATCACTCCCTCCCATTTGTAAAAGGCATCCGTAATGCTTCCATAAATAAAGGAAATCATAAGCTTGAAGGAGCATATAATTAAACTCCACAAAATTGAGCCCCGTGGTTTCGTAACGGAGTTTGTAAGTCTCGGCTTGAAGCATTCTATTAACGCTGAAATGCCGACCTATATCTCTCAAGAATTCTATATAATTCAATTTTGTAAGCCATTCAGCATTGTTTAGTAAAAGAGCTCTTCCTCCTTCAAAATCCAGAAACCGAGCAAGTTGTCTTTGAAGGTAACGGGAATTTTCTTCTAGTTCTTGAGGGCTCATAAGAGGACGTGCCTCTTTTTTTCCACTTGGGTCTCCTATTAAACCCGTACCTCCTCCAAGAAGTGCAATAGGTCTATGTCCACACCTTTGAAAGTGCATAAGCGCCAAGATTGGCAAAAGATTCCCTACGTGAAAGCTCTTTGCCGTGGGATCGAAACCTATATAACAGGTGATCTTCTCTCTGCCTAAAAGCTCTTCTAGTTCTTCCTCATCGGTCACCTGATAAATAAAGCCCCTCTCTTTGAGTACCTTATATACGTTAATTTCACCCATGGTTTCCTCCCAGGGGTTCTTTAAGGCGCTTTATCTTTAAGGCTTTCCCCGTTATCGCGTCCAGTTCTAAGTATACGCCCTGAAGCTCCACTTTGCCCCCAGCTACTTCAAACCGATTGGGCAACTGGGTGATAAAAGTGGCTATAGCTGTCTCTTTTTTCATCCCGATAACGGAATCCACAGGGCCGGTCATACCCGCGTCTGTAAGGTAAGCTGTACCCTTTGGAAGGATTCTTTCATCAGCTGTTTGAACATGCGTATGAGTCCCTATAACTGCCGAGACTTCGCCATCCAAAAACCATCCCAGCGCCATTTTCTCCGAGGTAGCTTCGGCATGAAAGTCCACCAAAATCAAGGAGGTCTTTTCTTTAAGGTAGGACAGATGTTCTTTGGCGGTTTTGAAAGGTGACTCCAAAGGTTTCATGAAGATACGGCCTTCAAGGTTCAAAACGCCTATGGAAAGCCCTTCCTTTATTTTAAACACTCCGCTTCCTCTGCCAGGAGTACCAGAAGGATAATTGGCCGGACGAAGGATTCGAGAGTCTTTATCCAAATAAGGAATAATCTCCCGTCTTTTCCAAATGTGATTCCCAGTGGTGATTACATCAATACCCAATAGGAATAATTCCTGGGCCTTTTCCGGGGTTATTCCAATTCCTCCTGCAGCATTCTCTCCATTAGCCACCACAAAGTCCAATCTCCACTCTCTTTTTAAAGTGGGCAAAAGCTCCCTCACCGCTCTTCTACCCGCTTTGCCCACTATGTCTCCTATGAACAGGACCCTTACCACATGATCATTTGGCATATTCTATGGCCCTTACTTCTCTTATTACGGTCACCTTTATCTGTCCCGGGTAACGCAATTCCTTTTCGATCTTCCTGGCTATTTCGTGGCTCAAAAGAAGGGCTTGTTCATCCGACACCTTATCGCTCTGTACTATTACCCTAACCTCTCTTCCTGCCTGAATGGCATAAACTTTATCTACTCCAGGAAAGGACTTCGCCAATTCTTCAAGTTCCTGCAACCGTTTTATGTAGCTTTCGTACATCTCCCTTCGGGCTCCAGGTCTGGCGCTGGATAACGCGTCCGCAGCCTGTACCAATACTGAAAGTAGCGTGCTAGGAGTAGGCTCATGATGAGTGGCAATAGCCTTTACCACCTCTTCTGGTTCTCCGTATTTTTTAGCAAGCTCCGCACCTATGGAAGAATGAGTGCCCTCCAATTCATGATCCACGGCTTTACCTATGTCATGCAACAACCCGGCTCTTTTGGCCAATTTGACGTTCATATTTAGCTCCGAAGCCATTATGCCCGCTAAAAAGGCCACCTCTAAGCTGTGCTGATAAACGTTTTGCCCATAACTTGTCCGATACCTCAAACGCCCAACAAGCTTTAAAAGCTCGGGATGAAGATCATGAAGGCCCAAGTCGAAAGCTGCTCGATTACCGAGTTCCTTTATGTGCCTCTCAAATTCCTCCTTTACTTGATTCACCACTTCCTCTATCCGAGCGGGATGGATCCTCCCATCAGCCACAAGCCTTTCAAGGGCTAAACGGGCTATCTCTCTTCGTATTGGGTCAAAACTAGAGAGAATAACGGCCTCGGGAGTGTCGTCTATTATAAGGTCAACCCCCGTAGCCGCTTCAAATGCTCTGATATTGCGACCTTCTCTACCGATAATCCGCCCTTTCATCTCCTCGTTGGGGAGGTTTACCAAAGTCACCGTGTTATCTATCACATAATCACCTGCGTATCTTTGAATGGCCAAACAAAGGATCTCCTGAGCTTTCTTTTGGGATTCTTCTTTAAATTCCTCTTCCATTTGCTTTAAACGTTTGGCGAACTCTACTTTGGCTTCCTCTTCCATCTTTTGAAGGAGCAAAAGCTTCGCTTCTTCGGAGGTCATTTGAGAGATCTTTTCGAGCATCAGGCGCTCCTGCTCAAGCATCCTTGATAATTCGCTCTCCTTTTGAAGTAAAAAACCTTCCTTTTCCTTTATCTCCTTCTCCTTTTTCTCTAACTCTTCTTCCCTTGAGTCTAAATAGTCCGATCTCTTATCCAAGTTCAGTTCTCTTTGTTGAAGCCTTTTTTCAAGGGCTAATAACTCCGCACGCTTTTCTTCAATCTCTTTGTTAAACTCCTCCCTTAACTTGTAAAGTTCCTCTCTTGCCTTAAGGGCTGCTTCTTTTCTCTTTAATTCGGCTTGTTGTTCGGCTTCTCTTAAGATCTCTTGGGCTTTCCTTTGAGCAAGATTAATCTCTCTTTTTGAAGCCCTTTTGCCCAGCCATATCCCTACACCTATTCCAACGAGGCAGGCTATAAAGAAGATTGCTATGGTAAATGCCATCTTTCTCCTCCTTTACGTTGAGGCAAAGGGAAAGGTCGAAAGGTTTAAGAAGAAGCCCTTTTTCTTTTAAATAAATTTAAAAAATTTATATCCTTAAGGGCCAAGTAAACCCTTCTTAAACTTGGTTTATTCCTTCTTCTTTTAAAAATTTCTCCAACCTTTCGACCTTTTCCTTAAGCCTTTTTCTTATCTCTCCGATCTCCCTTTCGTTTTTAATATATTCATCCGCTATATAAAGCGCTGCCATTACTGCAATCTGAATCGAAGGCACAGGCCCTATCCTTTCGGCTACCCTTCTCATAGTCTGGTCAACGAATTGTGCCACTTCTCTCACATATTCCTCTGGGGCTTCACTTCTTAAAGGATATCGCTGACCAAATATCTCCACCTCGATCCTTTTTTTCGCCATTTCTTCAGTCAAGGCCTAAGGCTTCGAGTTTGTTTATTATCCTCTCCACCCTCGAACGTACCTCCTCCCTTTCTTCTTTAAGGTTCTCATTCTCCTCCTTTAACCTTTTGTTTTCTTCTTTTATCTTGTTATAGGCTTCAAATACTTTCTCTATTTTCTCTTCCAATAACCTGATCTCTTCCCATTCCATCTCCGAACTCCCCCGGTTTTTGATTATTTCAGTTTACCCCTTTTTATGAGCTTAAGTCAATTGAAAACAAACTAGGAAGTGTTGGAATGATTGATGGCTTTAATTAATAGGTATATAAAGGATTACGGGGAATAACTACAAGCCCAGTTTCTGGGTCAACGAAATATTTTCTCCGATCCTTTTCGAGGTCATATCCTATTTTTTCACCTGCCTTTATACAATTACCATGGTCAACTATCGCCCTTTGAATATGAGCCCCTTCTTCGATCTCACAATGCCCTAATATTATACTGTCTTCCACCACCGCACCGCTCCATATTCGGGTGTTCCTTCCGATTATGGAATTTCGAACAAAGGCCCCGGAGATAATAACCCCTGGTGATAAAAGGCTATTTTCCACAAGCCCCATTCTCCCTCCACTTCCTATTACTACTTTTGCAGGGGGATCATGATACTTTACCGATCTAATGGGCCAATTAGGATTGTAAAGGTTGAGCTTTGGAAGTGGGCCTATTAGTTCCATATTTGCTTCGTAATAAGCTTTTATAGTGCCTACATCCCTCCAATAATTCGGTCCTTCTGCTTCTCCTTTTATGCGATTTTTTGTGAAATCATAAGCAAAAACTGCCCTTCTTTTAACTGCTTGAGGTAAAATATCCTTCCCAAAATCATGAGAACTGTCTTTTCTTTCCCTGTCAAGTTCTAATTCTTCATAAAGCACGTCGGTGTTAAATATGTAATTTCCCATTGATATCAAACACTCATCACTTCCAGGGATAGTGGGAGGATTCGGTACTTTCTCTTTGAACTCCAAAACCCGATTTTTTTCATCAATAACCACTACCCCAAATCTTGATGCTTCTTCCTTAGGTAACCTAGTAGTGGCTACTGTTATTTCTGCTTCTGTCTCAAGATGGAATTGAATCATCTGGCTTATATCCATCAAATATACGTGATCTGCTCCAAAGATTAAGACCAAATCCGGCTTTGTCCTTTTAATAAGAGTTAGGTTCTGATACACTGCATCAGCAGTACCTTGATACCATTCCTCTCCTTTTTGCATCTGAGCCGGGACTGGCAAAATAAAAGCCCCATTCACCGGCTGTATCACTATCCAACCCTGTTGTAAATGTTTTATAAGAGCATGGGCTTTGTATTGTACAAGAACGTAGATGTTTGTGATCCCAGAATTAAAAAGGTTACTCAAGACGAAATCTATAATTCGATAGTTCCCACCGAACGGCACAGCCGGTTTAGCCCTATATTGGGTAAGTGGGAAAAGCCTCTCTCCTCTTCCCCCTGCGAGGACCATAGCTATAACTTTCGGCATTTGAACAAATGCCATTTTCATTTTGCTTCTTTACTTTTTTATAAAAAACAACGATAAAAAGCTTCCCGCAATTGAGATTATAGCACTTAGCATAAAAGAGGTAGCAAAAGTTGCAGTAATATCCTTTATGGCCCCTCCTACATAAGGGCCAAGGGCCTGTCCGATGCCAAAGAAAAGAGTTATAAAACCAAGGGCGGCAGGGGCGAGCTTACTGCCTACCACGTCTCCAGCTGCTGCAGCCATGATGGTAGGAATTGAGAAAGCCGAGATACCGAAGATAATGGCCGCCAGGAGGCCTCCTGTACTGCTTTTCCATAAAGCAGCCACCAAGTACGAAAGGGCCAAAACCCCATAAGCTAAACAGGCCCCCTTGGATCTTCCTAAAAGGTCAGAAATCCCCCCAAAGATCACCCCGCAAAAAATGCTCAAGATCCCTAATACTCCAAATATTAGCCCTGCTTGTTTCAAAGGTATCCCAATTTCTTTATTGAGGTACGCCACAAAAAAGGTAAGGAAAATTATGTATGAAAAACCATACATAAAGTACACAAACCCAAGCTTCCAAAGTTCGGGTTTCTTAAAAACCTCTTTAAAGGCGGAAAAGAAGGGGATTTTTTCATCCTTTTTCTCAATGGGTTTTTCTACTCCATAAGGCAATAATCCCTTTTCCGCAGGAGAATCTCTCAACAACAAATAAACTGCCCACGAACCTATAAATACGCAAATCCCCAACGTATACCATGCGTACCGCCAGCCATTTTGATTTAAGGCGATGATAGGAGGAAGTATTAGGCCTGAAAGGAACAGACCGGTTCCAATCCCGGAAGAGACAATTCCTGTGGCAAACCCTTTTTTTCGATAAAACCATGCTGCAGGAAGGGCCATAATCGGAACATAACTACTTCCATTTCCCATCCCCGTTATTAGCCTTAAAAAGAAGGCGGAAAGGAAAGAATTTACTGTACCCGTTAAAAACAGACTTATGCCCATTACCAGAAGCGAGACAAAAATTAATTTACGCGTTCCAAACCTTGAGGCCAAAAATCCACCGATTAAAGCCATGGCAAGATACCCTATGAAATTTCCCGTAGCTATAAGACCAAGTTGAGCGTAGGATAAATTAAGGGAATCCCTCATGGGGGGCAAAAGGACTGAATAAGCCATCCTTCCAAAACCATGCGCCAAAATTGTTACCAATGTACCTGTAAAAGCAATTGCCCATGCATAATGCATATTTCTCCTCTCTTTTTTAAACTCCTTTCTTTTAATTTTATTTAGCCCAAAAATTTCTTTTGACAAGTTTATTTAATGTGTGTTATCACTAAAGTAACAGCTTACCGGGTTAAGGCCGTAAGGGGGTCCGGTCTTCGACTTTGGAAAGCTGGAGAAAAATTTAAGGAGGTTAAGTAGTATGGCAAGAGGAAGAGTTAAGTGGTTCAACGAAAAGAAAGGCTATGGGTTTATCGAACAGGAAAATGGCGAAGACATATTCGTTCACTATACTGCCATTGTGGGGAAGGGTTTCCGAACTTTACGACAAGGGCAAGAAGTTGAGTTCGAAATCGTAATGGGACCAAAAGGCCCCCAAGCAGCAAACGTTACCATTCTCTAAAGCACATTCGTAAGACCCCCAGGGCCCCTGCGGGGGGCCTTTTATTTTTTACCTTGTACTAAATAAAAGTAGATGCTAATTTTCAAAATGTGAAACATGTAGTCCTCGGTACCGCCGGTCATGTGGATCACGGTAAGACCACCCTCGTCAAGGCCTTGACGGGCATCGATACGGATCGTTTAAAAGAAGAAAAAGAAAGAGGAATGACCATTGAACTCGGTTTCGCCTATTTGGATCTTCCAAGTGGCAAAAGACTTAGCATTGTAGATGTTCCAGGTCATGAACGTTTCATTAAACATATGGTAGCTGGAGCTCAAGGTATTGATCTTGTCGCTTTTGTTGTGGCCGCAGATGAAGGGATTATGCCTCAAACGAAGGAACATCTTCAAATATGCGAGCTTTTAGGGGTTAAGAAAGGGTTAGTTGTAATAACTAAGGTTGACCTTGTTGACGAAGAGCTTTTGACATTGGTCAAAGAAGAAGTGAGGGATTTTCTTAAAGGCACATTTTTGGAAGGTGCGCCTATTGTTGAGGTTTCAGCAGTAAAGGGATGGGGAATGAAGGAACTTGTGGAGACCATAGAAAGGCTTGTTGATGAGGTGGAAGAAAAACCCTCGGACGGACTTTTTCGTTTGCCCATTGATAGGGTTTTTACCATTAAGGGTTTCGGTACGGTGGTTACTGGTACCGTTCTCTCAGGGGAGGTCTCAGTGGGAGACGAAATCGAGATACTCCCTGAGGGGATCCGAGGAAAAGTGAGGGGAATTCAGGTTCATAAAGAGCACTTAAAACAAGCTCGTGCTGGCCAAAGGGCGGCAATTAACCTGGCGGGGATCGAAAAAGAGCATATTGAAAGGGGTGACGTGATAGTTCATCCAAAAACCCTTAAACCCACTTCCATTTTGGACGTAGAGATATTTCACCTTCCCCACGCGCCTGTTGCTTTGAAAAACGGAACCACTTTACAGCTTCACATAGGTACTTCTCATCTTTTGGCTCAAATTATACTTCTGGAGACCGATGTCCTTGAGCCGAGACAAAGAGGTCTTGCCCAATTGAGGCTTCAAAAGCCAATCGTTGCCCAACCTTTCGACAGGTTCATCCTCAGAGGATCAGGCCCCATTCAAACCTGGGGCGGGGGAATAGTCCTTGATACCCATCCCCCGAGGCACAAAAGGTTCAAAACGGAAGTGATACAAAAGCTTAAGGAACTTCGAGAATCAGATCCACAAAGGGCTATCCTTTATCACTTAAACAAATATGCCTCACAAGGTTTAACCTTAAAGGAGATAATGGCCCATACGGGGTTGAGAAAAAGGGTGGTAGAAGAAGCCCTCGGTGAATTATCCAAGGAGAAAAAAGTCCTATTACTCGAAAATACCTTCCTCCCCAAAGAGACTTTGGATAGATTAAAAACGGCACTGGTTGAAATCCTCTCAAAATTTCATCAACAAAATCCCTTACGTCTTGGTATGACTCAAGAGGAAATAAAAGGAAAATTAAAAACCACAAATGAAGGGCTAATAGCTTTCACAATAGAAAGACTCCTAGAGGAAGACGTAATTCAAAAAGAAGGTGATTTTCTAAGACTTAAAACTCATAAAATTCCTTTCAGTGAAGAGGAATTAAAAGAGTTGGAAAACCTTATATTAAGAGCTTCTCTTTCTCCACCTACACCTAAAGAAATAGCCCAATTTTATAAAAAGGACCTTTCAACAATAAAAGAAATATTGTCGATTTTGGTTCACAGAGGTTTCATAATAAGAGTTAAGGAAGATCTTTATTTCCACAAAGAAGTTCTGGATTCATTAAGAAACAAATTGATTGAATATTTAAAAAAACATGGCAGTATTTCAATTCAAGAGTTCAAGAATTTAACAGGAACTTCTCGAAAATACGTCATTCCACTTGCTGAATATTTTGACCAAATCAAAGTCACCATAAGAGTAGGGGATGAAAGGATCTTAAGAGGCAATTAAGTGGTGTATTCAGCATTAATTCTCACGTAATCATAAGAAAGATCACAAGTGAAGACTTCAAATTTACCTTTTCCTTCTTTTAGGTCAATTTCGATGAGGATTTCTTTATTTTTTAGAACTTTACTTAATTCATTGTGATCGATATTGAGTCCTTTTCCTTCCGAGGCCACTTTTAGGCCGTTCATCCATATGCAAACTTTATCGGGGTTAAATTTTGTTCCCGAATCCCCTAAGGCGGCCATTATTCTTCCCCAATTCGGATCCTCTCCGAAAAGGGCGGTTTTAACCAGAAGAGAGTTGGCTATTCTGAAAGCGGCCTTTTTCGCTTCGGGATCGCTTTTGGCTCCTTTTATCGAGATTTTAACGAATTTAGTGGCCCCTTCTGCATCTTTTACGATCTCTTTGGCAAGATCCATTGTGAGTGAAGTTAGGGCCTCTTTAAAAATCGGTATCTCTTTTTCCCCGAGAGGTCCTTCCAGACCATTTGCCATAAGAAGGACGGTATCATTGGTGCTTTGTTCGCCATCTACCGATATTCTATTGAAACTTAGTGAAACCGCCTCCTTAAGACAACTTTGAAGGATTTGAGGTTCACAGACAAGATCAGTTATTAAGAAACACAACATGGTGGCGAGATTAGGGCTTATCATTCCGGCGCCTTTGGCAATTCCGAGGATAGTGCCTTTTAAACGTCCGCATTTTACTTCAACGGATTTTATCTTAGGTCGGGTGTCGGTGGTCATTATGGCCAAAGCTACATCTTGAAAGTTTTCATGGGATAATCCTCTTATTAAGGAAGGTAAGGCAGCTTTAATTTTCTCCAATGGTAATTTTTTACCAATTACACCTGTAGAAGCCACGAGAACACTGCGAGGTTTGAGATTAAGAGCCCTTTCGACCGCGTTTGCCATTTCTTCTGCATCTTTTATACCTTCTTTCCCAGTACAAGCATTGGCACAACCGCTGTTGGCGATTATCGCTTGAGCAATGCCCTTTTTTACGATACTTTTGCTGTAAATGACAGGGGCAGCTTTAACTCTATTAGAAGTAAATACCCCTGCTACTTTACATGGAGACTCTGAAAAAATCAAAGCCAAATCGAGTCCCTGAGGTTTTATACCGCTTGCTACCGCTGAAGCTTTGAAGCCCTTGGGTAATTTCATCTTCCGCAACAATGTTTATATTTCTTCCCACTGCCACAAGGGCACGGGTCATTACGCCCTACTTTTGGGGTTTTTCTTCGGATTGGCCCTTGAACCTTAGGAGAAGGTGGCACCGGAGGAGCTTCTTTAGAGGGAAAGGGACTTCTCACCAGTTCAAAGGAGAAGTGTTTGGAAGGCGATAAAGTCGGCACTTCTTCACCCTGAGTAATCTGAACGGCGAATAACTTCCTCACCACATCTTCTCTGAATCGATCGAGCATCTCCAAAAACATCTGGTATCCTTCCTTTTTGTATTGCACCAAAGGGTCCTTCTGAGCATATCCCCAAAGTCCTATCCCTTCTTTTAAATGATCGAGATTAAGTAAATGTTCTTTCCAATGACTATCCAATGTATGAAGCAGTAGGAATTTTTCAACTTCCCTCATAAGATCAGGTCCAACTCGAGTTTCTTTTTCCTCATAATATTCCCGAGCTTGGGAAAATAGCATTTCAATCAAATCTTCACGCTTCACTTTGGGAATGACTTCAAGTTCCAAAGGAAAGAAGAATTGCTGTTTAAAGGCCTCCTTTAGGCCCTCCCAATCCCATTCTGAAACAGGTAGCTTCGGATCCGTATAAGTGTCCACAAGATCTTCTACTAATTTCCGCACCATCTCCATGATCATTCCTTTTAAATCTTCGCCTTTCATTATTCTGCGTCTCAGAGAATAAACCGCTTCCCGTTGGTGGTTCATCACATTGTCGTATTCGAGAAGGTACTTTCTTATTTCAAAATTATGTGCCTCAACACGCTTCTGGGCGTTTTCGATGGCCCGACTTATAAGAGGATGCTCAATGGGTTCTCCATCTTTAACTCCCAAACGTTCCATAATCTTTTTCAGTTTCTCTCCTCCGAATATTCGTAAAAGATCGTCTTCAAGAGATAAATAAAACCTGGAGGAACCAGGATCACCCTGACGCCCTGCCCTTCCCCTCAATTGGTTGTCTATCCTTCGGCTTTCGTGTCTTTCAGTACCGATAACGTGCAAGCCTCCTAAACTTACCACTTTCTCCTTTTCTTCTTTGGTAATCTGAAGGGCCTTCTTATAAGCCTCTTGAAAGGCCTTTTCATCGGCATTATCCTTCACCATTTTCTTCGCTAAAAATTTGGGGTTTCCCCCCAATAAGATGTCCGTACCCCGACCAGCCATGTTTGTGGAGATGGTCACTGCTGCAAACCTTCCAGCCTGAGCGATTATCTCGGCTTCTTTTTCGTGATGTTTGGCGTTCAAAACGTGATGAGGAATGCCCCTTCTTTTCAACATCTGACTCAACCGTTCTGATTTTTCTATGGAAGTGGTACCTACTAATACCGGACGACCCAATTTATGAAGGGCCTCTATTTCCTTAACCACCGCTTCAAATTTCTCCCTCTCGGTCTTAAATATCACATCAGGATAGTTGATCCTTATTAAGGGTCTATTAGTAGGAATAACAACCACATCTAAGTTATAAATTTTCTTAAACTCAAGAGCTTCAGTGTCAGCTGTCCCAGTCATACCAGCGAGTTTTTTATACATACGAAAATAATTTTGAAAGGTTATAGTAGCTAAGGTCTGATTCTCCCGCTCGATCTTCACGCCTTCCTTCGCCTCAATAGCCTGATGAAGTCCATCAGACCATCTTCTGCCTGGCATTAATCTTCCGGTAAATTCGTCCACTATGATTACCTTACCGTCCTTAACCACATAATCTCGATCTCTTTTAAAGAGATAATGTGCTTTTAATGCTTGGTGAACATGATGAATTAAATCAATATTCCTTGGATCGTATAAATTATCCACTCCAAGTAACTCTTCTACTTTTTCAACTCCCTCTTCAGTTAAAGCAACTGTGCGAGTTTTTTCATCAATTGTGAAGTGTATTTCTTTCTTTAAAAATGGAATTATGCGATTAATGTGGTAATATTTTTCAGTAGATTCTTCAGCAGGTCCTGAAATTATTAAAGGGGTCCTTGCTTCATCTATTAAAATAGAATCAACTTCGTCTATTATAGCGTAATAATGATCGCGTTGAACGCAATCATCAAGAGAGAATTTTAAATTATCTCTTAAGTAATCAAAACCAAATTCGTTATTAGTCCCGTAAGTGATGTCTGCTTGGTAGGCTTTTTTTCTCTCTTGGTCATCCATATCGTGGGTTATGACACCTACCTCTAATCCTAGGAACCTGTATATGACCCCCATCCATTCTGCATCGCGGCGAGCCAGGTAATCGTTTACGGTGACTATATGGACGCCTTTTCCCATTAGGGCGTTTAGGTAAGCGGGCATTGTGGCCACTAAGGTTTTACCTTCTCCCGTCGCCATCTCCGCTATTTTCCCCTCATGTAGTACGATTGCCCCCATTAATTGAACGTCGAAGGGTCTTTCGCCCAAGGTTCTTCTGGCAACCTCTCTTACTACCGCGAAGGCCTCTGGGAGAAGTTGATCCAGAGACTCACCTCTTTCGAGCCTTTCCTTGAACTCGTAAGTTTTTCTTCTCAATTGGTAATCCGGCATTTTTATCATCTTAGGCTCGAGGGCGTTTATACGTTCCACAATTGGTATTAATCTCTTGAGCTCTCTTTCGTTTTTTGTCCCGAAGATTTTATGCAAAACCTTACCTATCATTTCCTTTTCCTCCTATAATATACACCCCTTCTTTTTATTTAACAAAATGAGGGATTCAATCAGGAAGGTAATGCAAAGGATTAACGGCTCTTCCTCGTAACCGAACTTCATAATGGAGATGTGGGCCTGTTGAACGACTTCCGGTGTTTCCAACAAGTCCAATGACTTGCCCCCTTTTTACCTCCTCTCCTTCGCGAACCAAAACCTTCGAAAGATGTCCGTAAAGAGTCTCTATTCCATAACCATGTCTTATCTTAATGGTCAAACCTAAAGCTCTATCATACCATACTTTGTCTACCTTACCATCGGCAGGGGAACGAATCGGCGTCCCTGGTTTAGCTGAAATATCCACGCCCGTATGAAACTCTAGTCTTCCCTCGCAAAAAGGACTTTTCCTCCAACCGTAACTCGAGGTCACTTTCCCTCTCACCGGCCAAAGGGAAGGTGTATGTCTTAATCGATCGAGCTTCTGTGCAAGGCTTCTCTCCAATTCCTTAAAGGCTTGATGCCTCAATTTCACTTCAGCTATCAAGTTCTCCAACGCTTCTTCTTCTGCCACATTCTCAAAACCGCCTTCCCCTCCTTGAGCTACCCTCTCCTTCTTTTTTCTATCCCCTAAGGTTTTGATATTTAAAGCCTCCTTCAATCTCCGTTCGACTTCCTTTAGGGCTAATACCTCTTTGGTTAATTCCTCCAACTTTTCCCCATAGATTTGGCTCTGATAAGCGAGTTTCCCTTGAACTGTTTGTAACTCTTTATGTTTTTTCCAATACTGCCAGAGTAAAAAAGGAAAAAGCACAAGACAGACGAAGGAGGAAATCAAAACACCGATTGCTAAAAGAAACAAAGGACGCTTTAAATAAAGACGAAGGACTCGAAAGTCTTTGCTAAAAATCCAAATGGAATATTTCACAGCGGTTTACATAGCAAAAAAATATCCACGATGTCAAGCCCTTTAGGTTTTGATATTATTTTTTCTATGCGAGACAAATTGCGAAAAATTTATGAAACGCTTTTAATGCATCATGGATCGCCCTCCTTACCGGAAGGTGATCCCTTAGAAGTTTTGGTGAAAACGGTCCTTTCGCAGAACACAAATGACAGGAACAGGGATCTCGCCTTTGAACGTTTGAAAAGGTTCTTTCCGAACTGGGAGGCCCTTTTAGAGGCTTCCGAAGAGGAGATTTCAGAATGCTTAAAACCAGCCGGTTTAAATCGGCAAAAAGCTAGGTGGATAAAGGGGATGTTAAAGAGGATAAAGGATAAATTCGGGCGTTTGGACCTAAGTGGTTTGTGTGAGATGGGGAAGGAAGAGGCATTGGAGTGGCTTTTGGGTATAAAGGGAATTGGCATGAAAACAGCCCATTGTGTTTTGGCCTTTGGGTGTGGCCATGATGTTTTTCCGGTGGACACCCATATTTTAAGGATATGTAAACGCTTAGGCTTATTGCCTCCTAAGGTAGATCTTCAAAAGGCCCATGAAGTGCTTTCCCAATGGGTTCCTAGAGAGATAGCCAGGGAGCTTCACGTGCTTTTAATTCGATATGGACAAAAGGTATGTAAAGCTCGAACCCCCCTCTGCTCGGATTGTCTCTTTCCTGAGGAATGTTTATATCATCGAAGAGCAGATGGAAGAGAAGGGAATTAACGAGACGATTTCTCTTGCCAAAAGGGCTTTGGAAGAAGGGAGAGACCTCAGGGTAAAAGGTCTCCAAGGAGGAGCTAAGGGGTTTTTTTTGGCTCACCTTTTACGCGAAGGAATTAAAGCTATAGTGGTTTCCCCCAGTGAAGAAGAAGTTGAGAAATTAGTCGAGGATATTCTGTTCTTCTCTCAAAAGGAAATAGCTGTCCCAATGTTTTGGGACCCGTTCGGTCTTGAATCACCTCAAAAGGCATTATCCAACGCCATATTCAAATTTCATAGGGGTGAGGCCAAAGCCATTTTGACCACCCCAGAAGGCCTTTTGGTGAAAATACCGGAGAGAAAATTCTTTGAGGACTCCCTTATTAAACTCAGAACCTCCCAAGAGTTAAACAGAAACTTTCTTATAGAAAAATTGATCGATATAGGATATGAAAGGGTCTTCACGGTAGAAAACCGCGGGGAGATAAGCGTTAGAGGAGGAATTTTGGATGTTTTTTCCCCCAATTACAACAATCCCATCAGAATCGAATTTACCGATAACCTTATCGAATCCATCCGTCTATTTGACCCCTTGACTCAGAGATCAGTCGAAAGACTTCAAGAAGCGGAGATAATCCCCATTGCTTTTGATGGCTTTAAGTCTTTTCTGGAAGAATTTGAGGAGTCTTTGATAATTTTCGACCCTGATCAAGTAGAGAACAAGCTTAGGGAAATAGAACCCACCTACGGGCTTTCTCCTTACGATGAATATTTGAGGCACTTAATTGGAAAAAGGCCCAAGCTTTTGCTGAACGGCTTTTTTGAAGAGGCTATATACTTAAGTTCACAAACCTTTACCACTCTAAGAGATGAGATAAAAGCTCGGGGGCTTAAGACCTTAGTCCATTATTTAAAACAATGGCTTGAAGAGGGCTATCACATTACTGTAGTCTTTTCTTCATCTTATCAAGCCCAAAGGTTTTCGGAGATACTCGAAAACTACGGGCTTAAAGGCTTCCTTTCGAAAGATACCCCAAAGACCCTCCTTACTTTTAAGGTCGGCAATCTCTCCGAAGGCTTTTTGCTTGAAAAGGAAAAAATAGTTTACCTTACAGAATGGGACATCTTCGGAAGAAAACAGACCGTAAAAATTCAAAAAGCCGCGAGGAAACCTTTAACCTTTGAGCTTGACGAATTAAAACCGGGTGACCCTGTAGTCCATGTGGATTACGGAATCGGTATCTTTCGAGGGTTAAGGAGACTCGATGTAAACGGAGAGAAGGAATTCCTCCTTATAGAATACGAAGGCGGAGACAAGCTTTACGTGCCTATCGAAAGGATGAACTTGGTTCACCGTTGGATAGGTCCCTCTGACACGCCCCCGAAACTTTCCAAATTGGGCGGCCCCCATTGGCAAAGGGCGAAGAAAAGAGCGAAGAAAGCTGTTCAAGAAGTGGCAAGGGAACTCCTCGAACTTTATGCCGTAAGAAAAACCAGACCAGGATATGCCTTTAGTCCTCCTGATGCGCTTTTTAAAGAATTCGAAGCCTCTTTCCCCTATGAAGAGACTCCCGATCAATTGGAAGCAATAGAGGCAGTCATAAAAGACATGTGCTCCCCTACTCCTATGGATCGCTTAATATGTGGAGATGTGGGTTTTGGTAAAACGGAAGTGGCCATAAGAGCAGCTTTTAAGGCCGTAATGGATGGAAAACAAGTAGCCATGCTTGTACCAACGACCGTTTTAGCTGAACAACATTATCGAACTTTTT
>CAYZRR010000017.1:0-4194 GCA_964480925.1 uncultured Thermodesulfobacteriota bacterium
GAATCATTAAGAAGATCTTCCCTTTGGTTTTTCTCCCTTATGATGTTCATCTGTGGTGCTGGAGATTTCTTTTCCACAACTCATCTTGTTCCTATGGCTCAGGATTATGGTATTTCGTATATTCAAGCAAGCAAAATGCTCGGATGGTATGGGCTTATGAGCCTTTTTGGATTACTTGGAGCAGGTTGGCTTTCGGATCGTTGGGGATGCCGGATTCCCATAATGCTTACCTTCCTCCTGAGGACCCTTCTTTTTCTCATGCTTTACCTTTACAAGGGGAGTTGGTCCTTTTACCTTTTTGCCTTGGTCTTTGGCTTTACTCACTTGGTGACCGCTCCATTGACGCCAGTTCTTGCCATTAAACTTTACGGTCCCAAGAACCTTGGAATTATCACAGGACTTATAAATACCATTCATTTCATAGGCGGGGGACTTATGGCTTACCTGGGCGGAATATTCTATGACGTTTTTAGGAACTACCAACTTGCGCTTTTTCTCATGAGTTTTCTTTCAGGGATAGCCATTTTTTCCACTTATGCTATAAAAGATAAAGGAGAAAAAATTTAGGAATGAGGTGAGCGGAATGCCTACCATATTCTTTTACGGACCAGAACTTGAAGAGGAAAAAAGAAAGGAATTAGTAAAGGCTTTTACCGAGGTAGCAAGCCGGTTGACCGGAATAGCTCCCTCAGCATTTGTGGTCTACTTAATCCCAATTCCTCAAGATAGGGTAGGTGTTGGGGGGAGGCTTTTAAAGGATATGGTTCAAGAGAAGGGAGGATGAAGAGGTTTATTCTTTTCTGTACCATTTTATTTTCATCCGTATCTCCCCCGGGTTTTGCGGAAGTTTTGTTAGAACAAAAAATCAAAATATCGGAAGTTCAGATTTTTTCAACGGAAAATTATCCTCAAGTTCTTCTCTCGTTTGCTCCTGGAAACATTCATTTTTTGGACGGGATTGATTTAGTGGTTGATGCCGAGAAAAAGGTGATTGGAGTTAACCTACATTACAGATTAGGAGATGGCTTTCGGAGAAGTGCTTTCGTTCAGGGTTTTAAGGGATGGATGATAAAATACCCAAAAGACGGTACCCTTTTTAAGGAGATAACCGTAAGGGTTTTAACGCCTGATGAACTTTTTAAGTTTTAAAGGAAGGAGGGGACAAAAGATGGTTAAGGAAATAAGGTACGGTTTATTTTTGGTAATTTTGAGCTTTTTACTTTATGCTTGTGGTCCCGAGATCTCAACAACGGTACAGACTCAAGGCCCTACCGTTCAAGAAGTTCTAACTTATCAAGGTCCAAAGGCCAGGATTGCCGTTGCCAATTTCACTTGCAAGGCTGCTAAATGTTCTTGGGAGATAGGCGAAGGACTCTCTGACATGTTGGCCACCTCCCTTTTTAGGACAGGGCGTTTCATCGTGCTTGAAAGGGGAGAAGGGCTTAGGGCGATAAAGGAGGAGATCGATCTCGGACAATCCGGTTATGTTCAAGCCGGAAAAGCCCCACAGATGGGGTTATTGGAGGGAGCGGACATATTGGTGATGGGTGCTATAACTGCTTTTGAACCCGAGGCTTCGGGAATTGGGGGAGGGGGTTTGATCGTACCAGTACCAGGTTTTGGGGGAGTGGCCGTTGGGAAAAAGGATGCTTACATTGCTGCCGATATAAGGCTTGTGGATGTAAGGACCGGTAGGGTGATAAATGCCACAAGAGTTGAGGGAAAGGCCTCAAGTTGGAAAGTGGGAGTCCTTGCCGGAGGTATCGTGGGCACTGTAGGGCTTGGAGGAGCCTTAGGTACCTACAAGAACACCCCTATGGAAAAGGCCATAATGGTTATGCTTGATAATGCCATCCAGTCTATCTCCCAGATGGTTCCTCCGGAATATTACCGCTATGGAGATACGGGATCGGTTCCAACGCCAGTTTCAAGTTCACCAGTTGTTACTCAGGAATCCGTTTCAACTTCGCCAGTTGCTCCCTATGAGCCCTTTGTGACCCCTAAAGTTGTGGAGTTAAAGGGAAGTAAAATCAACGTTCGTACAGGACCAGGAAAAGATTACCCCCTTCTTACCACCGCTGAAGGAGGACTTAAAACCAAAGCCATTGGCAGACAAGGAGAGTGGTATCAATTGCAATTGCCCGATGGTCGAATCGGATGGGTTCACAAGAGCCTTTTGATCGAAAGATGAGGCTCTTAAAGGCCGTTTTTTAGAGCAAGGGAGATCTCTCTGAGGGTTTCTTTAAAAGGGGGAATAAGAGCCGCGATTTTGGACTGAGTAAAACTTGAAGAAAAGCCCACAATCCATATGGCCGCAAGGGGAGAAAAAGGAGTCTCCACAAAGCCAGCTACAGCCCTAATCCCTTCAATATACTCTTCATCATCAATAGCCACCTTTTCCTCTCTAACTTTTTGGAGCTCTTTTAGGTATTTCTCAACATCCGTTATAGTTCGGGAAGTATAAGCCTTAAGTCCTTTTTGAGAGAGTATCTTTCTAACAGTATCATCGTCAAACCTGGCTAAATACGCTTTACCTAATGCCCCCGCATAAAGGGGAACACGCGCCCCCACTCGAGACGTCACCTTTAGATCTTTATCGGCCTCAATCACCTCAATTACAATCACCCTCTCTCCCCTTACAACCCCCAAAAATACCGTTTCTCCGGAGAGATCATGTAACTGCTGTAAATACCTCAACGAGACCTTGCGGATCTCAAACTCATCAAGCCCCTTACCCAATAACTCAAAAAGCCTAGGCCCCAAGCTGTATTTTTTGGTTAATTCGTTTCTCCTCAGGAACTCTTCACTCTCAAGAGTACAGAGAATCTCATAAAGGGTACTCTTACTTATGGAAAGCTCACGGGCTATCTCCGAAAGCCCCCTCTCAACCCCATCCGATAAAAGTAACAAAACCTTCAGACCTTTTCTCAGCGATGGAACCCCTTTCTTCATGTTCAATATATCGAACATTCTTATAACATTTTTCCCTAACCTTAGTCAAGAGGGGTATTGACAAATAGAAAATCAGGTGATAAAGTTAGTTCATAATTACGAATGAGGCGGTTAGAGGGATGAAGGTTAAGGTTTTCGAACCTTCTTTTGAGAGTAAAAGGAGGGAGAAGGCTTTTTTGTTTACGGGAAGGAGGTCCTCTTATGCGGCTTTGACCTTGGAGGAATTGAAGGAAAACCTGAGGAATTTGAGGCTTAAAGCGGTTGGACGGCTTTTTGAACTGAGGGATCTTTTTGTTAAGAAGGCAAATAAGTTAGGGTTTAAGGTTTATAATGTGGAAACGGCTCAAGATGCAGCTTCTTATATTAAGGATAATGCTTGCGGTATTAAGGTTTTATCGCTGAATAAGTCCAATGTGGTGATAAATGAGCTCAGAGGAAAACTCAAGGAATTGGGTTTTAGGACTTACATAAGGTATTTTGGGGAGTTTAAAAATTTTGACCCCCAGAGTTTTCGAAAACAAGTAGAGGACTATTGGGCTCTTCCAGGTCTTCATCAAAAGGGTATATTTGAGACTTTTGAAATAAAACATGAATTCGATCTTCCCGAGAAGGATGGCCTTAGAGAGTATGGAGCAGTTTTAGGTGTCAATGTGGTCTCGTCGAAAGAGGGTGAGGTTTTATTTTTGCAACACATGTCGAACATAGCTAAGGATTTAAAGGAGGCTAAAAAATTATTTATCATAATTCCGTTGGAAAAATTCGCCGAGAATGAGGAAGAGGCCGTTTTTCAGACGAAGATGATCGGGATCTTTGGGCTTGAAAGCGTACTTTTGGATCTTCAACCAAAAGAGGAGGAGATTTTTGATTTTGAAAAATTGCCTTTAAGTTCAGGGGAGCAAGAGGTACATTTCATACTTTTTGACAATGGTAGGTCTCGTCTTTTGGGTTCGCCTTATGAAGAGCTTCTTCTTTGTATTGATTGTAGAGCTTGTGCTAGGCAGTGTCCGATAGGGAAACATCTTATGATTGAAGAGGATATGGTTTATAGTCCCAAAAATTACCTACTGGGTTTTCTTCTGGGGTTTATGCCTGTATTTGATACTTGTCTTCATTGTGGAAGGTGTGAGGTGGAATGTCCAGTGGATATAAACATACCCTATTTGGTATGGAGAGCCCAGATTGATTTTTATTCGAGGAAGGGAAGAGGGCTTAAAAAGAGGCTTCTGGATAATCCTGAGCTTA
>CAYZRR010000018.1:0-4762 GCA_964480925.1 uncultured Thermodesulfobacteriota bacterium
CATAACGGGGCATCTTCTTTTGTCAACACTTCACGCGAACGATTCCCTTTCGGTCATTCCTCGGTTTTTGGACCTAGGAGTAGATAGATTTCTGTTGAGCGCGTCTCTTTTGGGTGTTTTGTCACAACGTTTAGTGAGAAAGATATGTTCCGTTTGTAAAGACGAGAGAAAACCCACAGAGGCTGAAAGGAGATTGTTCGAGGAAAATGGATTTGAAGCGAACGAGATAAAAGCCCTTTATTTTGGAAGGGGTTGCAGGGCTTGTAAAGGGTTAGGTTACTTAGGGAGAACAGCCATAGGAGAACTTTTGCACATTACTGATACATTTAGGGATATGATTTATAAAGGTGCCTCTTTTAGAGAATTCAAAGAGTCAGCCTTAAAAGCTGGTATGGAGCCTTTAAAGAAAGACGGTATCAGAAAAGTACTGAAAGGTATCACCACCGTAGAAGAATTAGAAAGAGTGCTTGGATGAAATTTTACTTTTACAGGGCTTTTTCGGAAGAAGGATCGTGGTCGAGCGGGTTTATTTTAGCTTCCGATGAGGGAGAATTATTCCGCATTTTAGAAAGAAGAGGACTCTATGCCTACAAACTAATCCCAATACCCCGCCTTTTAGGCACCTTTTTTTATGGAGGGGTAAAAAGAGGGGATCTTATAGAGTTTTCGAAAAATATGTCCATTATGATTAAAGCGGGTATTTCCGTAGTATGGGCCTTAGAGAGCTTAAAGGAACAAACGAAAAATAGGGCCTTCAAAAACGCTTTAATTGATATTATCGATCTCATAAAAAGGGGCATGAGTTTAAGCGAGGCCTTTTCACTTTATCCTCAGTTCTTTCCCCCGATTTTCCCTTACCTCATAAAAGTAGGAGAGGAGACAGGTAGACTCGATAAAGTTTTTGAAGATATAGGAAATCACCTCCAACGGATCGAGGAGCTCAAAATTGTGGTACACAGAGCCCTTCTGTACCCAATTTTCGCTACGATAGCAAGCGTGGGGGCAATCCTTTTCTGGCTGATTTACGTGCTACCTAAGGTGGCTTTTTCTATGAGGGATATGGGTGTTAATTTGCCTGCTGTTACTTTGGTTATGATTGGTATTGGAGAATTTTTAAAAAATTACTTTTGGGCACTTTTTATAGGTTTTTTCCTGATTTTTATCGGTTACACTGTTGTTAAAGATAAAGGCCAAATAAAAACATGGAGGGATATGATTCTTTTAAAATTGCCGGTGATAAAGACCTTGGTGTTTTTGAGAACAATGGTGATTTTTTCTGAACAGATGAGAATCCTTCTCGAAGCCGGGATTCCCATTGACGTTACCTTTGAAAGGGTGAAGAACGCCGTGGAGAACATGGTGGTTAAAAAAGCAGTGGAAAGGGCAAAAGAAAGCGTGCTTTTGGGAAAAAGGCTTTCGGAAGCATTAAGGGAAACAAAAATATTTCCTCAAATGATCATAAACTTTGTTGAAGTAGGAGAAAGGACAGGACGTTTAGCTGATCAGTTTAGCACGTTATCAGAACATTACGCAAATAAAACTCAAGAGTATTCTCTTAGACTTGGTAAAATTATTGAGCCGGTGATAATAGGAGTAATAGGATTATTCTTTGCTTTAGTGATAGTAAGTCTATTTATACCTGTGTACGAGATGATTTCCCGAATAGGGATGAGTTTATGAAGGAGATTTTTGATTTTTATAATCTAAAGGAAGACCCTTTTAGCATTACTCCTGACCCAGAATATTTTTATCCTACCCGCATTCATGAAAGGGCTCTTGAGGCTATGGATTATCTTTTGAAAAAAGGCGAAAGCTTCTTACTTTTAATTGGATCTCCAGGTACCGGAAAAACTACGGTGATCAAAACTTTTCTTTCCAAGGTTCAAGGGGTTTGGGCCATTCCTCTTTATAATCCTACGGTAAGACCTGAAGAGCTCATAAATTATTTGTGTCAGAAGTTGGACCTGGGTAAATTCGACGGTAAACTCCAAGGGCTCGAGAGGTTAAGGGAGTTTCTTTTGGAAAGCTATAAAAAGGGAGAGAGGTTTTTACTTATAATAGATGAAGCTCAAGATATGTCTGATGAGACCCTAACTGAGATCAAACACCTGTCAAATCTGGAGACAGATAAGGGAAAGCTTTTGCCCATCATCCTGGTGGGACAACCTTCGTTGGAGTCGAGGCTTAAGGATCCTAAAAATTTACAGCTTGATCAAAGGATAAGTCTTAGAATCAAGCTTCTTCCCTTGACGAAAGATGAGGTTCACGATTTTATCCTCTATCGGATAAGGAAGGCGGGGAATTCATCCGTTTTTTTCGAAAAAGGGGCCATCAAGCTCATATGGAAGGCCTCACGAGGAATACCACGATTAATAAACCTGATCTGCTCCCGAACCCTTATGGTGGGTTTTTTTACAATTCCCAACGCATTAAGAAAGAATACGTTAAAATAGCCCTAAAACATCTTAATTTGTAACCCCAAGCCGCTCCAATCCCTTCTTTCCCTCGGGGTCTCCCAGTTCCTGAAGTTGAAGATAAAACCTTTTGGCTTCATCACGATCACCGAGTATTTCATGAATGAGGGCTAAATTGAACAAAGCCTTCCGATTCGTGGGTTCCTTTTTCAACAGTTCCTCCAATAATTCTTTAGCCTTTTCGCTTTGACCAAGTTTGAAGTTCACCACCGAAAGGTTAAGCAAAACCCCTCGATTCTCCGGATCGATGGAAAGGGCTTCCTCGAGAA
Organism: uncultured Thermodesulfobacteriota bacterium; assembly: GCA_964480925.1. GTDB lineage: Bacteria > Desulfobacterota > B13-G15 > B13-G15 > B13-G15 > B73-G16. The sequence goes on from CAYZRR010000018.1 coordinate 2,744, forward strand.
AACTTTTGGCTTCTTCTAATTTTCCGATCTTAAGGTAAAGCAGAGCTACCCTATTTAAAACATTCACCTCTCTTTTTATGCTACAAAACCTAAAATACTCCTTTATAGCTTCTTCGTAATTACCCTGTTCCTCATACTCTTTCGCCCTCCAGAGATATACGTATAGAGTAGGAAAAGGAGGAACTTCAGAGGAGGAAGGTTTTTCGCGGGAAACGTCTTTGATATTGCTTTTAGGCTTCTCTTTACTTTTAGGCTTCTCTTTAAAAGAAGTGGGGGTGGGTAATTTGGGTTTGAGTGTTTCCATATTTTGGAGAATTGAGGTTGCAGTCTTTGTTTCATCTTCATTTTTTAAAGGGATTTCCTCCTTAATATCCTCCTTGAAGGCCAAAGAGCGAGAGGTTTCCAAGGTAGGTCTTGCTGGTTCAAAAAAGTTTTTGACCAGGAACCATCCTCCAAAGCCCAATAGTAAGAAAAGGCCTATCGCAAAAATTCCTATCTTTTTACGAGATCTCTTCCCCTTTATGAGTTCTACAAGCCCTGGTGGTAATAATCCTTCCTTTTCTCTTCTCTCCATTTCCTTGACACTAAAACTTGGGAAATTATAAACTTAAACTTTTAATATTACAAAGGTCCATTTTAACAGGAAGGAGGTGAAAATAAAGCCATAATTCGATTGATCGGCATTATTTTGATAAGTATGGGATATGGTTTCCTATGGTTAGCTTCTTTAAAGGAAAACTTTTCTCAGATATTAAAATTCTCAATTCTGGGACAAACCCTCGCTGTGGCAGGGGGTATACTTTTAATAATGGGGTTATTTTCCAAATCGAGAAAATAATCCTCCTATTCCCCTTGACAAAAACATGCGCTTTCTTTAAGTTTATAAAACAAAGAGAAGGGGGAAGGGAAAACTAGGAAGAGCTTGACATTCCCCCTCAAAATTGGTAGTACAAAAAGGGCAAACTTGAGGGCCCAAGGAGGGGCTTTAATTTTATCAAAAAAGGAGGGTTTTTATTTAATGCCTACTATTAATCAACTGGTGAGGGAAGGAAGAGAAAAGCCGAAGGAGAAGAGTAAGGCTCCGGCTTTGCAAGGTTGCCCGCAAAAACGAGGGGTGTGTGTCAGGGTTTATACCACTACGCCAAAGAAACCCAATTCGGCTTTAAGGAAAGTGGCCAGGGTTAGATTGACCAATGGGATCGAAGTTACTGCTTATATTCCGGGTATAGGTCATAACTTACAGGAGCACTCTGTGGTTTTGGTGAGGGGAGGGCGTGTGAAGGATCTTCCGGGTGTAAGGTATCACATAATCCGTGGTGCCTTAGATGCAGCTGGTGTAGAGGGTAGAAGGAAATCTAGGTCTAAATATGGCGCCAAGAAACCAAAATAAGGGGATAGAGAATGCCGCGTAAGGGTAGTGTTCCGAAAAGGGAAATACCGCCTGATCCGAAGTATAACGATGTACTGGTTCAAAAAATGATAAATTGCGTTATGTGGGATGGTAAAAAAAGCGTGGCCGAGAAGATCGTTTATGGGGCTTTAGATATTTTGAGAGAAAGGCTCAAAGATGATCCTTTGAAGATCTTTCATAAGGCGATAGATAATGTAAAACCCATTCTGGAAACACGACCAAGAAGGGTTGGAGGGGCCACTTATCAAGTGCCGGTGGAGGTAAGGCCTGAGAGGCAGATAAGTTTGGCGATAAAGTGGATAATCAACGCTGCAAGAAATCGTTCTGGAAAACCGATGAAGGAACGCCTTGCGGAGGAATTGATAGATGCCTTCAATAATAGGGGTGCAGCGGTAAAGAAGAGGGAAGATACCCATAGAATGGCCGAGGCCAATAGGGCCTTTGCCCACTATCGGTGGTAAATCCCTAGAATAGGAGGTCTTATTATGGCTAAGCCGAAGTTTGAGCGGAAGAAGCCTCATGTGAACATAGGTACTATTGGGCATGTGGATCATGGGAAGACGACTTTGACCAGTGCGATTACCATGGTTTTATCGAAGCACAATTTA
>CAYZRR010000019.1:0-5404 GCA_964480925.1 uncultured Thermodesulfobacteriota bacterium
GGCCAAACCTTCAATTCCCTTAGAAAGGATCTCCTTACAGGTCTCATAACTCCTTAGCCCCCCCACAAGGATCACGGGCAGATCAGAAAGGCTTTCTTTTACCTTAAGGGCATAAGGCAAATTGTAGGCTTCATTTTCATAGGGCCTTATTTTCTCTTTCATTATCTCCTCTTGAGGAACAAGCCCCCGACTTATCTCAACACCATCAAGCCCATATTCTTTCAGCTCTTTTAAGCTTTCAATAATGTCCTCTATTGTATTTCCTCTTCCATTATCAGGCCCAAGTTTAATTATAACTGGAAGCCCTGTCTCTTCTTTTATCCTCAAAATGATCTCCCCAATAAGCCTCGTCCCTCCCTCTCTACCTCCATATTGATCCTTACGCCGGTTCAGTTTGGGGGAAAGGAAGCTTGAAAGTAAATACCCGTGAGCTGAATGAAGTTGGACGCCATCAAAACCCGCCTTTTTGGCCCTTTTCGCAGCCTCAACAAAGGCCCTTTTTAAATCCTCAATCTCACCAGGACTCATACCCCTTGCGCCCTTGAAGGGGCTTGGAGAAAGCCTCTCCCCCGGAGCTTTAAAAGCCAAGGCCCCTCCATGAGAGAGTTGAACCAGTATAGAACCTCCTTCTGTTTTAAAAGTCTCCACAAGCCTTTTTAAACCATCAATCAAACGGTCATCCCATATCCCCAGTTGCCCATCGCTAACCTTCCCTTCCGGAGAAACATAGGCATGACCCGTTATGCAAAGCCCAACTCCACCTTGGGCAAGCTTTCTATAAACCCCAAGCAATTCCTCACTTACTTCCCCTTGGGGGCCGGCAAGTCTCATGTTTGTGGCCGATCGCACCAAACGGTTTGGAAGCCTTAATGTCCCAATCATAAGAGGATCAAAAAGATCAACCATTCCCTCCTCCAAGAAGAATAAGAGTTTCCCTTATGACCTTAGCCCCCACCATGACGGAAGTTCCCGAGGGATCGCTCTGAGGGCTTAACTCAACCACATCCATACCCACCACATTTTCCCAAGGCAAAGCATAAAGGAAATACAAAAGATCCTTAAAGGACCATCCTCCTGGCTCAGGTGTGGTGACCCCTGGACAGACCGAAGGATCAAGAACGTCCATATCTAAAGTCACGTAAAGTGGACCTTGGAAGAAACCCGGGTGAAGGGAGAAAAACGGGCTCTCTCCGAGGAAGACTGTCTCCCGATTTTTCCTTTCTTCTCCCTCCCACGACCTTATCCCCACTTGAAATACACGGTAAGGACCAAGCTCCTGGGTGATCTTCTTTATAACGGTAGCATGAGAGAAGGGACTTTCTAAGTATTGATCCCTTAAATCCGCATGAGCATCGATTTGAAGTACTCGGATATTTGGATAAACCTTTTTCAGGCCCTTTATTACGCCTAAACTAAGAAGATGCTCGCCTCCGATTATTAGCGTCTTTTTCCCCTTCTTTAAAAGACCCTCCACAAAGTAGGCGATCTCCTCTAAGGCCTTTTTCGGATCGCTCGAAACCGTGAGGTCACCTACATCAGAAAAGGCTATCTCCTCTAAGTCTTTACCCAAATAAGGGCTAAAACTCTCAAGGTTCCAAGAAGCTTCCCTTATAGCAGTAGGCGCAAATCGGGCCCCCCCTTTCCAACTGGAACCAAGATCAAGGGGACACCCCCATAAGACCACTTTACCTTTCTCAAGCTCAGCCTTACTGCTCAGAAATCGAAGTAATTGGGGTTGCAACTTTTAAGGCCCGAAAATAACGGCTGCAAAAGCGGCACCGATCCGCGATACTTTACATTCAGCTGCGCAACTCTTTATCTCCTTAATCGTGCGCCTTCTTAAAGCCATACCCTCTTCCACCATCCGACGCACAATCTTCTCGGCCTCTTCTTTCGGACCTCGGGTCGAAAACTCCATTATAAGACCCGCCTCTTCGGCCTCCTCGGGAATCCCAACTGCTACCGCCGCCGAAATGACCTCCCCCGGAACTTCACTTATGATGTAGGCATAAGCACAAGGTACAATGCTACCCGCAGGAATTGGACTTGTATCCTCCCGACATCCCGGAGGCAATATGCTTGATACCTTTACCAAATTGAGATCCCCAACCCCCGCGTCCCATAAGGCTGCATCAAAGGCACCAAGAGGCGTGGAGGCCTCTCCTCGACCACAAGTTAGGAAAAACCGTACCGGTCTGGTGAACAACACCTCACAACCTCCCTTGAGCGAAAAGGGTTTCTCTTTTGATATCAGGAACTTCCCCTCGGTACATTTCCATTATACTCGAATGTTCTGCTTCAAGCTCGCTCTTTATATACTCGTAAGCCTTCCACGGATCAACCTTACTGCCACAGGTGAAAACGTCAACTGCTGCGTACCCATATTCAGGCCACGTATGAATAGCCAGATGAGATTCTGCAATAACCACTACTCCACTTATCCCATGGGGATTAAAGAGGTGAAAAACCTTTTGCACAATCGTAGCTCCCGCTCGCTCCGCCGCTTCCATCATTATCCGCTCTATTTTTTCTTTATCATTTAATATGTCCGCGTTACAACCATAAAGCTCCACTATCAAATGCCTCCCTAACGCCCTCAATTTCACCCTCCCCTTTTTAATTTAAATCCCCAAGGATCTCAACCTCCCCTCTTTGCTCAATATAAAGCAAACCCCCGCCTTTCCTTTTTCAGAAAACAGCCGGGGGTTAAAAATTAAAGCGCAACTACCCCCACGGGGCAATTGCTACCTCAAACAATATACTCATCTTAAAAAGGATGTCAACCCTCAAAATTATCCCGATTTTCCCCACGGAAAAAGGATCTTTCGAAGGCCTTGTGGAATTCTGTCCAAGCCCCCTGGCTTCCCTTTATGAAATCCATGATTCCCTCGATCTTGGCGTCCAGATCATCGAGCCGGTGCAAAAGTTCGGCCTCTATGGTTTTAGGTCTTTCAGGAGAACCCCACTCCCCCCGGCCGTGATGGCTTATTAGGAGGTGTTTTATCAAAAGGGCCTTCTCGGGAGGGAAGCCCTCGATGGCCTCGATCTTTTTGGAGACCATCTCAAGGCCTATTATGATGTGGCCAAGGAGTTTCCCACTTGTGGTGTACTCAAAGGGGGACTTAATCTGTATTTCTTTGGTCTTTCCTAGGTCGTGAAGGATGGCTCCAGCCAAAAGCAGATCCCAGTCTATCCCCTCATAATGTCCCCTCAAACGATTCACCAGCTTGGCTACCGAAAGGGTGTGCTCCAAAAGCCCTCCAAGCCTTGCGTGGTGAAGTTTTTTCGAGGCTGGAACCTTTACAAAAACCTCTAAAAAAGCCTCATCCCGTAAAAAACTTAAGACAAGCCTTCTCAAATAGGGATCTTCAATCTGATAAGCGAGCTCTTTCAACTCCTCGAGCATCTCTTGTAGATCCCTTCGAGGAGGAGGGAAGAAGTCCTCAAGGACCATCTCTTCATCGGAACAGGGTCTAAGCTCAAGGATATTGAGTTGTAACTGGCCCTGATAAAGAACCACTTCGGCCTTAACGGTCACCAAATCACCGGCATCGAAAAGGGCACCTTTTTGTTCCACATCCTCCCATATTCTGCCTTCGATCTCACCGGTACGGTCCCTCAGCTTGAGCTTTAAATAGGTTTGACCGTTTTTAGACTGGGAGAATATTTTCTCGGTTACAAGAAAGGAGGTCTCTACAACGTCCCTTTCTTTTATGTCAATTACGTAAAGGGATTTTCCCATCGGAAATGATCATATCCCAACTTTTGAGGAATCTCCAAAGGCCTTCCGTTTTGTAAAATCCTTAACCCTTGAGGTATTATCCTACCCACTTCACTGAGTTTTATCTTGAGCTCCTCGCCTACCCGAAAAACCTCCTCTTTTTTTTCTTCCTCTACGGTGAAAAGAAGCTCATAATCCTCCCCTCCAGAAAGGGCTACCTTCAAAGGATCAAGTCCCATTTGCTCACACCTTCTTATAAACCCCTCCTCCAAGGGAAGAGCTTGAAGCTCTATCTCTGCTCCAACGCCTGAGGCAGCGACTAATCGCTCAAGGTCCTGTAAAAAACCGTCGCTCAAATCGATCATGGCTGAAGCGAGTTTCCTTTTGGCCAAACACTGTCCAAGTTCAAGCCTTATGGGGGGATAAAGGTGTCTTTTTACAAATGGACCTTCCTTTAAGCCGTTTTTTAACTCCATAAGTCCAAGGGCTGACCCCCCCAAAGTCCCGGATACAAATACCCTTTGCCCCACCTTAGCCCCTGATCTGGGGATCCAGGTGTCTTTTTCAGCTTTTCCAATTATGGTAAGGGAAAGCATCATCCTCTCACCTCGTGATAGGTCCCCTCCTGCAAGGCCCACCCCATAAAGATTCGACAATTTATAAAGCCCTCGATATACCCCTTCTATATATTCCCAATCCTCTTCCGTATTTGAGACAAGCCCTATTACATAAAAAAGGGGCAAGGCTCCACAGGAGGCAAGATCGCTTAAGTTCACCGCCAAAAGCTTGTACCCAAGGGCCTCAGGTGGGGTGAGTTCTTTTAAAAAATGAACCCCTTCCACCATAAGATCCGTAGTGACTAAGAGGTCCAATTCTCCCATTGAAAAAACTGCACAGTCTTCGCCTATACCGGCCTTAAGGCCTTTCCCCTGAAACTCATAAAGCCTTTGGATTAAACCCAGTTCACCAAGTTCCTTAAGCTTCATCTTTTCTTTTGAGCCCCAGAAACTCGGCTATCCTAGAACTGTCGGGGGGAAGTTTTATCGGTCGATTCTTCAAGCTCTCTTTTGGCCTTATGCCATACTCGGGAGGAAAGGCATCTTGAAAGTACATCTGTTGAAAGTTCAAAAACTTCAACTGATGAGAGGTGGAGTTGACCACAAAGACCTTCCCCTCCCGATCAATGATCCCTTCCCTTATGGCCCTTCTCAACCCCGCTATGGCCTCTCCTCCTTGGGTACAGACCACATGACCGTACCTATTTGCAAGAAGCATCCCTTCCATGATCTCCTCTTCGGAGACCTCCACTGCCTTGAACTTATCGCCGTAATGCTCCTCAACAAGCCTCTTCACCTTGGGGAAGGAGACGGGTTTACCTATCATGGCAGCTTGAGCCACACTCGGCTTGACCTTTACGGGCTCATAAACCCCCGTTTTTCTCCATTTGACAATAGGATTGGCATGTTCGCTCTGAACACCCAATATGATGGGAAGTTCCTCTATTAAGGAGAGTTTCTTCAAGTCCAAAAATCCTTCCATTATGGCCGTAACATTTCCCGCATTACCTATTGGGACGACCACCACCAAGTCTCGGGTATCCCATCCGAGCTGTTGGACTACTTCAAAGGCATAGGTCTTCTGACCCTGGATCCGCAAGGGATTTTTCGAATTCAAAAGACATAC
>CAYZRR010000020.1:0-3709 GCA_964480925.1 uncultured Thermodesulfobacteriota bacterium
GCCGTGAAAGCATCCTCTCAAGCACCTCCCCATAATCTTCAGGAGGAGGAAAATCGGGCTCGGGATAAACGGGCCTTTTCCATCGGGCAAAAAGTTGCATTCGAGGCAGACCCTCGTGGAAGAAATCCATATCCAGGTAAGCTACCGTATCTCCTTTCCAAAGGCAGTGAAATTTGCCCGAAGAGGTAAATCGACCTATAACAGTGGCCTCCACTTCCATACTTTCTGCAAGTTTAAGCAGTTCCTCCACCTTCTCCGGAGGAACCGCCAGGGTCATCCTCTCCTGCGATTCGGAAAGAAGGATCTCCCATGGATCAAGCCCCGCATACTTTAAGGGCACCTTATCGAGCCAGATCTCACACCCACCGGCCTCACGAGCCATTTCTCCTACCGAAGAAGATAAACCGCCCGCGCCGTTATCAGTTATGGAAGTGTAAAACCCCAGGTCACGGGCTTTTAGGAGACAATCAAACATCCTCTTTTGAACAATGGGATCACCTATTTGAACCGCACTTGTGGGGGAGGATTCGCTTAACCCCTCAGAAGAAAAGGTGGCCCCATGAATGCCATCCTTTCCCACCCTTCCTCCAACCATGACGATAAAATCCCCAGGTCTCGCCTTTTTTTCGTGGGCGGGTTCCCCTTTGATGAAACGAGGCATTATGCCGCAACTGCCACAATAAACAAGGGGTTTCCCAAGATACCGCTCATCAAAAAGGATGGAACCGTTTATTGTGGGAATACCCATCTTGTTGCCCCCGTCCTCAACACCCTTTACCACTCCTTCCATTATCCTTCGAGGATGTAACACCCGAGGAGGAAGTGGACCTTGGAAATCAGGTGGAGCGAAACAAAAAACATCGGTGTTGAAAATCAGCTTAGCCCCTTTTCCAGCTCCAAAGGCATCCCTTTGAACTCCCAAAATCCCCGTTAAAGCACCTCCATAGGGGTCAAGGGCTGAGGGCGTATTGTGGGTCTCCACCTTTATGGTTATAAGCCAATCATCATTAAAAGCCCAAATACCCGCATTGTCCTTAAATACTTTAACGCATCTGTCCTTGGGACCAAGGATCTCTCTTATCTCTTCGGTGGAACGCTTTATAAAGGTGTTAAAAAGGCTTTCTATAATCTCCTCTTGCCCCAGTTCCTCATCTATGTAATGGATACGGGCATTAAAGATCTTGTGCTTACAGTGCTCAGACCAGGTTTGAGCTATTGCTTCAAGCTCCACATCCGTTATCTCCTCCCCAAGCCCAAACCTCTCCCTTTCTCTAAGAACCTCTTCTCGTTTGAGGTAATCCCTTATGGCCTTCATCTCCTCACAGCTTAAGGCCAAAAGTCTTCGTTTGCTCAACTCCAAAAGTTCCTCATCAGATAAAAGGGAAAGGTTAAATTTCTCAACCCTCCCTCCCACAAGACCCCTTACTAGAGGAACCTCAATGGGTAACTTTTGAGGATCCCACTCGAAACGGTGAAGGACCGTGAAACGGTTGATCAAAGGATTGCCCAAGTAATCCCTGGCTATCCTCCAAGCCTCTTCTTCATTCAAATTTCCCTTAATGAGGTACTTTATGGCAGTGTAAACTCCCTCCTCTTCTCCTAAAGGACGTGAGAGCATCACCTCCAAGGCCTCACGGGCAGTTCTTCCCACATTGTCGGTCACTCCCGGAAGAAAACCCACCTCGATAAGCCAATCAAAATCCAAGAAGATTGGTTCATCAACTGAGAAAAATTGGGTTACGGGATCACTTAGGGCATTTTGGGCGAACTCGAGGACTTCTTCTTTTGTAAGGTTTGCATCAACGATATAAACCTCAACCCTTTTTACGCTTTTAACCTCAAGCCCTAAATGTTCCTTCAGACCTCTCTTTATGTCCTCGGAAAGGGCATCAAAAAAACCGTCCTTTAAGGCCACCTCAATCCTATGGGGCATTCGCTCCTCCGACTTTCATAACTTAAAACGGAGGTCTTATGATCTTCAAGCCATATAACAAGAAGATTATGCCCGTATAAAATAGAGAGATAAGAAGGGATTTCCAAAGGGTTCCTTTCTTCTTTTGCATCATCCCTTCAACGCCCTTATGCATCAATAAAAACCCCACGAAATTGGTGAGCCAATAACCAATGACCATACCCGGGAAAAATAGCCTTTTTGAAAAAAAAGAAAGCCCACTTCCAAAAAGATAAGCCAAGGGGAGGTTTATGAAGGCATCGTTCCACCAAGATAAAGGGGAGAGAAGGTATCCTATGCCGAAAATGAGGAGGTTTTTAAAGGTTCGTGCTTTCGGTGTCCTCATTCTTTGAAGAAGCCTTCCCCACGATGACCTTGGCTGGGCGGAGAACCCTGTCGTTTAAAAGGTATCCTTTTTGCACCTCTTTTACGATTTCAAGAGGCTCAATCCCTTCAAGTGCTACTTCACCTACTGCTTCATGCAGTTCCGGATCGAATCTTTCGCCAAGTGTCTTTATTTCCTCCACTCCGAACCGCCTTAAGACTGATCGAAACTGTTCTAGGATCAATTGAAGGCCTTGAAGAATGGATTCTGTCTTTTCATCCCTTTGAGCATGTTCTAAGGCTCTTTCTAAATTATCAAGCACCGGCAAAAGCTCCTTCAAAAGCTCTTCGTTCCCATAACGGACCAATTCCGCTTTTTCTCTCGCCACCCGCTTACGATAATTATCGAATTCCGCATAAAGACGGACGAACTTATCGTAATTTTCCTGGGCTTGAGCTTTAGCTTCCTCAAGTTCCTTCTTGACTTCATCAAGCTCTTTCTTTAAAGCTTCCACCTCCTCTATCTGCATCTGAAGCTCCTGTGCCTCTTTCGCTTCCATGAGCGCTCCCTCCAAGAAAGGGTCTCTTTGAAAGTTAAACACTATGAAGCTTCCCCTCAAGGAAGGCCCATTTCACGGAGAAGCAAAAGAAAGCCGCAACTCAAAAGGCCTGAAACCACATCGTCTATCATAACCCCGAAACCACCTTTTAAGGCTTCCAATTTCTTCAAAGGGAAGGGTTTTAAGATATCAAACAACCGGAAAAGAAAAAAACCAAGTACAAATTCAAGAAGCGTCCGAGCAAAAAACAAAGCGAAAAGAGTCCCCACCACTTCGTCTATAACTATCATGGGGTGATCTTTCTTCTTAAGGAGAACTTCAGCCCTTTCGACGGAGAAAAGTCCGAGAAAAAAAAGAAAAAGTATCAAAAGAAGATGCCAAAAATGAGAAAGCGAGGAAAGCACAAAGGCAATGGGCAAGGTAGCTAAAGAGGCTATACTCCCCGGGGCAAAGGGGATCTTCCCCACTCCAAAAAAGCTTACGAAAAGAAGCACCCCTTTATCCTTCACCGAACTTCCTTATGGCCTCCTTTAAGTCGATCTTGCCCTCGTACAGAGCCTTTCCTATTATCACGCCCACAAGGTTGGGTATTTTTGAGGAGCGTTCTATATCCTCAAGGGAAGATATGCCTCCGGAGAGTATAAATGGGACTTGAAGTGAACTTAACCTTTCAGCCCCTTCGAAATTAGGACCCGAGATGGTACCGTCTTTTAATATGTCGGTATAAATAAACAATCGGACTCCCAAATCCTTCGCCCTTTTGGCAAAATCCATGACCTTAAGACCGCTTGGCTTCCTCCATCCATCGATCATAAGTTCTCCTTCTTTTACATCTAAAGCTAAAACAATCCTATCTGGAGCGATCTTTAAGGCT
>CAYZRR010000021.1:0-32081 GCA_964480925.1 uncultured Thermodesulfobacteriota bacterium
GGACCAAGAACTTCAAGGGGGAAAGTCTCAAGGTATTTTCGAAGTTCTTGAGCAGCCTTTTTGGCTTCTTCCTCCGCTTTAGCCCAAACCCTTATTAAGGCCAATCGCACAAAGGGAGGATACTTCAAGGATTTTCTCCGATTAATCTCTTCTTTAAAGAAAGCCCGATAATCCTGAGAGGAAGCGGTCCTTACGGCATAATGATCAGGAAGAAAGGTTTGAAGTATTACCCTGCCCTTTCCCTCACCCCTTCCAGCCCTTCCTGCTGCCTGGGTCAAAAGTTGAAAAGTCCTTTCGGCGGAACGAAAATCGGGAAGGTTCAAAGGTAAATCGGCCAAAAGAATCCCCACAAGTTTTATCCTAGGAAAATGGTGCCCCTTGACAACCATCTGGGTTCCGACCACTATGTCTATCTCGCCCTCTTGGAGGGCCCTTAAGGTAAGTTCATATTGCCTTCTCCCCCTTATGGAATCACTGTCCATTCGAACGATCTTTTTATTGGGAAAAAGGACCTTCAGCTCCTCCACAACCCTTTCGGTACCAAACCCGATAGGAAATACCCTTTTGCTCCCACAGTTGAAACACACCTGCGGGGCTTTCAAGGAGAAACCGCAGTAATGACAAAGCAATATCCCCTTTGAAGCATGATAAGTTAAAGAAACGCTACAATATCGGCACTTAAGCACCTCTCCACATTCCCGACATAAAATGACCGGCGCATAGCCTCGGCGGTTCAAAAACAGAAGGGCCTGCCCACTGGAAGAAAGACACTCTTTTAAAGCCTCAAGCAAGTGATAGGAAAGGAAGCCTTTCTCCTGCCTCAAATCCACAATCTCCACTTGAGGAAGGGAACCTCTTACCCTTACAGGAAGCTCAACTAGGGTCAGTTTCCCCCTTTGGGCATTATAAAAGGACTCGACCGAAGGGGTAGCTGAACCCAAAACTACAGTAGCTCCTTCCAATTTTCCCCTCATAAGGGCCATATCCCGAGCGTTGTACCTAAAAGGTCCTTCCTGAGCTTTATAAGAGGAATCATGCTCCTCATCCACGATGATGAGCCCAAGGTCCTTCAGGGGAGAAAATACCGCCGAACGAACCCCAAGGACAACCCTGGCCTTACCCAAAGAAATGAGCTTTAGCTCCTCCCACCTTTCCGAAGAGCTTAAACCGCTATGAAGAAGCGCTATAGGTTCATCCAAAGCCCTTTTCAACCGAGTATAAAGCTGAGGGGTTAGGGCTATCTCCGGAACCAGGATGAGAACGTTTTTCCCAGCGCTGAGACTCATTCTGATCAACTCGAGGTAAACTGCCGTCTTACCACTTCCGGTTACACCAAAAAGCAGAAAGGAACCGCCTTCCGAAATCCTTTTAATGGCCCTTTTTTGCCAAAGGTTAAGTTCTCTAATATTATCCTCCTCCCCCACCTCTATCACATTCAAGGAAAACTCACCTTTTGAACGCCGGAAGGGAACGATCAAGTCTTCCTTTATGGCCTTTTCGACCTCCTCGGAACCAAAAGATCTCTCGAGCACACTTAAGCTCAAAGGACGCCCTTTTAGCTTTTTAAGAAGCCCCGAAACCTCGGCATTTTCCAGAAGTTTCTTCCCCTTTTCGCTTAATTGAAAAAGAAAACGGCGTCCCTTTTGGGGTAAGACGTTTTTTAGAATCATCCCCAATGGACAAGCGTAATGGCCTGAAGCAAACTCCAAAAGCTCAATGAGTTTGGGAGGCAAGAGAGAAGGCCCCTCTTCAACAGCATAAATCTCTTTTAATTCGGAAAGCTCAAGGCCTTCAGGAAGCTTATCGCTCATCCTTAATACGATCCCCATTTGTTTTCTGCTCTTAAGAGGCACAAGAACCGCTTTGCCAAGGCTTACTTTTCCGATGAGCCTCGCTGGAATCTCATACCAAAGGGGGTCAATCCTCAATGGAATTAGCACTTCAGCATAAAGCCGCATATTCTATATAATAACCCTCCGTGAAAACCTTGGAAGACATAAACGTGGTCCTGGTGGAACCACAGGGTCCCATTAATGTGGGGATGATCGCAAGGACTATGAAGAACTTCGGTTTCAAAAACTTGATATTGGTCAACCCCAAGTGCCCTCCCCTTCATCCCTGGAGCTTAGTGATGGCTAAAGGAGCAAAAGAGGTACTCTTGGAAGCCCAGGTCTTCGAAAGCCTTAAGGAGGCCTTGAGGGATAGTGGCCTTGTGGTGGGAACTACCGGTAAAAAGAGAAGAGGTATCGAGCTTGTCTCGATAAAAAGGGCAATAGAAGATATCCTCCAAGTGGCCGAGAGCCAAAAGGTATCTCTCCTTTTTGGACGAGAGGATAGCGGGTTAACCAATGAGGAGCTTTCTTTATGTCATCTAAACGTCTTCATCCCTACCCAGGAGTCCCATCCCTCTATGAACCTCTCCCAAGCAGTGGCGGTAATCCTTTACGAGTTGGGGACTTATGGGAAAAAGGTTGAGCCCATTTCAAGAAAATTGGCCTCTTGGGAAGAGCTCATGAGGCTTTTTGAACATTTGGAGCAGACGCTTAAAGCCATAAATTTCCCGGATCCAAAAAGAGCTCTTGATGACCTTAAGGAGGTGATCTTCAGAGCTCACCTGGATCAGAGGGAAGTTAGGCTTTTAAGAGGCATACTTAGACAAATAGAATGGAGGATTAAAAATGAAGGAACTGGCTTCAAGGATCAAAAAAATTAAGCCCTCCCCTACGCTGAGCATTAATGCGAAAGCAAAGGCTATGAGGGATAAGGGGTTGCCGGTGATAAACCTGGCTGGAGGGGAACCGGATTTCGACACCCCTGAGCACATAAAAGAGGGAACAATTAAAGCTTTAAAGGAGGGGTTTACCAAATACACACCTTCTTCGGGCATTTTGGAATTGAAAGAAGCCATATGTGAGAAACTTTACGAGGAAAATGGGCTCCTTTATACGCCTCAGGAAGTAATAGTGACCTGTGGGGGCAAACAGGCCCTTTACAATGCTTTTATGGCCCTTTTTGAAGAAGGCGACGAGGTGATAATCCCCGCTCCCTATTGGGTATCTTATCCGGCAATGGCACTTCTCGCTGGGGCGAAGCCAGTGATCGTTAAAACTGAAGAAGCCGAGGGTTTTAAGGTAAAAAAAGAAGCTTTACGGGAGGTCATAACGGAAAGGACAAAGGCCATTATCATTAATTCTCCCTCCAATCCCTCTGGAACGGTATATACGGAAAAGGAGTTATCCGAGATAGGCGAATTAGCCCTTGAATATGACCTATGGATCATCTCCGATGAAGTTTACGAACATTTGATCTTTGACGATTTAAAGCACATCTCCATAGCTTCCCTTTCCCCGGAGATAAAAGATAGAACCCTTGTGGTAAACGCCCTCTCTAAAACTTACTCCATGACCGGCTGGAGAATAGGCTTTGCTGCTGGCCCTAAGGAACTCATAAGCGCCATGGACATAATCCAAAGCCAATCCACCTCCAATCCCACTTCATTCGCTCAAAAAGGCGCCCTGGAAGCCCTTAAGGGCTCTAAGGATTTTATCCACTATATGAAAAAGGAATTCGAAAAGAGAAGGGACCATTTTTATGAACTTGTGACTTCCATACCTAAGGTAAGCTGCTTTAAAGCGCAAGGTGCATTTTATCTGTTCCCCAATTTCGGATTCTATTGTGAAAATCGTTTTAGAGACGATGGAGAACTTTGCCTTTACCTTCTTGAAAAGGCGCTTGTGGCCACAGTACCGGGCTCAGAATTCGGGATGCCGGGCTTCCTGAGGCTTTCCTTCACCGTGAAAAAGGAGGAATTGGAGGAAGCTGTTAAGAGGATTCGCGAGGCTTTGAAAGAACTTTAGGCCTCTGCCCGGTCTTTTTGTAATGAAAGTAATCCCTTAGGATCCTTTCGTGATCAAAGGCCAAAGGAAGGGGGAGGTTCGAAGGATCAAAGACTCCGATTCTCATCGCATCGTCACCAGCCTTAAGTTCGCCTTCGGCTTTAGCGATAAAGACGGTTGTTATATTATGTTGTCTTGGATCTCGGTTCGGATCGGAATAGGTGTAAAACTGCTCTAAAAGTTCGACCTCCAAGCCGGTTTCTTCTTTGGCTTCTCTTCGAGCTGCCTCTTCAAGGCTCTCACCATATTCACAAAAACCACCGGGAAGGGCCCAAAGTTTCGGCTCATTACGCCTAAGGATCAACACTATACCGCCTTTGTACTCGATGATAAGGTCCACCGTTGGAAAGGGATTCCGGTATAAATAAACCTCACTGCCACAATTTGGACACCTCACCACTTTTCCTTTCATTTCTTTTCTCCTTTTTCGTTATTTTAGTATTTCCTTAATGATGGTATGATTGAAAATGGAAAGTGGGCAAGATTTTAAAGGACGGAAAGGAAAAAGCTTTGTTTTGTGCCAAAATAGCCAAGGAGAAAAAGGCGCAGAGGCTTCTCCTTTTGGAGTTAAAGGGTTTGAGCAATATAACGGATTACTTTCTCATATGTAGCGGTAACTCCGACCGCCACGTTCAAACAATAGCTCGAGAGATCGAGGAGAAGATGGAAGAATTGGGCGAAAAACCCCTTGGAGTAGAAGGGTTCAGCGAGGGAAGATGGGTGCTACTTGATTTTGATGAGGTAATAGTCCACGTCTTTCAAGATCCAGTGAGGGAATATTATGACCTTGAAGGATTATGGATAGAAGCTCCGAGAATCGCATTACCTTTCCAAGAAGAGGAGGAAAAGGATGAAAATCTCCCTTAGAGGGACCATTTTCTTTACGGCGGTGCTTTTGGGGTTCTTCCTTTATGTTTACATTCTAAACCCCATGGAATTGGAATTCCGACTCTCGCCCAATACCTCTTACAAAACCTCATTGAGCGTATTGATGTTGCTCAGCTTTCTTGGAGGAGCCCTTTTCGTGGGACTCACCGATTTGATCAAGGACATTAAAAAAGGTTTCGAACTCAGAGGAATCAAAAAGGTCCAAAAGGCGCTTTGGGAAAATTTGAAAGAAGCCAACGAAAAGATCCGAAAGGGAGACCTGGAAGGAGCCGAGAGGCTTTTAAAGGAAGCCCTCTCTTACGAACCCGACAACTCGATTCTTTTACTTCAGTTGGCTCGAGTTTATCGGGTTCAAAGGAAATGGGATGAGGCTCTGAGGATTTTAAAATCCTTGAAGGACCCCAAGTTAGAAAGCCTTTTCCTCCAAGTGGAGGTGCTTTTGGAAGCGGGTAAAACCCAAGAGGCCGAAAGGACCCTTAAGGAGATATTGGAATTAGACTCCCATAACCGCGAGGCTTTAAAGGCCTTGAGGGATATAAAGATAAAAGAAGGAGTATGGGAAGAGGCTCTAAGACTACAGGAAAAACTCCTCAAAATCGATCCCGGAGAAAATGGAAATTTGCTTTTGGCCTTGAAGTATGAAAGGGCAAAGGATATAGCAGAAAAGGACCTAAGCGGAGCTTTAAAAGAATTAAAGCGCTTAAGCAAAGATAACCCCCTATTTACCCCCGCGTGGGTCACTTGGGGGGATCTACTGCTCAAAAAGGATAAGCCAAAGGCGAGTTTTGAAGTTTGGAAGAAGGGGTACCGCTTCACTCAAAACCCAATCTTTCTTCAACGGATGGAAGAACTTTATTTAAAAGAAGGTGATCCAAAAGGGGCCATAAGGACGTACTTGGATCTTTTGGGAGAGAACCCGGACTCGCCGATCTTGCTTTACCTTTACTCGAAGTTATGTTTGAGACTCGGAATGGTGGAAGAAGCCCTTAAAAAGTTAAAAGAACTCGAACTGGCCTTGGGAAATTACCCCCATTATCACTATTTGAAGGCCAAAGCCCTCATTGCCAAAGAAGCCCATGAGGAAGCTACGCGATCGATCATGAAGGCCATTGACCTTGAAGAGAGGATTAACTGGCCTTATAGGTGTGAAATCTGTAAACATGAAGAACCAAAATGGCTTGATCGGTGTCCCTCTTGCTTAAAATGGGGAACCTTTACGATAAGGTTCTGATCCTTTTAGAGGAAATTATCAACCTTGTCTCCGGATGGGTATGCCAAGTATGCGGATCACCAAGTGAAAGCCCTTTATGTGAAGCCTGTGAGAGAAACTTATCGCGATTTTCCCCTCCCTTTTGTCCCCAATGCGGTTTACCTCAAACCTCACCCTCTTTATGCCCGAGTTGCAAAGAGGATCCCTTACCTTTTAGGCATCGCTCTTTCGGGCCTTATGAGGGAACCTTGAAGGAGATGATCCACAAGTTCAAGTTCGAGGGGCAGAGAAGCTTGAAAAAGCCCTTAAGCCTTTTACTCTATGAAACCTTTAAGGAACTGAAAGAACCTGTCGATTTAATCATTCCCATACCTCTTACCAGAAAGAGGCTTGTTGAGAGGGGGTTCAATCAAAGCCTACTTTTGGCAAAAGAGTTGGGCATAAGAACGGGCCTTAAGGTAAAAGGGAATATCCTTATAAAGGTCAAAGAAACCCCTCCTCAGACCTCCCTTGGATCAAAGGAAAGGCGGTCCAATTTAAAGGGAGCCTTTTTCTTGAAGGAACCTTCTTTGGTTTTCGGTAAGAGGGTCTTATTGGTCGATGATGTGTTTACTACCGGATCCACCTTAAGAGAGGCCTTTTATGTTTTAAAACAAGCCGGAGCCAAAACCGTAATGGCCATAACCTTAGCCAGGAGCCTTTAATGCTTCCCTTAAAAGACCCGAGCCTTTGCGTCAGATGCGGATTGTGTGCTTCGGTTTGCCCCCTTTGGGAGATTGAACGTATCGAACCCCTATTGCCGAGGGGAAAAAGCATCCTCTGGCTTGAACTTGAAAAAGGTTCCCCTTTAGACCGGAAGAGATTAAGGGAACGCCTTAAAGCATGCCTTTTGTGCAATCGTTGTGGCAGGGATTGCCCTACCGGGGTAAGAGGGGCATACCTTACTATGGGTTTGAGGGCTAAAGTGGGTCCTTCAAGATTAGTAAAATCCCTTTATCGTCTCTTTCTTAAAAAAAGATGGGCTTTGGGCTTAGCCTTAAACTGCATCAACCTTTTTTACCGCTTCCTTCCTCCTTCAAAGCCCCCTCTGCGACACCTCCCCCATTATCTCCAATTCTTTTTAAACGGACCCCGACTGCCCAAACTTTCCCCAAAACCTTTAAGTAAACTTCTTCCAAAAGTTAACCCCCCTTTAAATGAGAGGAAAATGAAAGTCCTCCTTTTTTCCGGATGTGGCATGGAGTATTTGTTCCCTCACGTGGCCCTTAAAACGGTGAGGTTATTAAATCAAAATGGCATCGAGGTCATATTCCCCAAGGAGCAAGGCTGTTGTGGTATGCCCCTTTTTGGAATAGGGGACTTAGAAGGGGTAAAAAGTTTGGCGGAACATAACCTTGAAGTCCTTACCAGGGAAGAAGCGGATTACGTTGTAGGACTTTGTTCAAGCTGTCTTTCTTCATTGAAAGAACTTTATAAGTGCTTCTTTCCAGAACTTCCAAAAGTGGAAGAACTTTCGAAAAAAACCTTAAACTTAAGCCAATTGCTGGTAAGTCTTGAAAAGGAGGAGTTCCAATCGAGTTTAAAAGTCGGGACTAAAGTCACTTACCATGATCCTTGTCACACTCTTAATTTCCAAAACCTCAAAGATGATCCAAAAAGGATCCTACGTTCCCTTAAGGACATAAATTTTGTAGAAGTCCCCCCTTATTGCTGCGGTATGGGAGGAACTTTCTCCCTCAATTTTCCCTCCCTCTCCCAAGCCATAGGAGAAAAGAGAATCGAACAACTAAAAGGAACTCGGGCAGAACTTATATTAACGGATTGTCCCGGTTGTATGCTTCAACTCAAGGACCTGGTAATAAAAAATGGATTATCCATGGAGGTGCTCCATTGGGTTGAAGCCTTAAAAACTTGAGCTTGACTTAAAGAAGGGGGAAAATAATAATGGTGTTTGAAGACAATGGAAGTTCGTTCTCGCTTTGTAATAGGAACAGGTCATCTCCTTCATAAAGCAGGATTTATCACTGAAGAACAACTTCAGCAAGCTTTAGAGGAACAGAGGCGAAGCGGTAAAAGTTTGGTCTCCGTTTTAGTAGAGCTCGGTTTCATTAAGGAAGAGGAAATCTTCGAGTTCCTTCATACCAGGTACGGTGTTCCCTCCATAGATTTAGAAACAATCGAGATAGACCCAAAGCTTGTGGAACTCATAGGTTCTGAGACTATGCGAAAGCATCTGGTCTTACCCGTGAGGAAAGTGGGCTCCACCTTGTATGTGGCTATGGCTGACCCCTTTGAGGTTTCCTTGATAGATGAACTTAAGTTCCGAACAGGGCTACATATAGAAGCACTTGTTGCGCGAGAATCCGAAATTCGGAAAGCCATAGAGAGATTTCTAAATCCCGCTGAAGTTTTGGAAGAAACGCTTAAAGGCATTGAAGAAACGCCCGAGATCGTGACCCGCTATGAGATCTTCGACCTTACCGAAGCGGAAAAGGCACAAGAAGAAGCTCCGGTGGTCAAACTGGTGAACCGACTCGTATCGGATGCCATAATGAAGGAAGCAAGCGACATTCACATAGAACCTTATGAAAAAATGGTGCGTGTCAGGTACAGGATAGATGGGATCCTATATGAGGTTACGCGGATCCCCTTGAGGATAAAGAACGCAATAGTCTCGAGGATAAAGATTATGTCCCAGTTGGATATCGCTGAAAGAAGACTACCTCAAGATGGAAGGTTCATGGTTCGCCTCGGAGGAAGGGAGATAGACTTCCGAGTTTCGGTTATC
The DNA here is from genome assembly GCA_964480925.1 of uncultured Thermodesulfobacteriota bacterium. Lineage (GTDB taxonomy): Bacteria > Desulfobacterota > B13-G15 > B13-G15 > B13-G15 > B73-G16. Next base: position 8,783 of record CAYZRR010000021.1, read on the forward strand.
CCCGTTCAGTATGGGGAAAAGGTGGTACTGAGGCTCCTTGATAAGGCCAGGATTAGATATGAACTAGAGTCCTTAGGTCTTGAAAATGATCAAATCCAAAAGCTCCAGAAGGCCATAAGGAAGCCTTACGGTATGATCCTTGTGACTGGGCCTACGGGTTCTGGTAAATCCACAACCCTTTATAGCATTTTATCCGAATTGAACCGGCCCGAGGTTAATATCCTCACCGCCGAAGACCCCATTGAGATAAGCCTTCCGGGCGTAAATCAGGTCCAGGTGAACGAGGAGATAGGCCTTAAGTTCTCAACTTGTCTGAGGGCCTTTTTGAGACAGGACCCGGATATCATTATGGTAGGTGAGATCCGGGATCTGGAAACAGCAGAAATAGCCATACGAGCCGCCTTGACGGGGCATTTGGTGTTATCGACCCTGCACACCAATGATGCCCCGAGTTCCATAAACCGGCTCCTTGATATGGGAATTGAGCCGTTCCTAATCTCATCCTCCTTGATAATGGTGATAGCCCAGAGGCTTGTGAGGACCATATGTCCCTATTGCAAGGAACCCATTGAACTGCCCGAAGAATCTCTGCTTGAATTAGGGGTAAGCGAAGAGGAGATCAGGAACGGTTTTAGGGCCTTTCGGGGCAGGGGCTGTTCAAGGTGCGATGGAAGGGGTTATAAGGGAAGGACGGCAATTTTCGAGATCATGGAAGTCGATGAAACCATAAGGGAGCTTACCTTGAGGAGAGCACCGGCCGATAAGATAAGGGAAGCGGCCCTACAAGCGGGAATGAAAACACTTAGGGAAAGCGGAATCTTAAAGGTGAAAAAAGGAATAACCACTGTGGAAGAGATCTTGAGGGTCACCTCGTTAGAGAACTAAAAGGAGGGTTTTATGCCCGAAAGAAAATTGGAAATGGAAGAACTTTTGAGGACATTGGTTGAGGAAAAGGGCACCGATCTTCACATTACTGTCGGTAGTCCTCCCCGAATAAGGGTTGGAAAAAGGCTGATAAACTTGGACTATCCGCCTTTAACACCAGCCGACACCCAAAGGCTTTGCTATAGCGTCCTTACGGAAGCACAGAAGAAGCGTTTTGAGGAAGAACACGAGCTCGATTTTTCCTTCGGAATCGCCGGTTTAAGCAGGTTTAGGGGGAATCTGTTTGTTCAAAGGGGAACTGTGGCTGGAGCCTTCAGGGTCATTCCTCATAGGATCCCCAGTATGAAGGAACTGGGGCTTCCACCTGTTGTGGAAGATCTCATTCGAAAGCCCAAGGGCTTGATTTTGGTAACTGGGCCCACGGGTTCTGGTAAATCCACCACTCTGGCCGCCATGATCGACAGGATAAATGAGGAAAGGTTCGGACATATAGTCACCATCGAGGACCCAATAGAGTATTTGCATCGTCATAAAAACTGCATAGTCAACCAACGGGAAGTGGGTTCCGATACCTTTGGGTTTCATGAGGCCTTAAAACACATATTGCGTCAGGACCCCGATGTGGTCCTAATCGGCGAGATGAGGGATCTTGAGACCATCCAGGCAGCCTTGACGATCGCCGAAACCGGGCACTTGACTTTGGCCACTTTACACACCAACACCGCCGTTGAGACTATAAACCGAATAGTGGACGTATTCCCTCCCCATCAACAGCAACAGATAAGGACCATGTTGTCATTTGTACTTGAAGGGATATTATGCCAAAGGCTTTTGCCTCGGGCTGATGGAAAAGGGCTTGTCTTGGCCCTGGAAATATTGATACCAAACCCTGCTATAAGGAACTTGATCAGAGAAAATAAGATCCACCAGATTTATTCCCAAATGCAGATCGGGCAACAGGAGACCTTCATGCAGACCTTAAATCAGTCCCTTCTATCCCTTTATAAACAGGGATTAATAACCCTTAAAGACGCCATGGAATCAAGCCCAGATCTTGAGGAGTTTCGGCGTATGTTAACCACCACAGAGCCAAGATCTTTTAAGGAGAAGTTCTGATGCCGCTCTATTTATGGGAAGGGAGAACCCTGGCGGGCATTCCTCAGAGGGGAGAGATAGAAGCCCCTGATGAATTAAACGTGCGTTTAATCTTGAGGAAAAGGGGCATTATAGCCACTCGGGTTAAAAGAAAACCCCGAGAACTCAATATACCCTTCCTATCCAAAAGGATCAGAAAAAGGGACCTTTTGGTCTTCACCCAACAGCTTGCCGCCATGCTCGATGCCGGGATTCCGCTTGTACAAGCTCTGGAGATCCTCATAGAACAGACCGAAAACCGAGCTTTCCGTCAGGTGATAAGGGATGTAAAGGAAAAGGTCGAAGGGGGAAGTACCCTGGCTCAAGCCCTTCGAGCCCATCCCAAGGTCTTCGATAGGCTTTATGTGGACATGGTAGTAGCGGGAGAAGAATCGGGTAATTTGGACCTGATGCTCAAAAGGATCGCCACTCATATAGAAAAGATGGAGAACTTAAAAAGAAAAGTCCGATCCGCTCTCATCTATCCGGCCATAATCTTCGTTGTAGCGATCCTGGTGACAATCGTCCTTTTGGTGTTTGTAATTCCCACCTTTGAAAAGCTATTTAGCGAGGTAAATATGTCCCTTCCCCTCCCAACTCAAATAGTCATAAAGGTAAGCAAGTTCACCAAAACCAATATCCCCTATGTAATTGCTGTGCTTTTTTTCTTGGCTCTCGTTCTACGATATTATTACCGAACGGAAAAAGGACGATTCCAAATAGACTCCTTTCTTTTGAAATTGCCAATTTTTGGAATTCTTATAAAAAAGATAGCTCTTGCTCGATTCGCAAGAACACTTTCGACATTGGTAAAAAGTGGTGTTCCTATTCTTGAGAGCCTCGAAATAGTTGGGGCTACCTCAGGGAACAAACGCATTGAAAAGGCGGTAAGAGAAGCTAGGGAGAACTTAAGGGAAGGTGAAAGTCTGGCTTCTCCGCTTGAACGAAGTGGGGTGTTTCCGCTTATGGTCACCCATATGATAGGGGTGGGTGAGGCCACGGGCAATTTGGATATGATGTTGGAAAAGGTGGCCGATTTTTATGAGGCCGATGTGGATCAAGCGGTGGCGAACTTAAGTTCCATGATAGAGCCACTTCTTATAGTGTTTCTGGGCGTTGTAATTGGGGGATTGGTGGTGTCCATGTATTTGCCGATTTTCAAAATGGCAGCCGCTTTCTAAAGAAAAATCCACAACAAAAAGGCGGTTCCAAGGGGGAGGGAGAGATTGTCATCTACCCAAAGGGAAAAGGCTTCAATCAGGGTCGAGAAGAATGCGACCAATACCCCCCAAACCTTAGGCCCAGGATAAGAGATCAGGATCAAAAAAGAAGCCGAAAAGAAGAAACACAAACTCCCCTCTATGGTCCTTGAGCCCCTTAAGGGGTGTTTTCCCCATCTGGAACCTATAAATGAAGCCGCCACATCGGAAAGTGAAGCCACAAAAAGGGCAGGAAGTGCCGCTTCCTTTGGGAAAAGCAAAACACAGAAAAAGGCCCCTATTAAAAAGTAACTTGAGCCTATTAGGTTTTTCCGCTCCCGCCTTTTGACCAAATCTCCCACGATTTTATAAAAGAAACGGGCAAAACCTTTGTGAAAAAGCCTCAAAAGATCGCTACCCACATAAACGACTGAAGCGAGAACTATACCCCAAAGCACCACTTCTTTGGGGAACAACAAATAACCTAACGGAATGGCGACACTTGCCATATGGAAGAGATCTCGTCGCCACTCCAAATTTACCTTGTAGTCCACTTCTTAAGCTCCTTAATCTCCTCGGCGCTTAAGGGGCGCCATTTCCCGGGCTCGAGCCCCTTAAGCCTTAAAGGACCAAAACCTATCCTTTTTAGCCTTTTTACCGGATACCCCAAAGCCAAAAGGCTTCTCCTTATTATCCTCTTTCTGCCTTCAAAAATACCTATTTTAAGCCAACAAGAGTCTCTCCCTCGTTTTATTAGCTTAATTTCCATTTTAGGACTTGGCCCATCTTCAAGGGGAATCCCGCCTTCTCTCAATTTCGCCAGGTCTTCTTCTTTGGGAATTCCCTTTACCTTGACCAAGTATACCCTTTTTAACCCATAACGAGGATGAAGGAGTTTATTGGCCAGTTCCCCGTCATTTGTCAAAAGCATAAGTCCCTCTGAGTCCCAATCGAGCCTTCCAACTGGAAAAACCCTCTCCTTTATGCCCTTTAAAAATTCTAATATGGTGGGCCTCCCTTGTGGGTCCTTGAGTGAGCTTATCACATACCGGGGTTTATGGAAAAGGTAATAGACCTTTTGGGGAGGCGGGGGAAGAGGTTTGCCGTCCACCAAGATCTCATCCCTTTGGGGATCCACCTTCTGGCCCAAATAAGCGGGTTCACCGTTCACTTTAACCCTTCCCGCCTTTATCAACTCTTCGGCCTTCCTCCTGGAGCATATCCCATGATCCCTTAGAATCTTCTGCAGACGTTCTTCCGCCATTTTTTCTAAAGGGTCTCCAGTTCTTTTAAGGAAGGAAGATCTTTCAGGGATCTTAACCCAAAAACTTCCAAAAACTTCTCGGTAGTTCCATAGAGTATTGGTCGACCAGGGGCCTCTTTTCTTCCCACCGGTTTTATCAACCCCTTTTCGAGCAAAACCCCGAGCACATGCCCCGAATCTACTCCTCGTATCTCCTCGATCTCGCCCCGGGAAATCGGTTGTTTCCAGGCTACAACGGCAAGCGTTTCAAGAGCTGCTTGAGACAATTTGATGGGCACAACCTTTTTTAACCTCCTTATCCAGGTGGAATATTCCGGAAAGGTCCGGAATTGGTAGCCTCCCCCTACTTCTTGCAGACCAAAGGATAAGTTCAACCTTCTCCATTCCTCAACCAATTCAAAAAGCGCTTTCTTCAGCTCCTCTATCGACCATTCTGGCAGAAGCTGTGAAATGGTCTTGAGGGAAAGAGGCTCAGAGGCAGTAAATAACAAAGCTTCTATTATCCTCTTCAACTCGGCCATTATGGACCTTTTTGCGGAGAAATGGCGGATATGGCGTGTTTGTAAATCAAATGTTCCTCCTCTCCGTAGCCTTTTAAATGGAGACAATAATTATCGAAACCAACTATGTAGCCGAAGAGCTTCTCTCCTGACGTAAGGCTCACACATACCCATATCTTCTCTTTTCTCATCCGATTCAAAAAGGCCTCTTGAAGTTTAACGGGCTTCTTCTGCTTCTCCTCCATTGGATTTCTCCCCCTTTAAAAATTCCTCGCTCAAGCTGAAAATCTTTTCTTTTTCTTCGGGATATTCGAACCAGTTGATCTCTTTATCCCTTTTAAACCATATCATCTGCCGTCTTGCCAATTGCCAGGTGTTTTTCACAATAAGCCCTATGGCTTCCTCAAGCCCTATCTCCCCTTTTAAGTATAAGATCATCTCCTTGTAACCTATAGCCTTCATAGAAGGCAATTCAGGCCCATAACCTCTCCGTAGAAGTTCCCTCACCTCCTCTACAAGCCCCCTTTTTATCATCTCCTTTACTCTCTCCTCGATCCTTTTCAAAAGTTCCTCCTTGGATTTTTTAAGGCCGATCTTCAGAAGCTCATAGGGTCGGTCTCTGAAACTATGGCTTTTCCTCAGTTTTGAAGGCGGAAGACCCGTAAGGTGATATATCTCCAGAGCCCTTATTACCCGGTAAAGATCGTGGGGATGAACTCGAGAGGCGGATTCGGGATCTACTTCCTTAAGGTCTTCCCATAGTGCATATTTACCTAGAGCAGAAGCCTTCTGCAAAAGCCTCTCCCGCAGTTCCCTCTGGCCCTCAAGGCCTTCGATAAGCCCCTCGGTTAAGGCTTTAATGTAAAGCCCCGTTCCACCAACCACAATTGGGAGTTTGCCTTTTTTAATGATCTGGTCGATCGCCTCTCGGCCCATCTTTCTAAAAAGACCAGCGCTAAAAGTCTCATCGGGCCAAAGAAGGTCAATCATATGATGAGGTACCTCTTTAAGGACCTGAGGGGAAGGCTTAGCGGTGCCTATGTCCATCAAACGGTAAACTTGCATAGAATCAGCGCTTATGATCTCTCCTCCGAAACGCTTGGCCAACTCAATCCCAAGCTCACTTTTACCAGTAGCAGTAGGCCCCACCACCAAGAGGACTTTGGGCTTCATAAAGTTCCTTTTTAACACTTAGCTTGCTCCATGAAAAGACTCAGTGATATCCTTTTGAATATGAAACGAATCGGCATCATCGTCAAAAAGAAACCGGAAGCCTTAAGGATCCTTCCGGAATTAGTGGTGTGGCTTAGTACCCAGGGGATGGAGGTGTTTGTGGAAGAGGAAATCGGAAGACTTTTGCCAATAAAGGGGCTTCCTCCTGAAGAACTTAAACAGAAAGTGGACCTGGCGGTGGTATTAGGGGGCGATGGAACGATGCTTGCTGCGGTTAGGATCTTCGCTGGTTCAGGGGTTCCCATACTCGGGGTCAATTTAGGAGGACTCGGATTTCTAACGGCTTTCTCTCAAGAGGAACTTTTTTTGATTTTAAAAAAGGTTTTGGAAGGAGATTTTGAGGTCGAGCGACGGAGCCTTCTCAAAGTGGAAGTAGAATGCTATCCGGATAAGGAGTTTTTGGTGCTTAACGATGTGGTGATAAATAAAGGAGCATTAGCTCGTATAATTCCCATAACCGCTAAGGTGGACGGGACCTTTTTAACGGTCTTCAGAGGGGATGGTCTTATTGTATCCACGCCCACAGGTTCAACGGCTTATTGTCTCTCGGCAGGAGGGCCTATTGTAGATCCGAGGATTCAAGCTATAGTGATCGTTCCCATATGCCCCCACGCCCTTACTAACAGACCCCTCCTCATTCCGGACACTTCCGTGGTAACCCTGTTTCATTCTTCCCGAGAGGAAGAAGTGTATCTAACCCTCGATGGACAAATCGGTTTCAAATTGCCCGCCGGAACGTTGGTAAATGTCTCCAGAGCCAAAGGAAGCGATGTGACCTTGGTCAAATGTCCTTTCCGAACTTATTATGACCTTTTACGCACAAAGCTCAAATGGGGAGGGGACATTTTCGTAAGCGGAGGGAAGGATTGCTTTTAAGTTTAAAGATCCAAAACCTCGCCGTAATTGATGAGATAACCATAAATTTCAAGCCCGGCTTTAACGTTTTAACGGGAGAGACTGGGGTGGGAAAATCCATGGTGGTTGTGGCTTTGGATCTTCTTGTAGGGGGAAAGGGGTCACCTTTTTTAATTCGTACCGGCGAAGAGGAAGGGAGCGTGGAGGCCATTTTTTCCGTAGAAGGCCAGAAGATAAGCTTCAAAAGGATCATAAGCCGTAAGGGGAAAAGTCGGTCTTACCTTAACGGAAAGGCCGTTTCTCAAGGGGAGTTAAGTGGTCTTTGTCGAAAATTACTCGATATATATGGGCAAGAACAACATTACCTCCTTCGTGATCCTGAGACACATCTTGAGGTGTTTGATCAACTGGCAAACCTAATGGAGGAAAGGCAAACTTATCGGAGGCTCTACGAGATCTATTTGGAACTCGAACGTAAATATCAATCCTTAAAACTCACAAGTTTAGAATCCCAGAGAAAAAGGGAGTTTATTCTGTATCAACTTAACGAGCTTGAGAGCGCCGGGATAAATCCCGAGGAAGACGAAAAGTTAAATGAACGCCGAAAATTTCTTCTGGAGAGGCAAAAATTGGTGGAAACGCTTTCGCTGTTAAGGGAAGAAATGAACACCACCCTTAAGGGAGTAAAGGAAGCGCTTAGGATTTTGACAAGAATTAAATACCTTGATCTTAAATTCGAAAAATGGATCCAAGTATGCGAAGAGATCAAGGCTTCGCTGGAGGAATTGGGATTTGAAGCCGAGAAATTCCTAAGTCAATTAGAACTCGATCCCCAAGAACTTGATCGCATCGAGAACCGTCTCTTCCAATTACAGAGGTTAAAAGAAAAATATGGTGCAAAGGATTTAAAAGAACTTTTAGAGATAAAAAAGACCTTGACCGATGAACTCCAGAGCTTGGAAAATCTGGAGGATCGACTCCAAGAAACGAAAAGGGAAAAGGAACAGTTGGGAAAGGAGCTTTTGAGATTGGCCCAGGAGCTTTCGGAGAAAAGGGCCGAATTCGCCCAGAAGCTTTCCTCAAGGATGAAGGAGGCCTTGAAGGAATTGGGAATGCCCAATGCCTGTTTTTCTTTTGCCTTTCGGGAACCCAAGGAAGGACTTGAGATAGAGGGTGTGAGAATTGGGGCTTTCGGAAAAGAAGAGGGAGAGTTTCTGTTTTCGGCAAACCCAGGAGAGGAAGCCCGTCCCTTATGGGCAGTGGCTTCGGGAGGAGAGCTATCAAGGACCATGCTTGCTTTGAAAAACCTCTCTTTAAAAGGGGAAAACAAAGTTTTGGTATTTGATGAGATCGACACAGGAATCGGGGGAATAACTGCGCAGGTTGTAGGATCTAAGTTGAAGGAACTTGCCAAAAAATACCAACTTTTATGCGTAACCCATCTACCTCAAATTGCGGCAAAGGCCGATCATCATCTAAGGGTCAAAAAGGAGGTAGTGGGAGGAAGGACTAAAGTAATAGTGGAGGAGATTCAAGGGGAGGAACGAAAGTGGGAAATAGCCAGGATGTTAGCGGGAAATTACATAACCCCGGTAACCCTGAAACAAGCAGAAGAGCTCATTTTACAGGGATAAGGAAGGCAAGGGCAAGTGATGCCCTTAGGATTCAGGACCTTATAAACACTTATGCTAAAGAGGGATTGTTACTTCCGAGGGCTCTTGGGGAGATATACGATAATATTAGGGATTTTTTCGTTTACGAAGAAGATGGACGGATTCAAGGGGTGTGCGCCCTTCACGTATGTTGGGAGGACTTGGCCGAATTGAGGTCTTTGGCAGTTCAAAGGGAATCAAGGGGAAAAGGAATCGGGGAAGGTTTGATAAAAGCTGCTCTAAAGGAGGCCACCGAATTAGGGATAAAGAGGGTTTTTCTCCTCACTTATATACCCGCCTATTTCAAAAGGTTTGGCTTTGAGACAGTTCCAAAGGAAATCCTTCCCCAAAAGATCTGGGGAGATTGTTTGAAATGCGTTAAGTTCCCCAACTGTGATGAAATAGCCATGATGCTCTCGCTTTCGGAATGAAGCTGATTAAACGCTATTGTTTGAAAAACAACCTAAAATTGGAGGTATGGGACCTGAGTGAAAACTATTGGGCCGATTTCTGGAACCTCAAACTGGAAATAAGGGGCAAAATCGAAGTGGATCCGTCGGTTTTTCCGAAGGAAGATCCTTTGGCCGAAGAGGCCATAAATGCCATGGGAAAGGAGGTCTTTTATAAGAGGGAGATCGTTAAGGTGGGCATAAGGGAAAAGGATCTGCCTAGGGAGATAGAAAAAACCCTTCGTTTTTTTGAAGAGAACGCCCTTCCTTATCTTCAACACCCGGAGTTTAAAAGGCGCTTTTTGCTTAGAGAATTCGAAAAGACCTTAAAGGAGATTAGGATAAATAAGCTTAGGGAGGCGCAAGATGAAGCTTAATCCCCTTATCTTCCGTGAATATGACATAAGGGGTCGGGAAGGAGAGGATCTTACTTTTGAAACAGTAAGGCTTTTAGGGGAGGCGATAGGTACCTATTATAGGGAAAGGGGAATAAAGGATATAACGCTTTCAAGAGACTGCAGGTTAAGCTCGCCTTCTTTTAGAGAGGCCCTCTTAGAAGGGCTCCTTCAAACGGGCCTTGAGGTCACCGATTTAGGAATGACCCCCACACCGTTGCTTTATTTTTCAATCGTTTGGCTCAAAAAGGAAGGAGGAGTGATGATAACTGCAAGTCACAATCCCCCCGAGTTTAACGGCTTTAAGATATGTGTTGGGAAAGACGCCCTTTGGGGACCGGAGATTCAAAAAATAAGGGAAATTGCCGAAACCGGGAAATTTGCCAAAGGGAAAGGAAAACTTCATTTTTATGATATTTTCCCCGATTATAAAAGTTTCATCCTGAAGGACATAAAGCTCAAAAGTAAACTCAAAGTGGCCATTGACCCGGGCAATGGCACTGTAGGTCCAGTTATAATGCCTTTGCTTGAAGAACTCGGATGTGAAGTCTATCCCTTGAACCTGGAACCCGATGGACGTTTCCCCAACCATCATCCTGATCCCATTGTGGAAGAGAATTTGAAAGACCTCATAAACGTCGTAAGAAAAATAGGAGCTCAAGTGGGTTTTGGTTATGATGGTGACGGGGACAGGTTAGGAGTTATAGATGAAAAGGGAAGGATTATTTGGGGAGATAGGTTACTCCTTATCTTTGCGCGATCTATCCTCACAAAAATGAAAGGAGCGAAGGTTATCGCAGAAGTCAAATGCTCACAGGTGTTGTTTGATGAGATAGAAAAACTCGGAGGGATACCCATAATGTACAAAACCGGGCATTCGCTGATAAAGGAAAAGATGAAACAAGAAGGGGCTGTTTTAGCAGGAGAGATGTCAGGACATATGTTTTTCGCCGATAGGTATTTTGGCTTTGATGATGCCATATATGCCTCTTTGAGGCTTTTGGAGATAATAGCTGAAACAGGGAAAACCCCCTCACAGCTCCTTGAAGGAGTCCCTGAGACTTACGTGACTCCGGAGATAAGGGTTCCTTGTCCCGACGAGGTAAAATTCAAGGTCGTTGAAGCCTTTAAGGAAAAGATAAGGGGGAAGTACGAATTTGTGGATCTTGATGGCGTGAGGCTAAAATTCAATGACGGATGGGGACTCATAAGGGCATCCAATACCCAACCTGCTTTGGTCCTGAGGTTTGAAGCCCAAACGGAAGAAAGGCTTAAGGAAATAAGGACCTTGGTGGAAAACTTACTTGAAGAAACTAAAAAGGAACTTGAATGAGGAGACTTGGAGCTCACATGTCCATTGCCGGAGGATATTGGAAAGCAGTTGAAGAAGCCAAGGCTTTAGGATGTAAAAGCCTTCAGATTTTTCTCAAAAATGCTCGTTCTTGGAGGGGAAAAAACCTTAAGGAGGAAGAAGTAACGGCCTTTTTCGATTCCCTAAAGAACTCAGGCATAGAGATAAACATCGCCCACTCAAGTTATTTGATAAACCTGGCTTCAAAGGATGAAAGACTTTACGAAAAAAGCATTCTTACTTTAATGGAAGAACTCTCTATCGCCCGAAGGCTTCGCATTCCTTATTACGTACTTCACCTTAAATCGGGGGGTAATGGAAAAGAGGAAGATCTTTTCAGGATCGCAAGAGCTCTTAATTTATTGCTCTGGGATCTTGAAAGCATAATGATTCTCCTTGAGACATCTCCGAGTCCTCGGGGTGTAGGATCAAAGATTGAGGATTTTGCTCGCCTTTTCGAACTCTTGGAAAAGGAAGAGAAGGTAGGAATATGTCTTGACAGCTGCCACCTTTGGGCTGCAGGGTATGACTTAACGAGCCCGAAGGGCTTTGAGTCCCTCCTTAGGGAACTCGAACATTTGGTTGGCTTAAAAAGGGTCAAACTCGTTCATTTGAACGACGCGAAGGACGAATGTGGTTCTGGGAGGGATAGGCATGAGCATATTGGGCGTGGCCGTATGGGGCTTTTGCCCTTTAAACTCTTTATCCAAGAGGAATCTTTTCGAGACTTGCCCTTTATCATTGAAACCCCTAAGGGGAAGACCCCAGAGGGTAAGGATTTTGATGAGATCAATTTAGCGATTTTAAGGAGTCTGGAGGAAAAAGATGCGGATAAAGATCTCATTAGGAAATATCTCCCTTGAAGGAGAGCTTTTCGAAAACCCTTGTGGCAAAGAGATAATGAAACTTTTGCCGATTGAAGGGGATGTAAGAAGGTGGGGCGATGAGATATATTTCGAGATTCCCCTTTCTTACCCCTTAGATGAGACGGCCACAACAAAGGTGAAAAGTGGCCATATAGGATACTGGCCACCCGGAAGGGCCCTTGCCATCTTTTTCGGACCTACACCTCTTAGCACCTCGGAAGATCCAGTGCCTGCAAGTGAGGTCAATATAGTGGGACGTATAAAAGAAGGGGAAAAGGCTCTAAAAGCGGTTAAAGAGGGAGAGAAAATAAGGATAGAAGGCCTTGAGGATTAGAGAAATATTAATCCAAGAGATAAAGGAGAAAGGCCCCATATCCTTTTCCCGCTTCATGGAGCTTTCCCTTTATCATCCTCAAGGGGGCTATTACATGCAAGTTAAAGTACGCCAAGGGAAAGCTGGCGATTATTTTACCGCTCCAACTATAAGTCCTCTTTTTGGAAAGGTGCTTTCCAAATGGATTTTAAAGGTCTCAGAAGAAATTGAAGGAAACTTTTCGCTTCTCGAACTTGGGAGTGGGGAAGGGTATTTGGGAAAGGATCTTTTAAGTGCCTTAAGGGAAAGGAATTCCCTCCTATTTGAAAAGGTAGAGTATCTTTCCCTTGAAAAAAGCCCTCATTTGATCAAACGCCAAAAAGAACTCCTTAGGGAATTTGAAGGAAAAGCAAAATGGCCTTCGTGGGAAGCGATAAAGGAGATCAGGGGGATCGTCATAGGTAATGAGTTTTTCGATGCCTTTCCTGTTGAAAGGGTAAAAGTCGAAAGGGGAAAACTCTGGGAAGTAAGAATTGACTTTTCGGATGGTGAATTTCACCAAGTTCTTTTTCCAGCATCAGAGGCCGTAGAAGAATACTTTAATTATTTAGGGGGAATACCACCTGAGGGTACCTTTGCGGAGGCTCATATTTTGGGGCTTAAGTTTTTTGAGGACCTTTTGAAAAAGTTAAAAGAGGGGTTCGTGCTCATTGTAGATTATGGCTATACGACTCAGGAACTTCTTTTAGGTCTTTTTCCAGAAGGCACTTTAAGGGCATATAAAAACCATAAGGTTTTTAAGGAGTTCTTGCATGATCCAGGGAAGAGCGATTTGACCTCTTCTTTGAATTTTAGCGCCTTTATTAAAAAAGCGGAGGAAGTGGGGGTAAAGGTTCTCAATTTTTGTGAGCTTGATAAGTTCTTAATCGAATGTGGTATTTTGGAGGAATTAGAAGGAGAGGATAAGTTAAAGGAAAGACTTCAGGCTAAAATTTTGCTTTTGCCTCAAATGATGGGCAAAGTCTTTAAGGTGCTGATCCTGAAGAAGGAGGCTCAAAATGACTGAACCCATCCATTTCGTCCATAAAAGCCTTTACCATAGGCTAAACGAATTGGACCCCTGGGATGTCTCAAGAAGAAGCTTGATCAAATATGATGGTCAAAGGTTTATCATTCCATTTTTGGGTGACCTTTACGCTTTAGACCCTAAAGGAGAATTAACGGTCCTTTCCGGAAGGGAAGTGACACCCGAATTTGAAGTCTCAATCTTGGAGTACCTCATTGGAGCAAAGGAGATAGAACCTCAAGGTCGATGGGTCTCCCTTAAAGACCTAAAAGGTGGAAGAGGCTTTGCTCAAAGCCATCCCCTGCCTTTAGATGGGCTTCTTCAGAAGTACGGAAAGGATCCCCAAGGCTTCCTTAAAAAGGGCATAGAACTCGGAGGAGAGACCAAAAGGGTTGGAGATGCCGGAATAATTCTACGCCCCCTTCCGCGGATACCCATGCTTCTTGTTTTGTGGAAGGGCGATGAGGAGTTTCCACCCCGCTTAAATGTGCTTTTTGACCCAACTTCTCAAGAACACCTGAGGCTCGATGCCCTCTATGGCCTGGCCATAGAGGTCATAAGGCGTTACTCCTCATAGGGAAAAAGGGAAGCCTTCTTCTTAAGCTTCTCCCACTCCTCATTAACTCGTTTTTGAATGAGTTTAATGGTCTCCTCGTCCAAATGTCGAAAACGCCCTTGAAGTTTAAGGTATTCCTCTACAGGTTTAAGCTCCTTCTTAGGTTGGTTAATGCGCCACTTGCCCTCAATGACCTCAAAAAGAGGAAAAACACCGGTTTCCACAGCAAGTCGCGCTACTTCTATGGAAAGATTCGAAGGACATCTCCATCCCGTTGGACAAGGTGAAAAAATGTGCACATAGGCTGGTCCTTTTACCTCAGCTCCTCTTCTTACTTTGGTCATTAAATCATAAGGATAAGCGGGAGAAGCGGTAGCCACATAAGGTATATTATGAGCTATGGCTATTTCGGGTAGGTTCTTTTTCCAAGTCATCTGGCCCTTTGTCTTTTTACCCGGAGGAGAAGTGGTAGTCCAGGCGCCAAAAGGGGTTGCAGATGAGCGTTGGATGCCGGTGTTCATGTAAGCTTCATTGTCAAAACACAAATAAAGGATATCGTGTCCCCTCTCCAAAGCCCCTGAGAGGGCTTGAAGACCTATGTCGGCGGTGCCTCCGTCTCCGGCTATTCCCACACAAAAGATCTTCCTCTCAGGCAATCTGCCCTTCCTCATAAGGACCTTTAAAGCCGCCTCGACTCCGCTTATTACCGCGGCGGTGTTTTCAAAAGCCACATGTATCCAAGGAACCCCCCAAGCGGTTTCAGGAAAAGGAGAGGATATGATCTCGATACACCCTGTAGCACAGGCCACAATGGTTTCTTTCCCTAAAGCCTTCATAGCAAGCCTTAACGCCACGGCTTCTCCGCACCCCTGACACCCTCTATGTCCCGAAAGAAAGTATTCCTCCCGAGGTAAGTTTTTCCTTGTAAACCTTATCTTTTCTAACTCCTTCATTCTTTAACTCCGTAAATGATGTAATCTTCCGGCCCCTTTTCAAGAAGTTCGGGAGCCATCTCAAACATCTTTACGTAATCCTCAGGTGTGGTATCCCTTCCGGATATACCCACTATGAAATCCACCACCCTTGGCCCATCCATTTTATAAAAAGCGGACCTCACCTCCAAAGCCACCTGTCCCCCGGGTCCTCCAGGACATATAGCTCTATCTATCACCATAAGGGTCTTCACCCCCTTTAAGGCCTTTCGGAGTTCCTCAAAGGGGAAAGGCCTCCATAACCTAAGCTTCAAAAGCCCCACCTTTTTCCCTTTTTCCCTCAAAAACTCTACTGCCTCTTGGGCGACCTCTCCATAACTTCCAAGGCTTAAAAAGGCATACTCCGCGTCCTCAAGATAAAAACCCTCAACCGGTCTATAAAGCCTCCCGGTTAATTCCCCCCATTTCTCCCATACCTCAACTATTACTTGATAAGAAGCCTTTAAGGCCTCATCTTGTGCCTTCTTGACCTCCGCATATTGATCGGGCATGACAAAAGCACCCATCGTTATAGGGTTGGAAGGATCAAGACGATAAAGGGGTTGATAAGGGGGGAGAAACTTGTCCACCACTTCTTGATCTACAAGCTCAACCGGCTCAATGGCGTGGGTTAGGAAAAACCCATCCATATGAATCATATAAGGTATCAGCACCTTGTGGTCTTCACTAATCCGGTAACCTAAAAAAACGTGATCGTAAGCTTCCTGAGCGTTATTCACAAAAACTTGTATCCATCCCGAATCCCTCACTAACATGGCATCAGAATGGTCGTTCCAAATGCTCAAAGGAGCTGAAAGGGTCCTATTACAAAGCACCATCACCATGGGAAGCCTCATAGAAGAAGCGATAAAAACCATCTCCGTCATTAAGGCCAAACCAGGACCACTTGTGGCCGTAAAGGCTCTTGCTCCACACGCCGAAGCCCCTATGCATACGCTCAAAGCAGAATGTTCCGATTCCACTGGCACGAATTCGGCATCAAGCTCCCCCGAAGCCACTATCTCAGAAAGCTTTTCAACGATGTGAGTTTGAGGCGTTATAGGATAAGCCGCAATTACATCCACATTGGCCTGTTTTACTGCTTCAGCAACCGCAACGGATCCTTCCAACGCGACCCTTTTCACCTCATACCTCCAAGACCATCTTTATCGCCCCTTGGGGACATTCATGAGCACAAAGTCCACACCCTTTACAGTAATACAGGTCGCTTTCAAAATATCCCTCCTCGGTTTCATAAATAGCCCCCTCGGGACAAAAGAGGTAACACATGCCACACTTGTTACACTTCTCCTTGTCCACTACAGGTCTTTCGTTCCTCCAATCGCCAGTCCTTAAATTTCTTGAACTTCCGGGCTCAGTGATCACTGCCCCTGGCTTAATTTCTCTCCAGCTGAGCTTCATCTCTCAACCCTCGTCTCTTCATAAGCCCTTTTCAAGGCTTTAAAGTTTTTTTCTCCCACTTTGCCAAACCTTTTAATAAAAGGCTCAAAAAAGGACTCCACCTTTACCAATGGCACCGCTTTTATAAGGGCCCCAAGCATTGTGGTATTTGTTATAGGAAGCCCTATCTCTTCCCGAGCTATCTGAGTGGCGTTGACCCAAGCCACTTTTATACCTTCGGGCAAAGAGGGCCTTTGAGGAGCATTCACCACCACAACTCCGCCTTCTTTAAGCCCGTTCAATACATTCCCGTTTTTAAGAAGCCCCGGATCCAAAACCACAATTATATCCGGTCTCCATACCCCACTTCTTATCCTTATAGGCTTATCACTTATCCGAGCAAAGGCCATAACCGGAGCACCCCTTCTTTCCGGACCAAAGCTCGGTAAAGCCAAACCATATTTGCCTTCATTTATCGCTGACACCACTAAAAGTTCAGCCGAGGTTACTGCCCCCTGTCCTCCTCTTCCATGAAACCGAATCTCTATCATCGCTTCCTCTTTCTGCTTTTTAATGAGACTCTTTTTTACCAAAAATTACCTAAGGTTGTAAATATCCTTTAAAAGGGAACGTCATCTTCTGGAGGAAGGTCTTGAAGATAGGAATCTTCCTCCACCATCTCCACTTCGGTTCCACTCTCCACAGGCGGACCCAGCATAATAACATTGGTGGCCACCACTTCGGTAAGGTATCGCTTGTTACCATCGCGGTCTTCCCAAGAACGGGTCCTTAACCGCCCTTCCACATAAACCTGTCTCCCCTTCCTTAAATATTCCGCACAGATCTCCCCCAACTTTCCAAACGCCACCACCCTGTGCCATTCGGTTTTCTGTTCCCTTTCGCCGGTGTCACGATTGAGCCAACTTTCATTAGTCGCTATTCTGAAGATCGTAACAGGGGTCCCATTAGATGAATACCGAATCTCCGGGTCCGCCCCTAAATTTCCCACAAGGATTACCTTATTTACCCCCTTCATCATTATCTGAATATACCTTATCCGATCGTTAAGGTTCAAGTTCCAAAAAAGCGGCGTCTTTTCCTTATGGATAATAAGAGCCCTACAGCTACCAAACTTACTACCATACATGAGCCACCGTAACTAAAGAAAGGAAGGGGCAATCCCACAACTGGTAACAACCCTAGGGCCATTCCTATATTAATGATGACGTGTAACAAAAATAAACTCGTAATGCCCATAGCCAAAGACCTACCAAAAGGATCCTTTGCTTTTTGGGCAGTCTCAAAGGCCCAGAGAAGAAACCCCAAAAACAACAAAATCACCACTACCGTTCCCGCAAATCCCCATTCTTCCCCGAGCAGAGCGAAGACGAAATCGGTATGATACTCGGGTAAAAACCCGAGCCTTGCTTGAGTACCAAGGCAAATCCCCTTTCCCCATAGGCCGCCCGAACCTATGGCGATCTTAGACTGTATCAAGTGATATCCCGTCCCAAGAGGATCCCTCCAAGGGTCCAGAAAAGAGATTATTCTTTGTTTTTGATAGTCCTTTAACAAAAACCATCCTCCTACACACCCCACAGTAGTTAAAACCCCAAGAAAGAGAAGGGCCCTTTTCTCCACCCCTATCCATAAGGTTACGATTCCCAATATGCCTACTAAGACCAGCCCTGTACCAAGATCCGGTTGAAAGGCCACCAAACAAAAAGGCAAAAGGACCATCAATATGGGAAGGCCTAATTCCGAAAGGTTTAAATCCCCTTGTACAGGTCTTTTTGAAAAGTAACGGGCTAATGCCAATATTAAGCTGAGCTTGGCGAACTCGGAGGGCTGGATATAAAACCCCGCAAAACCCAGCCACCTTTTTGCCCCCTCTATCTCCACCCCAAAGGGGTAAAGTAAGCCGAGTAAAACTACTCCTCCAAAATAGAGGTAATAAGCAAAGGCTTCGAATTGTTTATAATCGGTAAGGTAACACCATAATCCCAAAGCGGAACCTATGAGTACCCATAGGATTTGTTTAGTGAAAAGGGTGATGCCCACCGTATTGGAAGCACTCCAAAGGTTAATGAGGCCAATGATCAAAAGGCCCAAAACGTAAAACAATCCCGAAAAGTCCTTTAACCAACCCTTCACGGCTGTTGAGCACCCAGCCAATATTTTATCAACTCTCTCGCCAAAGGGGCTGCTGCCCCTCCTCCGGTACCCCCGTGTTCCACCAAAACCGAAACCGCGATGCTCGGATAATCCGCATCGGCATAAGCCACAAACCACGCGTGATCCCTATGTTCGTAAGGAAGTAATAGAGGATCCTTCACCCTTTGGGGCATACCCCTCACTTGGGCCGTACCGGTTTTGCCCGCCACTTTTATCCCTTCTAATCTCGATGCCCTTCCTGTTCCCTGAGGATCCTCAACGACTCCTTCTAGCGCAGTTTTAACCACTTGAAAAATCTCTTGGGATAAAGGGATCTCTCCCTTGAGTTGAGGGCTAAAGTGAATCGTCTTTCCACTTGGATCTCTCGCTTCTCTCACCAAAAAGGGTCGGTAAAACCTCCCATCATTGGCGATCGCACTTATGAAAGTGGCCAATTGTAAGGGAGTAACCGCTAAACGCCCCTGTCCTATGGCCATGACTACCGTATCCCCGCCGAACCACTTTCCCCTTTGGGGATGAGGCAAAAAGCCTTTTCTTTCACCTGGAAGATCTATCCCGGTAAAATCTCCGAGACCGAACCATTTCGCAAACTCGATCATTGCCTTGGGGCCAATCCTTAGACCCAGTTGATAAAAATAGACATCACATGACTGAACGATCCCCTTATAAAGGGCAACCGAACCATGTCCTTCCTCTTTCCAACATCGAAAACTCCTATTCCCTAAGGTAAAATAACCAGGGCAATAAAAACTTTCCTGAGGCTTTACTTGACCCATCGTCAAAGCCGCCAAAGCCACTATGATCTTGAACACCGATCCTGGAGCATAAATGCCCTGAATAGCCCTGTTGGTTAATGGATGAGAGGAATCCTCTGCCAGAGCACGCCATTTCTCCGGATCCATAAATCGCCCAAATTCCCTCGGATCGAAGGAGGGGGAACTCGCCATGGCGAGGATCTCTCCGTTTCTTGGGTCCATCACCACAATGGCTCCCCTTTTCCCCTCAAGAAGGCTTTGAGCCTTAAGCTGAAGGTCAAGGTCAATGTTCAAGTAAAGGTCCCAACCCGGTTGTGGATCTATTTCCTGAAGTATTCTCATACGTCTTCCCAAGGCATCCACCTCTACCTGCCTGCCCCCTTTCTTTCCCCTCAAAAGTTCTTCGTATTGTAATTCGAGTCCGCTTTTTCCAATGTAATCACCTACCTCATACCCTTTATCCCTTAAGCGCCTTATCTCCTCTTGGGTTATTTCTCCTACGGTGCCTATCAAATGGGGAGCCACCGGACCTTGTGGATAAACCCTTGTGGGACTTACCAAAATCCTCAAAGCGGGGAAATCCCAAAGGTTTGCGCTTATCCTACTTAACTCTTCAAAGCTCAAATCCTTTTTAAGCCTCACCATCTCAAAGGGACTTCTTGCGTCATTGATCCTTTTAAGGATCTCTTCCTCCGAAAGTTCCAAAAGGGAAGAGAGTTCACGGGCAAAACCTTCTTTCCCCTTCAAGTCTGCCGGAACCACAAAAAGATCAAAAGAGGGCTTATTGCCCACAATTAACCTTCCTTTCCGATCAAAGATCCTCCCTCGCGGTGGGTTAACCTTTTCCAAACGCAAGCGGTTTTTGTCGGCCAATTGTCGGTATTTTTCCCCTTGGATTATCTGAAGTTGCCACACCCTTCCCAAAAGGATCAAAAAGACGATCAAAATGGCCCAAAAAAGCCATTTTCCCTTAGGGAAGCTTTCCGACATAAAGGGACCTTCGGGTCTTAAAAATATAGTCGTTAAGGGGGAAGATAAAAAGGGAGGAAAGGGCCGTGAATAAGGCTAACTTAAAGGAAGGAAAACTAAAAACCCAAAGGGATGTTAAATGTCCTAAAAGCTCTTGAAAAATAAAGTCCAAATAAGAAAAGACCAAAACCATTGGAAAAAGCCATAAAAAGGAAGGCTTCGTAAGGGAAAGTAAACCCTGAAGGATCAAACTCATTGACATTTTGCTCATGGTCTGAAGTCCCAAAACCTCTCCTCCGAGAAGATCACCTATTAATACAAGTAAAAGTATCGCTTCCGGAGAAAACCCCCTCCAAATGCCATAAATCACCATTACCATGAGAGGATCAAACAAAAAGCCCGACCCCAAAATGCCCCTCAAAACGCTAAATATCACAAGGTAAAACCACCCTATTAATAGAAAAAGGACATTTCTTCTCATCTTTCCTGAATCACCATGACTTCTTCGAGCCTCTCGAATCGCACTGAAGGCTCAACTTCGGCTTCTGTGAAAAGCGCGCCCTGTCTTTTGATAACTTTCCTCACACTACCCACGGGGAAGCCCTTTGGATATATCCCGTCAAGGCCGGTAGTCAAAACCCTCTCCCCTTCTCTGATGGGTTCTTCTTGAGGAAGATAACGAAGGAAGCATCTTCCTCCTTGCCCCTCAAGAATTCCCCTTGCCCCTGAATCCTCAAGCTTTACACTCAAAGAAGCCCCCCTTTCTATTATTGGAAGTACAAGCGAACTTTTTGGACCAGTGAAAAGGACCTTTCCGACTATCCCATCAGGCGTGATAACAGCCATTCCCTTCTTTATCCCATCAAGGGATCCTTTATCTATGTAAAATGTTTTGGATTGAGGATCAGGGCTTTCACCTATTAAACGCGCTGCAACCACTTTAAACTTCACGGCCTCTTTAAACTCCAAAAGCCTTCTTAACCTCTCCGCTTCTCGCTTTTCTTCTCTTAGGAGGGCGTTCTCCATTTTTAAACGGTCTAATTCTCTTTTTAACCTTTCGTTTTCCTTCTTCACGTCAAGGAGAAGGAGATAATCCTCAAAAAAGGAAGAGATTTTCTTGTAACAACAGGAAAAGGCCTTTTGAAAAGGAAACAATAAGGAAAGGGAAAAACTCTTTATCATCTCTTCTCTTAAAACCCCTGTTCGGGATAGGGAGAATAAAATTAGGCCTACCAATAAAGGCAGAAAGGACCTTTTTTTGGGCATTTATTTAATCGCTCGCTACTTCCCTCAATAACCGCACATCATCCAAAAGCCGCCCAACCCCCCTTACCACGGTGAAAAGGGGCTCATCGACTCGGGTTACGGGAAGGGCGACACTTTTACGAATCAAAAGATCCATATTCCTGAGAAGCGATCCCCCTCCGCTTATGATAATGCCCCTGTCTACCAAATCGGAAGCCAATTGGGGCGGGGTTTTCTCCAGCGTTTCCTTTATGGCCTGTACAATTTGGTTCAAAGGTTCATTTATGGCTTCTCTCACCTCATAAGAATTTATCTCACAAACCCGAGGTATTCCGCTGATTAGGTCTCGACCTTTAACCTCAATGGTCTCCTCCGGATCGTATTCAGGGCAGGCATTGCCCAATTTTATCTTGATCTCCTCGGCGGTTCTTTCGCCGATAAAGAGGTTATATTTCTTCCTCATATATTGAACTATGGCTTCGTCCATTTTGTCGCCACCGACTCGGACTGAATTTTTCACCACAATGCCACTTAAGGAAATGACCGCCACCTCCGTCGTACCTCCCCCTATTTCCACCACCATATTGCCAACCGGTTCCGTTATGGGAAGCCCAGCCCCTATGGCCGCTGCAAGGGGTTGTTCGACTAAGTAGACCTCCCGTGCCCCAGCTGCTTCAGCCGATTCCTTAACTGCTCTTTTTTCCACCTGGGTGATTCCCGAAGGGATCGAGATGACCACCCTCGGTCTAATAAAGGTGTTCCTTCTGTGAGCCTTTATGAGAAAATACCTTATCATCTCCTCGGCTGCTTCAAAATCCGCTATCACCCCTTCCCTCAAAGGCCTTATGGCTATTATGTTACCGGGGGTCCGACCTAACATCTCCTTGGCTTCAAGCCCCACGGCTAAGACCTTTTTCCCATTCCTGCCCTCCTTTTTCAACGCCACTACCGAAGGCTCATTGGCCACAATGCCTTTACCCTTCACGTAGACCAAAGTATTAGCGGTCCCAAGATCAAGGGCAACATCAGTCGAGAAAAGGCTCGCAATAAAATCCAGCATTTTGACCCTCCTTCAAGGAAAATTGTAATTTCCTTTCTCCCACAGGGTCAAGGAGCTTGAGGTGTTGAGGTTCGGGTGTTATGATTCTTTTAAATTAAGGAGGAAAGAAGTGAAAGGGTTTTCTGATCTCATAAGGCAAACCCAAAAGATCAAGGAGAAGATAGAAGAGCTTCAACAGGAGCTTTCCTCTCGAACGGTGGAGGCCAGTTCGGGCGGTGGAATGGTTAAGGTGGTCATGAACGGCCGACAGCAACTCGTCTCGCTCTCCATAGAACCGGAGATCTTTCAAACGGGCGACAAGGAGCTCCTTGAAGACCTCATCATAGCTGCGGTTAACGAGGCTTTGAAGAAGTCACAGGAGCTTTGGATCGAGGAATTGAAAAAATTAACCGGAGGGTTCCCCATACCGGGTCTCTTTTGAAAGATGCCTCGATACCCTCAAACGATCGAAAACCTCATAGAGACCCTCATGAAGCTACCCGGCGTGGGACGGAAAACGGCCTCTCGCTATGTTTTTTATCTCCTTAAAAACCAAGAAGCCACCAAACTTCTCTCCCACTTATTACAAGAAATGGTGGAGAAAGTACGCCTTTGTTCTCAATGTTTTAACATAGGCGAAAGTACCCTCTGTTCCATCTGTTCGGATCCAAAAAGAGATAAGGGAATCATCTGTATCGTTGAGGATGTGGAAGCGCTTCTGGCCATAGAAAACACCTCAAGCTTCAAAGGCCTTTATCATGTCCTTCATGGGGCCATCTCCCCCTTGGAAGGGATAGGCCCTAAAGAGTTAAAAATCAAAGAGCTCTTCGAAAGGATTAAAAGGGAAAGACCCCGGGAGATTATTTTGGCCACCGATCCCGACGTAGAAGGAGAAGCTACTGCCCTTTACCTTCTTAGAACCCTCAAGCCTTTGGGTATAAAAATAACGCGTTTGGCCCAGGGACTGCCTGCGGGAAGCGAAGTGGAATACGCTGATCCTCAAACCTTGATAAGCGCCTTAGAAGG
>CAYZRR010000022.1:0-13131 GCA_964480925.1 uncultured Thermodesulfobacteriota bacterium
TTACCTCTTAGGATCAATCCCTTTTGGAGTTCTATTCGCTAAAATGAAAGGCGTAGATCCCCGAAAAGGGGGAAGCGGAAATATAGGGGCTACAAATGTTATGAGAACCGCCGGTAAAACTATGGGCCTTTTGACCTTAATGAGTGACCTCCTTAAAGGAGCCCTCCCTGCTTTCTTTGGTAAAAACCTTTATGGACCTGAATGGGGGTTTCTGTTCGGATTTTGTGCTTTTTTGGGACATCTTTTTCCAGTTTTTCTCAAGTTCAAGGGCGGAAAAGGAGTAGCTACTGCAACAGGTTTATATTTGGTACTTGCTCCCCTTCCTTTGATCTTAAGTTTGGGAGTTTTTATTACCATCCTTCTTATTACCAGAAGAGTTTCCTTAGGTTCTATATCAGGATCATTAAGTATACCCTGGTTTCTTTACTTAAATGTAGGAACAAGATCTCTTTTTTATTTGGCCCTCCTTCTTTCCTCTCTTATAATCATCCGTCATTTTTCAAATATTAAACGCCTAATTGCTGGAACAGAGCCGAAGATTTTTTAGCTTGAAAAATAAATCATTTTCCTCACCCTTTTTATTACTTCGGGAATTCTTTCTGGATAAAGGGGAGCAATTATCCTTTTCCATTTTTTTGAAGGCCCAAAAAGATATTCATAAGGGTTTGAACAACCTCTAGTAATTTTAACAATTGAAAGCAAGCCAATCTTTTGTAACACATTTCGTACTTTCTTTACTAATCCTTTTAACTTATTTTTATCATCTATATGAAAAACTACAACTTTAGTGAGCTTTTCCGGAGAGCCTGTTCCAAATTTTCCTATCACATATTCATCGGGATACATCTCGCTAAAGGCATTTAAAAAACTTAAACACTCTTCAAGGTTCTTTAAAATAATTGCCAATTTCCAACACTCATAAGCGGGGCCAAGATCTATGTAGGATCTTCCCTCTTCAAGTTGTTGGAGAAAATTTTCGAGACAAGGTAAACACTTCTCATAAATTCTTCTTTTTGTTATTGATAAATAAGGATCACTTTCAAAACTTATCCAACCTTCTCCTGATACTCTTTTGGAGAAGTAAATCGTCATTTTTCCTTTATCTTTCCTCGAAGAGAATTAAGATCCTTAGATCCAGTATACCACATCCAAAACCGCAGTTCTTCCCTTAGGGTTTCAACTCCTTTAAGTATCGCTTCAACGCCCTGAGAAGCCCATCTGAGAAAAGGAAGCCCTATGCTCACCGCCTTTGCCCCTAAGGCAATCGCTTTGGCTATCTCAATGCCCTTCCTTATGCCTCCCGAAGCAAAAAGAACTTTCTCCTTCACAACCTCCGAAGCCTCTTTCAGGGCCAAAGCCGTAGGAATACCCACTTCCTCAATACCCTCGGGTTCTTTTTTTGACCAAAGTAAACACTCAATCTTAACCCAGTTTGTACCACCTCGCCCCGCCACATCAATACCCCATACCCCAACCTCTTTTAACTTAAGGATAAAATCCCGCGGCATCCCATACCCTATTTCTTTAACCACCACAGGATAAGGAAAACGCTCACAAAGATGCTCTAACTTCCTTAAAATCCCACCAAAATTCACCATACCATTTCCTTGAAAAACCTCTTGCAGCGGATTTACATACAACATAAGACCATCTGCCCCAATTTCTTCAACTACATATATACATTCGTCATACCCTATACCATAGTTAAGATGAACCAAACCTAAATTACCAAACAACAATATAGAGGGAGCTACGTCTCTTACATAATACGTTTTTTTCAATTCCGGATACTTGATCATTAACCTCTGAGAACCAACGGCCATTCCAATGCCTATAATCTCAGCAGCCTCCGCTAACCGTTTGTTTATCTTTAACGATTTATTTCCTCCACCTGTTAAAGGAGCAATAATCAAAGGTAAACTCATTCGCTTCCCTAACAATTCTATAGAGGTTTCTATCTCGTCCAAAGAAAAATCCGGAATCTGATAATTCAACTTAAAAAGATCAAAACCATTTATACCCTTATCTTCAACTTCTTCATTAAGACAAATTTCAATTTGTTTATCTTTCAACTCCCTCTCGTCCATTTCATTCTAAAATCAAGTTAAGCACTTGCTTTAAATTGCTCGCAATTATACATTGTATCTCAATTTCATCACTTATTTTTATTTCTTCAACATCATCCGTTACATATACTGAAAATAAAGGCTCAATACCCAATTTGTCACAACATTTTTTAATTTTGATATTTTTATCAAAATTTTCTCCCCATTTTCGAGTAATTATCAAGTCAAAATATTCACACAATCCATTTTTGTCAAGCAATTCATGTATTTCGTTTTTAAGCTCTAGCTGATTACTACATATTGCAAGCTTGATACCTTTGGCTTTTAACTCTTTTATAACTTCAATCGCATAAGGCAGTAATTTGGTTTTTTCAAGATATATTTGAGGAAAAAGTTGTTTATCTAGATTCTTTGCTTTTTCAAGTTCTTCTTCATTTAAATCAGGAAAAATAAAAACCCAAGGGTCTTTTTTCGTTTTAATAAGTTTTGTTATCGTTTCACGAGAAGGAGGGGGTATTTTGAAATTTTGGCTTATTATTTGTAAAATTTCTTCATAGGCCTCTAATGGATCGATCAAGGTTCCATCGAGGTCGAATATTACCCCCTCGGGAATGAACCTAAAAAAGGCATTGCATTCGACTTCGGTTCCTTCTTTCAACCCTAAGGCTTCCTCGACTTTATAAGGAGCGATGAATTCCAATACGTTCGTATGAGCCCAGACCTTTTCTTCCGGAAAAACGAAGATCCCCTCTACAAAACCAACCCTGCCTTTTATAAGCCGTGCTGTACAAAAGGAAGGATCCGGAGGGATTAGAACGTGACCTTTTTGAGCTATTTTTTTCAATTTCTCAAAATCTTCCTCCTTAACTTTTAAATTCAAGGTCCCAGGAAAAGGTACGAATCCAAACTCTCTCTGAATGGCCTCTTTAACCCAATCGAGACTGACAAAAAAAGCTCCTTTTCCAATGCCCCTCAAAAAGTTAGCCTTAAAGATTATTTTCCCTATCAACTTCTAACACCCCTTTTATTTTCTCAATTACCGAAAAAGGAACATCAACTTTCTTAAAGCGTTCCCTTTCATCGATCGGTTTTGTCGCATCAATTCCAATTTTAGTAATTTTAGGATAAAGCCCATAAAAAAGGGATTTTTCCCTATAATAACCTCTTCCCATGGGATCAATGGGACAACCTGGTTTTTCTCTTTTTAAAAAAATATTCTTTTCAAAATCAACCCTCGTTATTATAGCCCAGAATATCTCATTCAAATCATTTACATCCACATCTTCATCAACAACTATAACTCCTTTGATAATAGGTTGATCCAAAAGATGCTCAATTATTAAAGACACCTGACTTTGGTTTTCCTTTTGTATTTGAACAACCGCTAACATTCTAGTCTGATAAAACTTTACTTTTTTCACAAAATCAAAATCATTCTTAAGTTTTTTAAACTCTTCAAGTTGCCAGGCCAAATTGATTATATTTTCGACCTCTGGTGAAAAAGGGAGTATTACGTGGTAAATGGGATCCTTTCTACGAGTTAATGCTTTAATTAGGCCTCCATAGCTTTCATTAACGAAATAATACCCTGTGTTTTCACCAAAAGGTCCGTCTATTTCTTTTCTATCTGGATAAAGGACTCCCTCAAGGACGATCTCACCCTCAGCAGGAACCTCTACGTCGATTGTCTCCGCTTGGACCAAGAGAAGGGGCTCTCCTTTTAAGGCTCCAGCGAGGGCGAATTTATCCTCTTCTGGCAGGGGGATTATGCTTGAAAAAAGCGTCACTGGATCAAGGCCGTTAACGATGGCTATTTCGAGGGGCTTTTTTAACTCTTCTGCTTTTTTGACAAAAAGCGAAAGTGGAGGATTTGCAATGAAAACCCTTATTCTATTCCCTTCGAGTATCTGTACTCGATGTATCCCTACTCCTTTTTTCCCTGTCTCAGGATCCTTAGCGATTATTACGCTTGAGGTAAGATAGGGACCGACATCTTCTTCATGATGAACTAAGGCTGGGATCTCCTTCTTAAGGTCAAGTCCTTCACCATTTATTTTCACCTCTTTCACCGGCCCCGATCTAACTAAAACAGGAGGAATAGGCTTGTTCCTTCTCTTTTCATACCAATCGCTTATATCCTCACTGCCACTTTTAGCACTTAAAAAATCTTCATCCAAAAATAAGTTCCCAACTATTCGATAACCCTCATAACCTTTCACTCTTTCAAAAAGAACCCCCTTTTTTATCCGCTTTGTTTGAAGAATCCTTAAGGCTGCCGAAATCTCCCACTGAGGAGAAAATTCATCTTTTAGGGATAAAAGCTTCCCTCTTTCTTTGAGGAACCCTATCCACTCTCTCAACGTCATTTATATCCAACCTCTCTATCTCCTCTCCCTCCTTTATACCCCAACCTCGGAACTTCGAATACTCAATCCCCAAAAGCCCTAACACCTTGGCTATCAAATGATCGATCATATCCTCTAACGTTTTGGGTCGAAAATAAAAGGCCATCATCGGAGGTAATATGATGGCCCCAAGATCACACGCCTTCATCATTAACTCCAAATGCCCTTTGTGAAGAGGAGCCTCTCTTACCACTAAAATTAACTTCCTCTTCTCTTTTAAAGTTACATCCGCCGCTCTAATTAACAAATTAACATTATAAGAATTAACAATAGCTGAAAGCGTCTTCACCGAACAAGGAATAACTACCATCCCATCCACTTTAAATGTGCCACTTGCAATAGCAGCACCAATGTTGTTTATATCATAATAATAACTCGCCAAAGACTTAACTTGATCTAAACTATAATCAGTTTCATAAAGAATAGTCCTTTTTGCTGGATCAGTAATTACAACATGAGTTTCAATACCTAAGTGCTTTAATACTTCCAATAGTTTAATGCCATAAATTGCACCTGTTGCTCCTGAAATACCAACTATTAATTTCTTAACTGAAAGTTCCATATTTAACTCCTTTTTCTCCTTATAATTGCTCTTTTTATATCCTCGCGTTTAACTGCATTTATACCTATTTTTGAAGAGTATCCTCTTTTTGCCTCAGGATCTATTTGTTGACCTTTAGAATAAGAAATGATTATCACATCCTCATCTGCCCAACATCGTGTAATGATAGCCCATTCAACATCTTCTAACTCCAATAAGTTAACATCATCATCCACTACTACACATTTTTTTATCATAGGATTTGAGAGGACAAAAAGTATTAAATTAGTGATTAACGACCTTTCTTTTACTTCTTTAACCTGAACAAGAACCGATGAACCAAAAGTTTTTCTTATAAACTTTATGTTAATTACAAAAGGAAAATTCTCTTTAAGTTTTCTCTCTAAAAAAGCCTTACTCACAAAAGTGAGATAAGTATCGGCTTCCGAACCAGTGGGTAAAAGGGCGTGATAGTAATAAAAGGGCCTTTTTAAAAAGGCCTTTCTTATCTTCACAGTAGGGCTTTTTTCGAGTGTGTGATAGAAACCGCTTACTTCCCCGAGGGGACCGTCTTTCCTCTCGTCTTTTGGATCAACGTGTCCTTCGAGGATTACTTCGCAGGCGGAAGGAATATCTATTTGGGGAAAGGAAAAAGAAGGCATTACTTCTATCCCTTTTCCCAAAAGGGAAGAAGCTATCTCCAGTTTATCAACTTCCTCAGGAATCCTCATAGCCATGGCCAAAAAGACCAAGGGATGGTGTCCGATGGTTATCACTATGGGCATATTTTCTCCCTTTTTTCGGTAAAACTCTAATGTGTCCTTTAAGGGTGGGTTCAGAAGAGCTATACTTAGTTCATTCCCGCCCCGATATTCCATCCTATAGACCCCACGTCCCACCACTTTTTTAAGAGGATCCCAAGAGGACGCGACGGCAGTAGTTATATAAGGTGCCGAATCCTCTTCGTAATGATGAAGAATTGGAAGGATCTGAAGAAGCTCTTTTACCTCAATCTCTTCATATTCGTCCACTTTTTGTGGAACCCTTATTTTCTCTCCGCGTGTTTCAGTTCTTTTCAAAAACTCCTCTGATGGCTTTTCACCCCAAAAAATTTTCCATACTTCTTCTGTGGGTAAGAGATTGGCCACTGCCTTTGCCTTATAACCTTTTATGTTTTGAAAAACCAAAACCTTATTTTCTTTTGATAAATCCTCTATTAACTGAGGAAGCTCTTCTCTTTCTACTTCCTTTTTTATTTCCTTTAAAAGAGCTTTATCTTTTACAGTTTTCAAAAATTCCCGAAGCGTCATCTCAATAAGGCTTTAATATCTCCACTATCTTCACCGAACAAGGGTGATCCTTAACAAGTTGCCCTCTTCCTAGCCTTATCCATAATCTATCAGGGTATTTATTAGGATCCTTTGAAACGATGAACTTTGCACATAAGCACTTGTACTTTTTCTTTCCGGGACTCAAATCCCTTATAACTCCCACTATTTCTTCTTCATCTTTTAAGTCTTCAAAATTTTTATTGATGAAGGTATCATACTCGGCCATTTTTACCCCTCCTGTTTTAGTTAATCTTTAAAACCATAAGCCTTCCAATTTTCAAGCACTTTTTTCCTAATCTCTTCGGGATAAACATTATTGAAGCTCACCTTTATAGGCACAAGGGGCTTAGGCCAATCAAGCGGGAAGGTACAATCCAAAATCACCTTCGGAGCCCTTTGAGAAAACCGCTCCTCAGGGCTCGCAAAGGGATTAAGAGGAGTTCCTACCCCTTCGCGCATCAAAATGGTACCCCTTACAGGATGCCACTTGGTACAAATTGCATGAATAACGTCATCCAAACTGTAGACATCTGTTTGATCATCCACAACCACCACTATGTGAAACCATGGAGCAGCTTTGCTTCCTAAAACCAAAGAACCAACCTGCTGGGCAATATTGGAATAAACCGGTTTCACTCCTATTACCAAAAGATGATGAGTGGATTCTGGCCACATGTAAACCCCAGTAACGGGCAAACCTTGGCTCTTTAGCAGTTGCTCCATATCCATCGCCAAAGTAAAGGACCTTAAGAGTTGTCCTTCGTCCACCGGAACTCCCATATTGGAAACGGTCATTATGGCATTCTTTCTCATAGTAATGGCCTTTATCCTATAAACGTTCCTCTTGTCACGGGGACTAGTTCTATAACCCGTATATTCTCCAAACGGAGCCTCCTCTAACCGAACGTTCGGCAGAAGTTCCCCTTCTAAAATGATCTCCGCTGTAGCTGGAACATACAAATCACAGGTTTCGCACTTAACAAGCTTAACCGGCTCCCCCATAAGCTGACCCGTAAATTCGGGCTCAGGCAAAGGAGTAGGCGCTAAACTCGCTAACGCACTCAATGGATCAGGTCCTATCACAATGGCTACAGGCATAGGCTTATTAAAGGGCTCGTACTTCTGATAAAAGATCCGCCCCATATCGGAAAATGGCAAAACCGGACCAACCAGCGTCTTCTCATCAAATATGGCAAGCCTATACATCCCCCAGTTCACAAAACCCGTCTCTTCATCCTTGGCCACCACAAAATGCCATGTCCCAATATATCTTCCCCCATCACCATCGTGAACCATAGGAGCAGGAAGCTCAAAAACATCCACCTCATCCCCCATAATAATCACTTCCTTACAAGGAGCATCCTTCTTATCGATTATCTCAGGTTTATAAGCGGGCCCACTGGTCCTTCTCCTCCACTCTTCAACAATATCAGGAATAGAAGCATCAGGACTCAGCCCTAAAACCACCGCCAACCTCCTCCACGTAGCTATAGGAGCTCCAAAAGCCCTAAACCCTGGATAATCCTTTATCTTGTGAAAAAACGGAGCAGGCCCCTTCTTTTCACATACCCTTCTTACAATTGCCCCCAATTCTAAATCCCAATCCACTTCTTGCATAACATCAACAAGATCACCACTTTTCCTCAATGCCTCAATATACTCTCTATTATCAATAAAATACTTATAAGTCACCTCTCCACCTCCTTATTACATATTTTTATAAAGTCTCATCAATTCTTCCACTACTTCATGAGCAAACCTAGCATCTAAAATATGATAAGGCAATACCTTTACCGTTATCACCTTATCAAAATTTTTTATACCTTCAATAAATCCCTTTCGAGCTTCTTCATCATTTAAAACTCCTCCTTCGCCATCATATATGGAAAATCCCTTTTCTGGTATGAGAACCGTTACTTTATTGCCTCCTTTCTTTAATTTTTCACCAATTTTAAGAGCGAAATCATATAATTCTTTTTTTGTTGTTCTATAACTCCAAACAGAAGGGTTATGTTTTACGTATTTTCTTCCTTTGAATCTTTTGTCCTCCGGCAAGCTTGCAATTATATCGCAAGAACCTGGTACGTAAATTAAAGGAAGCCCCATTTTTATAGCGTTTTCATACCTGTCTTCCGGAGGATAAGAAGTACCGCCGTAAAGGTACTCTAGGTAATCGTTTGAAAGTTCGATTACCCCTGCGGTAATAAGTCTTTCTTTTATGGCCTCCTCGAGGCTTAAAGGACCGTATCCCCAGGCGTGGAAAGTCATAGGGGTGAATCCTTTTTCAGTGAGTTTTCTTCTCACCAAAGCCGCAAGGCCTTCTATATTGCCTTTGGCACAAAGGGCGACTGTTTTTTCCTTTACAGGTTCAAACTTACATTGCACCATTCCACTTATAATCCACGCACCCCTTAAAAAGATTGACTTTGTCAAAGGGTTTAAGCCTGCAAGATCAACGGGGCTGTTCAAAAGACAAATGTCTTTCCCTTTAACCACTCTTTTTATAACCTCTGGATTAGAAGCTTGAGTACTTATTAAGACCTTTGGAAACCCAAAGGGAAGGTCTTGCATAACCGTTCCCCAGAGCAAACTCCCCATACTTCCTCCAAAGGCGATCATCCCATGGATTTTTCCTTCCTTAATAAGGTCCTTGGTTATCCTTTGAGCCCCTTGGGCCATTAAGACAATAGCTTCCCCTTCATGGGGTATTTTCTTTATTTCTTCCAGGGAAAAACCCGAAGCCCGAGCAACCTCTTCCCGGCTTATATGGGGTTCAAAAAAGGGAGTTCCTCTAATACCACCATCTATTACTAAAACTTCCTTATTTAGCTCTTTTAGCACTTTAAAAAGATACCGGGCTTCCTCCCCTTTCGTATCTAAACAAGCGCCTAAAAGGACGGTAGGCCTTTCTTGCATTAAAAAACCTTATTGACAATTTCTTCCCACTTCCCCTGTGCCCTGAGGATAAACTCCGCTACTTCTCTCACAACGCCCATCCCTCCTCCAACTGAGGTCACGTAATCGGCTATCTCACGGGCCTCTTGAGAGGCATCGGCCGGAGCCACTGAAAACCCAGCCCTTTTCATCATACCAAGGTCTATCATCTCATCCCCTATATAAGCCATCTCTTCATCAGTAAAGCCGTATTTTTGTTGCATCTCCGAGGTCAAAGCCATTTTGGCCGAACTGCCCCACAGAAACTCCTCCGGTACCCCGTATATTTTCCCCACTGCCTGATCCGCTCGGGAGATTTTACTGGTGAGAAAGGCCGTTTTTATGCCTGCTTCGTGTAAAAGCTTAAAACCCCATCTATCCTTAAGGGAAAACCTTTCGGATTTTATCCCATCTTGGGTGTAATATAAGGTGTTATCGGTCAAAACCCCATGAATGTCTATCACCACAAAACGCACCTTCTTTGCCTTTTCCACCGCTCCTTCTTTCACAATAGCATTTTCTTTTACCTTAATGTGCTGCATCTTCAACCTCCTTCAAAAAAACCGGTTATTTATATCCCATCTTGGTGACCTTATCGACCCATTCTTCCCAAACTCCTTTAGCTCTTAAAATGAACTCGCATAATTCCCTCATTACCCCCCTTCCACCTGGAAGGGAAGATACATAATGAGCTACTTCTTTAACTTCATCGGAAGCATCTGCTGTCGCAACCGCAAACCCCACTTTCTTCATGAAGGGGATGTCATAAAGTTCACATCCTATATAACATATCTCCTCATCAGAGACCTTATATTCCTCTTTTATCTCCTCAAACTTTTTCGCTTTCTCCTCCAAAGTTGTTCGGTAATAGTATTTTTCCAACTTCAACTCCCGAGCCCTATATAACCCTTCGTCATCCACGGAAGTGCTATCGAGAAAAATTGGAATTATCCCATTTGCGGAAAGCGAAAGGTCCCCAAAACCATCCATGTGCCAGAACTCATACCGACGATTCCCCTCTTGATCACAATAAACCACATTGGGCGTCAACACACCGTGAACATCGTGAATGACCATCCTCACTTTTTTCGCCCTTTCTTGAGCTTCCTTTAAATCGCACTTCATTGTGGCCTCCTTAACTTAAAATATCACTTAATCCAAGCTCCTCTTTTCTCATTTTTATTCGGTTAACCACCTCTTCATTTAACTTAACCAAGATCGGCTTTTGTTCCCATTCAAAAGGTATGGTGGCGTTAAGTATAATTCTCGAAGTTATAAACTTATTGGGCTCATTAAGGAGAGCTGGATCAAGAGGCGTAGAACGCCCTCGTTTTATAATCTCCGTTCCCCTTTCGGGAAGATATCTAACGCTTAAAGCCCACCACACCCTCGGAAGGTCATCGGCCTCAATGTCGTCGTCAACAATAATTACCCCTTTGGTTCCATACATGCCAGTATTTGTGCCCAACACCGCATGGGCCACCTGTTCGGCATGACCCGGATACATCTGCTGAACCGAAACAATTACCCAATATCTTCCGGCTGCCTCAGGCAAGGTGTGAACGGATTTGATACCAGGTATCCTCATGGCCTCAAGTTCCATCCATAAAGAGGCGTTTCTGGCAAAGGCATAAAGCACGTGATTGTCACCCACGGGTCTCCCAACGGTGTTACATATCAAGATGGGATTATTCCTATAATAAATCCTCTTTATATCAATAACGGGCTTAGGAAGAGGTCTAAAGAACTCTTCGGTGTAATAACCCGTATACTCACCAAAAGGCCCTTCCTCTTTCAAAACTTTGGGGTCTATTTCCCCTGAGATCACGATCTCCGCATCGGCAGGGATGGGAAGACCCGAAAGTTCTTCCTTTACAAGCTTAATTGGCTCCCCCCTTAAAGTGCTTACCACATCATAAGCGCTCTGAACCCCAGGCAGGGTCGCAGCACTAGCGATCCCTAATAGGGGATCCCCTCCCACTATTACACAAACGGGCATTTTTTGACCCATTTTTTCGTACTTTTTCAGAATCCGATCGGTAGTTTTGCCTTTAAGGATCTGTACCCCTAAATGACGTTCGTCATGAACGGCCATTCGGAAAGTCCCAAGGTTTATCCTACCGCTTTCGGGATCCTTAGTTGCCATATAAACGGCTGTTCCGAAATAACGATGCCCATCGGCTTCGTAGAACTTGGGAACCGGAAAAGACAAAATATTGGCCTTTTCTCCTTCGCTCACATTCTCGAAAATAGGACCACTTGAGACTTCCTCCGAGGTGATAGCCGCTTTCTTTTCCTTAAGCACGCTTAACCAATACCGAGTTAATTCAACCATAGACTCCAATTCGGGCTTGCCCAAGATAGAAGCCAATCTCTTCACTGTAGCATAAACTCCTATGAGAACTGGACTTTCGTGACCCTTAATGCGTTCAAACAACAAAGCCGGTCCCCCCTTTTCCTGAACCATCTGGGCAATATGCGAAAGTTCGAGGTTCCAATCAACCTCCGCTTTTATTCTCCTTAGCTCTCCCTTTTCCTCCCACATCTTTATAAAATCACGAATGTCCATCCTTCCCCTCCTCTATCGTTTTTTCTTTATCTCTTTTTCAATTTTTTCCTTTAAAAACTCTTTGAAAGCATAAGTGGCTGGCGAAAGCTTGTAGTCCGCATGATATACCAAAAAAACAGGCACAACGATCTTACCCTCCTTAAGCCGTAAAGATAGAACTTCCCCCTTTTCCAATTCCCTCCTAACACAACTGATAGGGAGAAAACATAAACCAACTCCATCAAGCAGGGCTCTTTTCACATAAGTAGTACCGTTTAACTCCATAACTATGGATGGTCTAAAACGAGCTTTATAAAATAATTCCTCTAACCTAATCCGTAGTGCTGACTCTTTACCCTGTAGAATGAAAGGTATATCCTTTAAGTCTTGCAAAGAGGTTTCTTCCCTTTCTTTAAATAAATCGTGATATTTACTAGGAATTATACAACTAAATTCTATGGTAGTGAGCTTATGTATTACTAGATTTGGTGGAAATTTGATTTCTCCTACAATACCTAATTCAAAAATTTGATTCTCAATACCTTTGACAACTTCTATACTTGCTCCTTCTTGAATAGAAAATACTATTTCAGGATTATTCTTTCGGAATTCATTTATGAGTTCGAACAGAAACGAATCAATCACGACCGAAGGAGCACCAATTCTAACAACCCCTGTTTTACATAGATATCCATTTGCAATCCCTCTTATTGTGTTTTCTAGTAGCCCAATTATCTCCAGAGCACGTTTATATAATAGCTTTCCTTCCTCAGTAAGAGTCACACGCTTATTGTAACGATTAAAAAGTGCAACACCTAAGACTTCTTCTAATTTTCTTATAGCACTACTCACTGCTGGTTGCGTCTTCTCCAGATTTTCTGCCGCTTTACTGAAACTCTCCTCCTTTGCTACTTCGCAAAATTCCAAAAGGTGAGCCAACCAAACTTTGAGCTTTTTCTTTTCTTCCATTCTTTACACTTTAGCTCTAAGTTTATAACGTTGTATCTTACCAGTCACAGTGCGGGGGAGTTCTTTTACAAATTCCACTGCTTTCGGAACTTTAAACCCCGCGAGCTTCTTCTTCATGAACTCAATCATATCCCTCTCAAGCTCTGCGCTCGGTTCAAATCCCTCTTTTAAGACCACAAAGGCCTTTCCCTTTATCAATCCCTCTTCCCAGGGAACTGCTACCACCGCACATTCTTGAACCGCCGGATGTTCGAGCAGAATGTTTTCAACCTCAAGGGGGGCTACCCATTGTCCGCTGAACTTGAGCATATCGTCGGCTCTTCCTTGATAAGAGAGA
>CAYZRR010000023.1:0-8667 GCA_964480925.1 uncultured Thermodesulfobacteriota bacterium
AATTACCAAATCGTATAGCTCTTTGTAAGTAATGGTCCTTCTTACGCCTAACTCGTTTCTGAAGACAAAAGCGGTCTTCTCGTCTTTTCTTCTCAAAAGGTTTTCTGCGAAATTACATCTGGCTCCAACAAACCATTTCGCGCCGGGGAATTTGGACAGATCATCCACCACCTTTTCGTAAGGTTGAGAGGATTTTACTTTGCAAAATTCCCAAACCGCTGCCCAAAACTCGGGTAAATTCTCTATAGACCAATAATAGGCCTCAAAGTATTCATTCAAGCCTAGGCCATATTTCAGGTTCAAAAAATCCAAGAATCTCTTCATATTACTTATTCCCTTCCGTTCTTCACTCGGTACCCAAAGGGGTCTTTTCATTACGGAGTCCTCCCTTTTATTTTTCAAAAAATTATACCTTTTCCCCATTACATAGGGAAGTCTTCACTATTTTGCTAAAAAGAAGTTGACAGCCCAAAAAATTTGTCCTATTCTTCACATAGGGTAAAGAACAATGTTCTCTTAAAGAGAACATGAAAGGAGGTTAGAAGATGAGATATGGTGAGACAGGCATTACTTTGGAGGTAGATCTTTCCACGGGCGAAGTTAAGAAGTACGAGAGTGATCCTTCTTGGACGGAGCTTTATTTGGGTGGGCTTGGGACGAATCTCAGGTATCTTTGGGAGAAGGCGCCTCTTGATTGTCATCCCTTTTCTCCGGAGAACGTCATTATCTTTGGAGCAGGGCTTCTGGTGGGAACGCCCGTTGTAGGGGCCACAAGGACGGTGGTTACCAGTTATGTACCTGCAAACAATTTGGTGGCTTTTAGCATGATCG
Source organism: uncultured Thermodesulfobacteriota bacterium (assembly GCA_964480925.1). GTDB lineage: Bacteria > Desulfobacterota > B13-G15 > B13-G15 > B13-G15 > B73-G16. The sequence goes on from CAYZRR010000023.1 coordinate 832, forward strand.
GGGGTCACTTTGGGGCGGAGCTCAAGTTTGCGGGTTATGATCGAGTTATAGTGAAAGGAAGGGCTTCTGAGCCAGTTTATCTGTGGATCGATAACGACAAAATAGAGATAAGAAGCGCCAAACACTTATGGGGGAAAGGGATTCTTGAGACCTTCAGGGTGATTCGGGAAGAACTTAAAGAACCGAGGGCCCAGATTGCTGCTATAGGGCCGGCGGGCGAGAATAGGGTCTATTTCGCAGCAATACAACATGCTTGGCACACGGCTGGTCGTGGCGGTTTGGGAGCAATTATGGGAGATAAGAAGCTTAAGGCCATTGCCGTGAGGGGCACCAAGGATCTTCGGACTGCGAAACCCCAGGAACTTTTTGAGCTTTGTTTTCGCATGAGGGAGGAGATTCGTAAAAACCCAAACCTCGGTGACTGGATGGCTTACAGTGATAACGATGCTTTTCATCATGATAACTTCGCTTGGGGTTATGCCAGGGTGAGGAGGAAGGGATATTGGACACCGGAGGTGGAGGAACGTTTTGCCCGGATCAGAAAAGAGCATCAGTTGAGGGTTGTAGGTTGCTTTAACTGCCCTAAGGAATGCGAGATAGTCATCAAATATCCGGGTAAGCCCATATTCGGTTATAAGTGTTTTGCTAAGGATACCTTCCACATGGCAGCCTTTCAAGAACTCGATTTTAGTTATGAGTTTCTACCTCTTGTGGTCGATTATGGGGTCGACGCTTATTCAATGCCTCAGGTCATAGCCTTTGCCATTGAACTCTATGAAAATGGTATCCTTACCGATCAAGATCTACCCGGTTTCCCCAAGGATGTTAAGGGTAGGTTTTATTATCTTTTTGAAAAGATAGTAAAAAGGGAAGGCATTGGTGACATTTTGGCCGAAGGTACTTGGTGGGCCGCCCAAAAGATAGGGCGTGGTGCCGAAAAGATCGAGCATAATAGCATAAAGAAAGTAGAACAGATTCCCATAAAACTCGGGAAATTGAATCCCATTTACTTCCTATGGTGGTCTACTAATGAAAAGTGGAACATAACCCAGATAGAAGGCACCTGGCCCCAGGATCCGATTCCTGACCCCGAAAAGAGAAAGGCTTTCGTCGAGAGTTGGATAGCTCCACCCAATGAGGAATTCAAGAAATGGTTTTTGGAATGGGAGAAGAGGGAAGTGATACCTGTTGAGAGGGCCTGCGCGATTGCTGATTGGAGTGAGAGAATGCATTACATAGACAATAGCACCGGGCTTTGTGGTTTCCTTTCAGCTTTCCGAGGCCAATTCGGTGGGGTTCCTGGGCCGGATCAGCTGGTGGGGGCAGGTCCAGCCTATCATATCCATAATATCCCTTACCTGATAAGTCTTGCCACTGGCATAGAGTATGATGAAGAGAAACTCTGGGAGACAGCCGGAAGGATAAGGACCCTTATAAGGGCTATGAACAACATAAGGGGTTTGAGGCGTGAGGACGAAAAGCCTCCTGAAGACCATTGGGCCATAAGGGATCCAGAGCTTGAAAAAAAGTTATTGGACGAATATTACCGGTTCAAAGGTTGGAATGAAGAGGGGATTCCCACCAAAGAGACCCTTCTTAAGTATGGTTTGGATTTCGTAATTCCTGAGTTTGAACGCCGTAATTTACTGTAGGAGGACGAAAATGAAGAAGGTAAAGAAAGTAATAAAGGCTATAAAGATATATCCTGAAAAGTGTACGGGTTGTGGTACCTGTGAGGTTTATTGTTCGGCTTATCATGCGGAGCCCCGTTACTCCTATGTAAATCCGGCCAAATCGAGAATCAGGGTGTTTGTGGATGAGTTGAATGACGTTTATCTTCCGATTATCTCCGGAAGGTATGCCGATGCTGAGTGCAGAGTCCGTTACCGGATCGTGGTGGGCGATAGAGACTATGAAGAGTGTACCTTTTGTAGGGCAGCTTGTCCTTCGCGAAAGGACTTTTTCGATCCAGATACAGGACTTCCCCTTCTGTGTGACGGTTGCGGGGAGCCCATGCCTCAAGGAGGCCCTATGTGCGTTCAAGCCTGCGATGCAGGTGCTTTAGAGTATTTGCCTGAAAGAATTGAAGAGGTATTAGTTCCCGAAGAGGAAGAAGAAGAAGAGGAGGTTGTGGAGGAGCTTTGATGGCGCAAGTCGATACGCCAGTTGGGGCAGTTTTAGTTATCGGAGGTGGTATAGGGGGGATCCAAGCAGCCCTTGATTTGGGGAGTTTGGGCTTTAGAGTTTACTTGGTCGAAAGATGGCCCCAGATCGGGGGCAAGATGGCCCAGCTCGATAAGACCTTTCCCACCCTTGATTGTTCCATATGAATACTCGGGCCGAAGATGGCGGATGCCGGTCGGCATCCCAATATCAGGATCCTCTCGAATAGCGAAGTGGTTGAGATTGAGGGGGAACCGGGCAATTATACGGTGACTATCCTCAGATGGCCTCGGTATGTTGATGAGAGTAAATGTACCGGATGTAGGACCTGTGAAAGCTTCTGCCCCGAAGTGATGCCCAATCCCTTTGACGAATACCTCGGGACCACAAAGGCGATAGGGGTATGGTGTCCTCAGGCGGTTCCCGCAAAGGCTTACATTGAAAGGGAAAAATGCATTTACTTCCTCGGAAAGTGCACCATATGCGAAGCCGTCTGTAAAAATAAGGCTATAGACTTCAAACAGAAAAGGGTCCGTGGAAAGGTTCGAGTGGGAGCCATCATAATTGCGACAGGTTATGAGGTCTTTAAACCCGAAGGGGGGACTTACGGGTATGGGGTTTTTGAAAACGTTTTCACAAGTCTCGAATACGAGAGGGTCTTAAGCGCTTCGGGACCGACTCAGGGTGAAATTTTAAGGCGTACGGATAAAAAAGTGCCTAATAAGATCGCTTGGATTCAATGTGTTGGGTCAAGAGATTTGAGAAATGGCAGAAGCTATTGTTCAGCCACTTGTTGTGGTTATGCCATAAAACAAGCCATAGTTACCAAAAACCATCATCCCCATATAGAGACCGTCATTTTCCACAACGATATAAGGACTTTTGGCAAAGGCCTTGAGGACTTATATGAAAGAGCTAAGCGAATGGGCGTAAAGTTCATAAGGGGAAGGTCACCCTTGATCAAGGAAAATCCCGAAAATCACAACCTCATTGTGACATACCTTTCCGATGGTAAGCTCAGACAGGAAGAGTTTGAAATGGTGATCCTTTCGGTAGGCGTTTTACCGCAAAGGACCAATAGGAAAATGAGCGAGTTATTCGGACTTGAGCTTAACCATCATGGTTTCTTTGAAGTTTCTCCTTTTTACCCCTTGAAAGATGGAAAAAGGGGGATTTTTGTCTCCGGAAATACCATAGCTCCCATGGATATTCCCGATACTATTTGTTCGACTTCGGCTGTAGCTGCCCAAGTGGCTGAACTTCTCGCTCCAGCAAGGGGAAGTCTTGCCGTTAAAAAGGAGTATCCGCCCGAAAGGCCTGTAGGAGATGAGGAACCGCGTATCGGTGTTTTTGTATGTCATTGTGGTAGCAACATCGCGGAGATAGTGGATGTGAAAGAAGTGGTCCAATATGTGAAGACTTTGAAAGGTGTGGTTTACGCCGAGGATCAAGTGGTGAGTTGCTCAAATGAAGGGCTTACCAGAATCACCCAATTGATCAAAGAGCATAGTTTAAACAGGGTGGTTGTAGCCGCTTGTACCCCGAGGACTCATGAGCCGGTGTTCCGAGAGGCTTTAAAGGAAGCGGGATTAAATCCTTACCTTCTGGAGATGGTCAATATCCGTGAACACTGCAGTTGGGTCCATCCGTTTGAAAAAGAGGAAGCCACCCAAAAGGCTAAAGAGCTTCTCAGAATGGCCATCTGGAGGGCGAGGGAACTTGAACCACTTCAAGAGCCACATTTCGGTGTTACCAAAAGCGCCCTTGTTTTGGGAGGAGGGCTTGCGGGGATGGTGGCTGCCTTGAGCTTAGCACGGCAAGGATTTGAGGTCTATTTGGTGGAAAAAGAAAAAGAACTCGGGGGCAATTTGCGTGAGATTTACTTCACTTTAGAGGGGGAAGAGGTAGGGGCTTTCCTCAAAAGGCTTATAAACGAAGTCGAAGCCGAAGAGAGGATAAAGGTTTTTAAAGGTTATAAACTCTCTTCCCTTTCGGGATACGTGGGTAATTTCATAAGCACCATCGAATCTTCCGAGGGAGAGAAAATTGAGCTTTCTCATGGGGTTGTGATAATCGCTACCGGCGGAAAGCCACTTAAACCTACCGAATATGAATACGGAAAAAGTGAAAGGATACTAACTCAGCGTGAACTCGAAGGAAAAATCGCCAGAGGGGAACTGCCCGAAAAACTTAAAACAGTCGTTATGATACAATGCGTTCAAGCACGCGATGAGGAGCGCCCCTATTGCAGTAGAATATGTTGTGGACAAGCTATAAAAAATAGTTTAAAATTAAAAGAGAGGTTTTCTGATGTGCAAATTATGGTTTTTTATCGAGATATGCGGACCTATGGGTTTATAGAGGATCTTTATCGAGAGGCAAGAGGAAAAGGCGTTTTGTTCATAAGGTATGATCCTGAGAAGAAGCCCCAGGTGGAACTTAACCATGATAAGTTAAAGGTTAAAGCTTGGGAGCCTGTTCTTAAGAGGGAGATCGAGGTAGAGGCGGATCTTGTGGTTTTAAGCGTTCCGGTGGATTCGAGGGAAAATTTGGAGCTTTCTCAGCAATTAGGGCTTCCTTTGAGTAGCGATGGCTTTTTCATGGAGGCCCACATTAAGCTCAGGCCGGTTGATTTCACAGTGGATGGGTTTTTCCTTTGTGGGATGGCTCATTATCCTAAATTCATTCCGGAGACCATTGCGCAGGCAAAAAGTGCGGCCTTAAGAGCTGCCCTTATCCTTTCTCAGGACCAACTTAAAGGAAGCGGGGTCGTATGTGAAGTTAGAGAGGATTTGTGTATGGGGTGTGGTGCTTGCGTGGAGGTTTGTAGTTATAGAGCCCTTCAGTTAGTGGAAGTCAAAAAGGAGTTAAAGAAGGCCCAATGTAACGCCGTTCTTTGCCGAGGCGATGGTTTATGTAGCTCGGTGTGTCCGACTGGTGCAATAAGGCTTAGGCATTTTACCGAAGAACAGATATTGAGTGAGATCGATGGCTTGATGGAAGAGGGCCTCCAGAGTTAAGGGAGGTTTCAAGGATGTTAGGAAGTTTGGGGTTAGTAGCGTTTTTCGTTTTTCTCGGCGGATTGGTGTTTAAGGTTTCTTCTTGGTTCCGATGCTCCTTAAGAGGGGAAAAAGAAGGATTTAAAAGGTTTGTCTTAGGATTTTCAAGCTTAGGAAAAGCCCTTTTTAGTCCAAAAATAGGGATTATCTTAAAGGTCCTCCTGCTTGATGGGATCCTCCAAAGGCGTACTTTAAAAGAGAGCCTTTATAGATGGCTTATGCATGTTCTCATTTATTGGGGCTTTGCGCTTCTTATTATCACTCATGCTTTGGGAAAGCTCGTTTTTGAGGATTATGTATCCACTGCGTTTCCCCATGCTCTGTTAAGGGATCTTTTTGGAAGTATGGTTTTAGTAGGATTAGGAATGGCCATTTGGAGGAGGCTTCGGAAGGCCCCTACTCTTAGAACCAGTAGAATGGACCTTTATGCCATAGTTGCGGTTTTGGTGATTGTGTTTTCGGGGTTTCTTTTGAAGGGAGTAAAGATAATCTCTTACAACAATTATTCGAGGATGGTTGATGAATACGCTTCTTTTGGATCGGAGGAAGAGGCAAAGGCCCTTGAGGCCTATTGGGTAAAGAGGATGGGATTGGTTTCGCCCGAAAAAGTTGAGGAAGCCCTTGTTGCTAAAGGAGAAGAGATCCATCAATCTCAGTGTGCTTTTTGTCATGCTAATCCGAGGTGGTCCTTTTTGAGTTATGGTCTTTCTCGAACTTTTGTCCCCCTTGCCAGTGGGTTTGATCGGGTTAACTTTACGGAAAAAATTTGGTGGGTCCATATTCTGATTTGCCTTATTGCTTTGGCGATTTTGCCTTTTACGAAATTTTTACATTTAATCAGTGTGCCTTTAAGCCTGGTAATTAATGCCTTATGGGATCCTAAGCGGTCAAATTCTTTAAACCTTAAGACAAAACAGATGATAGAACTTGATGCTTGCGTTCATTGTGGGACTTGTACGTTGAAGTGTGCAGTTTTGGATGCCGAAAAGCCCTTGGGGAATATAAGGGTTTTACCGTCCGAAAAAATTGAACCTCTTAAGAGGCTTGTTTCAAAGAGAAAACTTTCTCAGACCGAACTTCAGGAGATTCTTCAAGGCGTTTATTTATGCACCAATTGTTTAAGGTGTACCGTTTCTTGTCCCTCGGGGATCAATTTACAGGAACTCTGGTTCGAAGCCAGAGAAGCGCTTTTTGAGCGTGGGCTTTTGGAGCCAGCCCTTTTGAGCCCCTTGTCCTTTTATAGAGGCTTGAGAGCTGAGGAACTCGAGGAAAAGTATGAGAAGCCGATTCTGGAGATCAAGGAGAAGCTCCTCCGAAGGTTTGAGCCTAAGGATAATGTGTTCCAAATGCCAGAAGAAAAGGAGTTCGAATTTTACGAGGCGAGTTTTAGGGGATGTTTTACTTGTCAGACCTGTACGAACGTCTGTCCGGTGGTCTTCCAATATGAGAGGCCGGAAGAGGTGCTGGGATTTCTGCCCCATCAGATTATGAGGTTATGTGCCATGGGTCTTAAGGAGGCCGTTTATGGATCGGAGATGCTTTTAAGCTGTTTGACCTGTTACAAATGCCAAGAGGCATGTCCCCAGGGCGTTATGGTGACGGACATATTGATGGGTTTAAAGATGGAGGCCCTTAAGGCATTGAAGGAGGAGGAAAGGGATGAGATACGCTCTATTTCTGGGGTGTAATATACCGGCGAGGTTACCGGAGTATGAGACTTCGGCCAGATTTCTCTTGAAGGAGCTTGGAGTTGATTTCAAAGAGATTGAGGGATTTGGCTGTTGTGGATATCCATTTAGGGTTATAGATTTGACTACGTCGTTGGTGCTTTCGGCGAAGAATTTGGCTTTGGCCGAAAGGGAGAATCGGCATATTTTGAGTTTATGTCAATGTTGCTATGGAACTTTAAAGAAGGCCAAAAAGATGCTCGATGAGGATCTTTCCCTCAGAAATCAAATTAACGAGTTTTTAAAAGCAAATGGTCTTAATTACCGAGGAACAGTAGAAGTCAAACACCTCCTTCATGTGCTTTATAAAGATTTGGGCCCTGAGATGATTCGAGAGAAAGTTTCAAATCCCTTAAGTGAGATTAAGGTTGCCACCCATTATGGCTGCCACAGTTTAAGACCGAGTTCCATTGTGGAGTTGGACGATCCATCTGATCCGAGACTTTTGGAAGAGCTCATAAATATAACAGGGGCTCAGAGCCTTTTGGTTAATAAAAGGCTTGAGTGTTGTGGAGCTCCTCTTCTCGGGACAAACGATGAGGTGGCTTTGAACTTCACCCGGGAGAAGATTGCGGATGCTCTTAAGAATGAAGCAGAGTATTTGTGCGTAGCTTGTCCATATTGCAAGCTTCAATTGGAAAACTTCCAGGAAAAATTGTTTGGTAAAAAGGTCCTTTCCACCATTTTAATTACCGACCTAATTAATATGGCCTTTGGTCTTCAGAAAGCCCACTAACAAGTTGAGCAGGAGGCTTTGAGATGTCTCAGGTGAGGGAGGTACCAGTTTTATGGATTCAAGGTGGCACGTGTAGTGGTTGTTCTGTTTCGGTTCTTAATACGGTTGCTCCTTCTATTAAGAATGTGTTGATAGATGAAGTGGTTCCTGG
>CAYZRR010000024.1:0-6299 GCA_964480925.1 uncultured Thermodesulfobacteriota bacterium
CCGTGAGAACAACTCCAAGAGCTTTTTTCTTGGATCTGGACTTCGTCAGTTGGCGGATGTTTTTCCAAAAACTCCCCAAAAACGGTAAGCTTAATGTCCTCTTGTTCCTTCAGTTTGGAAAAAATATATGCCAAAGCCATCTCACCAAAGGCCTTGTGATGTCCAAAGGTCTCCCCATCGGTCACAATTGACAAAAGAGGACTCCCCCCTTGAGGCATCGCCGATTTTATTTGCGATAACAACCATTCACCGTCTTTGAGAAGGTCTCCAAAGGAAATGCCCATCGAAAGAGGGTGATGGAAGAAAAAGACACTTATTTCCCTTCCCGAAGGCAACTTCACCTTATAGGGCCTAAAGGGATCGATCCTTCCACCCTCCACCTCTTGCCAATATTCTCCGAACCGTTTGGTCCTTTTAGCCTGAAAGGGCGAAAGGATTACAAAGGAGATTCCGTGTTTCGCCAACACCTCAAGTGTCTCCGTATCTACCGCACACTCCGGGAGCCACATCCCCTCGGGGTTCCTCTTGAAATGGAACTTAAATTCCTCAATACCCCACTTAACGTTGAGATCCTTGTCCTCCTCATGGGCCAAAGGAAGGATTAGATGGGAGTAAGGATGGCTTATGGCCGAACCATGACCCGAAAAGCGCTTTCTTGATTCCGCATCCCCTTGGATTATGGCTTGATAGACCGAAGGGGCATTTTTCCGCAACCACCTGAAGAGGGTGGGACCTACGTCAAAGCTCATAAAGGAGTAGTTGTTAACAACCGCCTTGAGACCCCCACCCGGTCCGTAAAGTCTCGCCCAGAAATTGGGGGAATAACATTCATGAGTGATCCTCTGGTTCCAATCGTGGAAGGGAGAGGCCGAAGGCTCTTTTTCCACAAAGTCAATATAAGGGTTCTCTCTCGGTGGCTGATAGAAATGACCGTGAATAACCAAAAAACCGCTTTTCATCGTTCCTCTTCTCCTTTGATCGGCAATATCTCGTAAAGGTCAAAGGGAAATTGAGAATCTGGACAAAAGAGAATCTCAATACCTAATTTTCCAAGTTCTTCAACTCTCTCCTTTTCCAGATACTCGATAATCTCAGGCCTCGCCCTTAATTTTACTTGACCCTCTCCCCGAAGTGCAAATTTTCTTAACTCCCTTAAGATCTCCTCTGCCAAAAGCGCGGTCTTTCTAATCCAACCTTTTCCCTGACAGTAAGGACAAACATCCGCACTGATCTCAAGCAAAGAAGGCCTTAATCTCTGACGCGATACTTCGAGTAGACCGAACTTTGAAATGGAACCTAAATCCACTTTCGCTTTATCGACCTTAAAGCCTTCTCGAAGGGTCCTTTCCACCTCCTTTTTATGAGCGGGATCGGTCATGTCTATGAAGTCTATAACTATAAGCCCACTCAAACCTCTTAGCCTTAATTGCCTTGGGATTTCGGAAGCGGCCTCCAGGTTGGTCAAAAAGGCCAAACTTTCCGGATCCCAAGGCCCCTTGCCTTTACTGGTATTGACATCAATCGCCACAAGGGCCTCACTTAGGTCAAAGTAAAGGCTTCCTCCCGAAGGAAGGATGAACTCCCTCTGGTAAAGCTCCTTTACCTGTTCTTCCACGTGAAAGCGCTCAAAAAGGGGTAAGGGGTCCTTATAAAGCCTCAGCCTTGAACGGTATCGGGGCATAAATTCTTGGAAGAAACCGAGAAGCCTTTGATAAATGGTTTCATCATCCACCAAAACCTCTTTCACCTCCCAGGTGAAGTAATCCCTTATGACCTTAAAGATCAAAGGGGGTTCCTCATAAAGAAGAGAAGGGATCGGTGCTTCAGAAGCCTTTTTTCTTATAATATCCCATAACCTAAAAAGGTAATCCAAATCCTTCAGAAGGTCCCTTTTTGACCTCCCAGCTGCGGCCGTCCTTACTATAAGGCCCATCCCCTTGGGCAATTCCAATTGGGAAAGGAATTCCTTAAAAGCACGTCTTTTTCGGGCCTCCTCGATCTTGAGAGAAACCCCCTTAACGGGTTTATTGGGCATAAGGACCAAGTATCTTCCTGCCAGTGCCAAATAGGTGGTCAAATAAGCTCCCTTCTCGCCCCTTGGATCCTTGGTAACCTGGACTATAAGGGGCTGTCCCTTTTGAAGAAGGTTCTCGATTCTTTTGCGCCTTGTTTTGGGTTTAACGATGAAGTATTGAGGATCTATCTCATCAAGGGGGAGAAAACCGTTCCTTTCCTCCCCGAATTCTACAAAGGCCGCTTGAAGGGTTGGATCAATATTTACAATCCTTCCCTTATATATATTTCCTACCAGACTACGGGAAAAAGGCGTATCGAGGAAAAACTCCTCAAGTCTCTCTTCCTTAAGGATCGCAATTCGAACTTCTTGAGGAGAAGTCTCTATAAGGATCTTTTTCGCCATAAGGTAATACAATTTTATACTTTTGTTGACACCTACAGAAGGCATTGATAAGGTGTTATCAAAAAACGAGGCACCAACCCATGTACGAATATTTCCTTAAGGGCGGAGTCGTAATGTACCCCATTCTCATATGCTCCATCGTGAGCCTGGCCATATTCTTGGAACGTCTATGGGCCTTAAGAAGAAGCAAGGTTATACCCGAGGAGCTCCTTTGGGAAGTATTTGACCTTCTGAATAAGGGAAAAGTTCAAGAAGCCCAAAGGATATGTCGTGCTTCGGAAAGCAGTTTGGGCCAGATTCTCTATGCGGGATTATCCAATTTGGGAAAAGGCCGACTTACGGTAAGGGAAAAGATGGAAGAAGTAGGAAGAAGAGAACTCTCCTTTCTTGAAAGATACCTTAATGTGATAGGGACAATCGCCAGTATCGCCACCTTGCTAGGCCTTTTAGGAACCGTTACGGGTATGATTAAGACCTTTAACGTCCTTGCGGCAAAGGGCGTGGCTGAACCGGGAGATGTGGCAGGTGGAATATCAGAAGCCCTTATTACTACCGCTGCGGGCCTTATTGTGGCCATTCCTTCACTTGTCATGTACCACTATTTGAGGTCAAAAGTAAGGTCTTTGGCCCTTGAACTTGAAGAGGTAGCTTTAAAACTGCTTGATTTTTTGGGTAAGGATTAGGGATGCGATTTTTAAAGGATCAGAGGGATGATGGCTTAAGGCTTGATCTTACGCCGATGGTGGATGTAATGCTTCAACTGATAATTTTCTTCGTCCTTACCTCCTCTTTCATTAGGCCAAGCTTGAAGGTGGATCTGCCCAAGGGGGTTCCGGAAGTAAGTCCAAAGGAAAAAAAGGAACTTGTCATCACCATAACCAAGGAAAATCGGTTATACTTCGAAAAAAGGGAGATGAACTTAGGGGAATTGGAGACCTTATTCCTTCAAGAAGCCCAAAAGGCACCGGAGACACTTTTAGTGATAAACGCCGACCGAAGGGCTTTTCACGGTACTGTTGTTGAGGTGATGGAACTTGCCAAAAGATCGGGACTCAAGAACTTCGCCATTTTAACGGAACCCAAAAGATGAAATTTTTGAGGTATATACCTCTCTTCTTCGGGCTCTTCGTTTGGTTTTATGCCCTTTTCTCGCCCAAGGGATTACCCGAATTTTTGAGGCTTTTAATCGTGAAAAAGGCACTTGAAGAGGAGATCACGGAATTGAAAGAACAAAATAAGCTCCTTCAAGAGGAATTGCGTAAGATAAAAAATGACCCCCTTTACCTCGAACACTTGGCAAGGTCTCAACTCGGTATGATTCGCGATGGCGAGATCTTGATAATACTTCCTTCTAACCTCCCTTGAAAGCCCTTTTCTTGACACCAAAAAGGAAAAAACTCTATCATAGGTTAACTTCTGTTTTAAACAAAGATGCCCATTGAAAGAACGGGAGGAAGGAAAAAAGATCAGCTCAGACCCGTTAAGATCCTGCGGGGGGTCTTAAAGTTTGCTGAAGGTTCCGCCCTTATCACCATTGGGGACACCAAGGTCCTGTGTGCCGCCACTGTCGAGGAAAATGTCCCGCCCTTTCTTAAGGGAAGCGGAAAGGGTTGGATCAGGGCTGAATATGCCATGCTTCCAAGGGCTACTCAAGAGAGATCCCCTCGGGAGAGGTCCTTTGCGGGAAGGGCCCAAGAGATACAGCGTTTTATCGGAAGGGCTTTAAGGGCGGTGGTTGATCTTGAAGCCCTTGGTGAAAGGACGATTTTGATCGATTGTGATGTTATTCAGGCCGATGGAGGGACTCGTACCGCCGCAATAACTGGGGGGTTCATTGCGCTTTATGATGCCTTAAAAAAATTGAAGGAGCAAAACCTTATTGAAAGGTTTCCCGTGAAGGATTTTGTGGCCGCTATAAGTGTGGGGATAGTGGAAGATGAATATCTGCTTGATCTGGAATACAGTGAAGATTCACGGGCTCGAGTGGATTTGAATTTGGTTATGACCGGCGAAGGGAAACTGGTTGAGCTTCAGGGGGCAGGAGAAGAAGGACCCTTTACCTTTGAGGAACTTTTTCGACTGATAGAACTCGGCAAAAAGGGGATAAAGGAACTTATTGAGATCCAAAAGAGAGTACTTAATGAAGGAGTTGCTTCTGGCTAGCAATAATTTAGGTAAAGTTCGAGAGATCTCTCAGGCTTTAAGCGATCTTAATTTGAAGATACTGAGCCTAAGGGACCTGGAAGAGCAAATCCAAGTCGAAGAGGACGGAAAGACCTTTTTGGAAAATGCCAGAAAAAAGGCCCGGGAAGTGGGTTTAAGGGCCCAGAAACTTACCCTTGCTGATGATTCCGGGCTTGAGGTGGAAGCCTTAGGAGGGCTTCCGGGCGTTGAGTCGGCAAATTTTGCTCGAAAGGGGGCAAGTGATAAGGAAAATAACGAAAAGCTTTTGAAGCTACTTGAAGGCGTTCCTTTCGAAAAAAGAAAAGCCCGCTTCAGGTGTATAATGGTCCTCTTTGATCCTTTCGAAGATTTTGAGGAATGGGTAGAGGGAAGCGTTGAGGGCTTTATTTTGGATCAGCCAAGGGGTGAGTATGGTTTTGGCTATGATCCCCTTTTTTTTATCCCTGAACTTGGAAAAACCCTTGCGGAGCTACCCCTGGAGGTCAAAAACTCAATAAGTCACCGTGGAAGGGCTTTAATGGCCATTAAGGAAGTTTTGAAGAGGCGTTATAAGGTATGAAAGATCCCTTGTGTAAGGTCGGTCTTCTTGTTAAATTCCTTCTGAGAAACGGGGCGTGGCGCAGCCTGGCAGCGCACCTGCCTTGGGAGCAGGGGGTCAGCGGTTCAAATCCGCTCGCCCCGACCATAAGGTTTTTATTTTTAACTCCGTGGTATTACTTGGAACAGCAAAAGGAGGCGTCTTTTTCGCAACAGGATTTATTGGCTCCTTTATCGATCAGCTCTAAAGCGGCAAGAAGCCCAGCTTTAACAATTAGGTCGAAGGGCACTGCTTCCAATACTTTCTCGCCTATTTCGATAGTTCTACATTGTGAAGGACCACAAACATCACAACATGGACTTTGGCCAGACTTTCCACCAATCCAATCTTCCAATGGCCTCTCGTTCAGCCAAATTTGATTGGATTTTAAGGGATCTTTTTCAAACTCTGCAAAAGTAAGCTCTTCTTTTTCTAAGAGCACTTCTATGCCTAAAGGATTAAGGTATTGCTTCAGTGTATAAACAGCCTTATCAAGTTCCTCCTCCGTGGAACCACATCTTGGACATGTTCGACCATCAACCACTAGACGCTGCCACTTTATTTTTAAAGCGTTCATATGATTTACCTCCTTTTAATCTATTTTACCTCATTTTTCACTTTTTACCACCAAGGCACTTTTAAAAACTTGTAGTGAAAGCTTATTAGTGATAAGTTTTTCAAAAGGGGACCAAAATGAAGCGGAGCTGGTTTTTTATTTTGGGACTTTTGGCATTTATTGGGGGTTGTGTACCCGTGATTTCAAAAACGCTTCTCAAGGAAGCCCAAATAATACCTTTCCGGGAGCTTTCCTCAGAACCTGAAAGATTCAGGGGAAAGACCGTGATACTTGGAGGGATAATCCTTGACCTTAAGGTGGAAAAGGAAAAGACGGTTCTTGAGGTCTTACAGGTCCCTGCTTCTGCGTATGAGAGGCCCAAGGACATAGAAAAATCCGAAGGTAGGTTCATAGTGGAGTATCCCTCTTTCCTCGATCCCGAAATTTATAAGAAGGGAAAGGCCATAACGGTAGGTGGAGTTGTAAGGGGAAAAGAGATAGGGAAGATCGGGGAGAGGGAATTGGTTTATCCTCTGATCGAGGGGAAGGAGATTTATTTATGG
>CAYZRR010000025.1:0-7059 GCA_964480925.1 uncultured Thermodesulfobacteriota bacterium
CCCATCGAAGAAGGGGTAGTGGGAAGGTATTCGGCCCTTTCCGCAGTAGGGCTTGTTCCTTCAGTAGCTTTGGGGATAAATGCGGAGGAACTACTCCTTGGGGCCATAGAGGCCGATCGGTGGATAAGGGAAGAAGAGGGAGGAGTGGCTTTAGAAGTGGCAATGAGTCTTTTTCTCCTTCATAAAAATTATGGAAAGCCCATATGGATAACTTTGATTTATGGAGATGGACTTTTCCCGCTTGGCTTTTGGAGGAATCAGCTTGTGGGAGAAAGTTTAGGGAAACGGGAAGATTTAGCTCCTACTCCTATGGTCTCAAGGGGCACAACCGATCAACATTCCCAGCTTCAGCTCTGGCTTGAAGGTCCCAAGGATAAGGTCTTTACGGTTTTAGGCCTTAAGGAATATCCATCCCTTAAACTTCCCGAAGAGTTCCCGAGGGATGAGACCTATTGTCTTTGGGGCAAGGAGATGGGGGAGATCCTGCTTAGCGAAAAAAGGGCCACCGAATTCGTCCTTGAGGAGAAAGGGTGTCCTTTTTATAGGATAAACCTTCAAAACTCAATTAAGGCCTTGGGGGCCCTGTTTTTCCTCTGGGAGCTTGAAGTGCTTTTACTCGGGGAGTTTTATGGAATCGATCCGCTTACGCAACCTGCTGTTGAAAGAGGCAAAAGGCTCACTTGGGGGATACTCGGTAGAAAGGGGTTTGAAAAGGAGAGGAAGGAGATCGAAAGTTGGGAAAAGTAAAGGTCCTTCCCTCGGAGCTTGTGGCCAAAATTGCTGCCGGAGAAGTGATTGAGAGGCCTTTTTCGGTTGTAAAGGAGCTTGTGGAGAACGCCCTTGATGCAGGTGCCAAAAAGATCGTAGTTCAGCTTGAGGAGGGAGGAAAACGTTCGATAATTGTAAGGGATGACGGAGAGGGCATGAGCCCAGAGGATGCTGAACTCGCCTTAATGCATCATGCCACCTCCAAAATCCAAAGCGAAGAAGATCTTGAAAAAATCCTAACCTATGGCTTCCGAGGAGAGGCTCTTCCTTCCATAGCGAGTGTTTCAAAGCTCAATTTGATCACCAAAGCCGAAGGTTATGAGGGGATAAGCCTTTACGTTGAAGGCGGGAAACTTCTCTCAAAAAGGACTGTGGGAGCTCCAAGGGGAACAAGCGTTTTTGTTCAAGAACTTTTCTTTAACCTTCCGGTACGAAGGAAGTTTTTAAAAAGCACAAAAACCGAACTTGACGCTTGTATAGAGGCCCTCATAAGGTTAGCTATCCCTAAACCGGGGGTGTTTTTCGAATTAAGTCACGAAGGAAAAGTCCTTCTACTTCTTCCTCCCACTTCTCCAAAGGAAAGGATCCTCCTTCTTTTTGGAAAGGACTTGGAGGGTAAGCTTTTAGAGGTTCAAGCCGAGAAGGGACATCTTAAACTTGAGGGCTGGATCGGAAAAGAACTTTATCGGGGAAATACTCGGGGGATTTACTTCTTCGTTAACGGCCGTTATGTAAGGGAAAAAGGAGTTCTTCAGATCCTGAACGAAATTTATTCGGATCTAATTCCCCGGGGAACTTACCCTTTTGCCATTTTGAACCTTAAAGTTCCTCCCGAAGAGGTGGATGTGAATGTGCATCCCACAAAAATAGAGGTGAGGTTTCTTGAGCCTGAGAAGATTTACAGTTTCATAAAGGACACCTTGAAGGACCTTCTCGGAAAGGGAGTGAGCTTTTTCAAATCGGAAAAGTTTGAGCCACTTTCTTTTCCTTTGGAGGATAACTTTAAAGTAATAGGCCAATTGAAAGAGGGTTTTCTTTTAGTGGAGAACGCAAACGGACTTTTAATCTTCGATCAACACGCCTTAAACGAAAGGATCCTCTACGAAAGGGGCAAAAGGAAGCGTTTCGATTCAAATCCCCTTCTCTTTCCTGTGATTGTAGAGTTGGAAGAGGAAGAGCTAAAGGAGATATCCGCTTTAAAAGGGGTTCTTGAGGAATTGGGATTTCAGTTCGAATCCTTCGGCCCGAAAAGCCTTTGGGTCAAGTCAATACCGAGTTTTTTGAAGGTGGAAGAAGTAAAGGAAATTCTTCAACAGATTTGTTCCCTTCAAGAAGGGATTTTAGAAATGAAACGTGAAGAAATCCTTAAGCTTTTCGCCTGTAAGGGGGCTCGGAAATTCAATGAATTCCTTCCTCCGGAAGAAATTTTGGCTTTACTTAAAGAATGGGAGGCACTTGGTCGTCCAAGAACCTGTCCTCATGGAAGACCCCTTTTGTGGGAGATAAGCGAAAAGGAGCTTCTAAAATACTTCAGGCGCCCTTCCTGATTTTCTCAATAAGAGAAGTCGTGGAAAAACCCTCTTCGTATTTTATTATCCTCACCTCCGAAACCAGTTCCCTCCCAACCACCTCTTCTTCTTTCCAATCTCCTCCTTTGACTAAAACGTCGGGTTGGAGTTCTTTTATCAGTTCAAACGGGGTGTCCTCATCAAACGAAACCACGTAATCCACTGCTTCTAAAGCCCCTAAAAGGGTCATCCTCCCCTGAAGGGGCATAATGGGGCGTTCAGGGCCTTTGAGTCTTCTTACCGACTGGTCCGAATTGACTCCCACAATAAGTACATCCCCGAGCTTTTTGGCTTCCTCCAAACACTTGATATGACCTGGATGAAGAAGGTCAAAACACCCATTGGTGAAGACTATCTTTTTCCCTTCTCGTTTTAGTTCTTGAACGATCCTTTTTAGTTCTTCCCGATCCTTTATCTTCGAAGAAGAAACCCTCATCGCCATTCGAAAAACGCCTTATAAGCCCGGTAAGTCTCATAGATATCGGCCTTCGAGGCCACTTCAAAGGGCGAATGCATACCCAAAAGGGGTGTCCCACAATCTATTATGTCCATTCCATAAATAGCCAGATACTTGGCCACTGTTCCTCCGCCTCCTTCGTCCACCTTGCCTAGCTCTGCCATCTGCCAGCTTATTCCCCTTCGGTTCAAAAGCCTCCTTATCTCCGCTACATACTCAGCCGAGGCCTCACTTGTAGCATATTTCCCTCCAGCACCTGTAAACTTGGAAAGGGCAACGCCATAACCTATTCGGGCATTATTCTGAAGCTCATGGACCTCCTTCCAATTGGGATCGACCCCCGCTGTCACATCGGCACTTAGGGCCTTCGATTTGTAAAGGATCTCCCGTAAACCGATCTCCGAAGCTTCTCGGCCCAAAGTCCGCAAGATCCTTCCTAAAAACACCTCTAAAAACCTCGATTTTGCCCCAGTGGCCCCCTCCGAACCTATCTCCTCCCTGTCAAAAAAGAGGGCAAGAACAGTATACTCAGGCTCATCAAGTTCAAGGATGGCTTGAAGCGCACAATAAGCACACACCCTATCATCCTGTCCATAACCGCCTACAAACGATCTGTCAAACCCTAAGTCAACGGCCTTTCCCGCGGGAACAAGCTGAAGTTCACTGCTTATAAGGTCCTCCTCCTTGATCCCATATTTATCCTTAAGGATCTTAAGAATCCCCATTTTCACCCTTTCTTTCGCCTCTTCACCCCCTTTCAAGGGCATATGACCAACGAGGGCTATTAATTTCTCTCCTTCAATCGCCTCTTTTAGTTTTTTCTCCTCCTGAACCTTTCTAGAAAGATGTGGCAAAAGGTCACAACAGGTAAAAACCGGATCGCCCTCCTCTTCACCGATCCTTATTTTCACCTTTGTTCCATCTTCTTTTACAATTACCCCATGAAGCGCAAGGGGCATTCCTACCCAGTGATATTTCTTTATCCCTCCATAGTAGTGGGTCCTAAAGAAACCAAGCTCCAAGTCTTCAAAAAGGGGATTTTGTTTGAGGTCAAGTCTTGGCGTGTCTATGTGAGAGACTATAATCCTTAAACCTTCCTCGATGGGCCTTTTTCCTATTACGGCTAAAGCTACACTCTTTTCCCGGTTGACCAGGTAAAACTTCTTAGGTCCTTCTTCCGAAAACCCCCTTTCCTCAGCCTGCGAGAGGATCTCTTCTACACTTTCCCTTTCGGTCTTGGCCAGAAAAAGGAATTTCTTGTATCCCTCACAGAACTTAAAGGCCTCTTCCCTTAAGGTATCATCGTATTTATCCCACACGGATTTGGGTTGAAGCTTGAGTTCCTTTTCAAGTTCTTTGAAGGCTTCCTTATCCATTTTCCTCCTCCCTAAAGCTCAAATTCCGCAACAAGCGGTGTATGATCCGAAGGTTTTGGAGCCTTTCTCGGCCCAAGGTCTATCCAACAATCCCGACACTTAGAGGCCAAAGGCGAAGTCGCTAAAATATGATCCACCCTCCATCCCAACCCCTTCTCTAAAGCCTTAGGTACTCGATAATCAAAAAAGGTATAGTGCCCAGGTTCTCCCGGGTGATGGAGCCTGAAAAGATCAACAAAACCCCATTTTTTTATCCTTTCGAACTTCTCCCAAACCTCGGGCCTGAAACAAACATGTCCGAGAAGTTTTTTGGGGTTATGAACGTCTATTTCTTCAGGAGCCACATTCAAATCCCCACACCAGATTAAGGGGTCTTCGGGTTTAAAATGATTCTGAAAGAACTTCAAAAGCCTATCGTACCATTGAAGTTTATAAGTGAACATGGGCGAATCAGGGCTCTGTCCCTGAGGTACATAGGTATTAACAATCCAAATCCCTTGAACTTTACACCCTAAAAGCCTGTCCTCATCCCTTGGTTCATCGTCAAGGCCCGAGAGTAAGGCTTCAGGTTCTGAAGAAGTAGCAATCGCCACACCACTTCCTCTTTTTACGCCTCGGAAAAAAACCTTATACCCAATCTCTTCAAAGGCCTCTTTGGGAAACTCGGAATCCGGAACCTTTGTCTCCTGCATACATAGTACATCAGGCTTTTCTTTTTTCAACCAATCCAAGACCAATTCAAGTCGCGACCTTATGGAATTCACATTATAAGTAGCAAGCTTGAAGGTCTTTCCCATTCTCACCTCCTTAAAAGGATCATTCCACCCACTATCAAAACGGCTCCCAAAAGCTTTGGCCATTGAAACTTTTCTCCAAGAAACAAAAAGGCAAATAAGGCCGTAAAAAGCGGGAAAGCTGAAGCAATTGGAACAACCCTTGAAGCCTCTCCTCCTTTTAAAGCGTAAAAATAAAAGAGTTGCCCCAAAATGGCCCCAAAAAGGGCCTCACAACTTACGTAAAAGGCCCCTCGCGAAGTTAAAAGTGCAAATAGTTCCTTTGTTCTTCCGGTAAAAGTTATAAATGAGCTTACTATCAAAAATACGAAAAAAGTCCTTATGCCTAAAGCCAAAAGTGGATCCATCATTTTAAGGCCCACTTTTCCAAACAGTGGTGCAAATCCCCATAACATGGCCGTTAAAAGCGCATATAAAAAAACCTTTTCCATCAAAATCCCTCTATAAGGCTTCCTTCTTGTAAACTTCCTAAAAGGACCCGAATTCCCTCCTTTTTGAGTTCAGAGGCCAAACTCAGGGCTAATTCCAATCGTTCCTCTCCTTCCACTTTGTTAATGAAGACAAAACTTCTTGCTCCTTCGGGTTTTCCCTTCATCAAGCCTTCCTCATAAAGAACAAGCCTTCTTAGCACCTCAGGCCCTATCGAATCGCCTGGCTTAAGGTCAAAAAACTTTAAGGCTTCTTCAAATCTAAAAACCCACTCTTCCGAAAAAGGCTTACCTAAACCATCAGCTCCCAAAAGGGCTATAAATAAAGTTGTACATTCTGGAACAACGGGTTCATTTGGCCCATGAACCTTAATGGGCCTTCCCTTAGAACCATCGGCCTCGACTAGGACTACATCGGCCCATCGGGAAAGCTCCCCAATGAATTCGGGCGAAAGCCCCTTTAGCTTCCCTTCTTTGGTTTTTTCTCGGGCTAAAGTAATATGGGGAATATCCTGATGGGCTTTTAATTCCGATAAAAGCCTTTCCTCTTCTCCCAAAAGTAAAAAGGGAGCCTCTTCCTTTGAGGGTTCCTTTATCTTGGTGGTGGTTGTGCTTATTACCTTGAATCCCTTTTCGGTGAGGCCTTGAGCTAACTGAAACATTAAGGTGGTCTTGCCTCCTCCCCCGACTAAACTTATGACTTCCCCCTTTTTTAAACCCAGCGCCTCGATGAGCCTCTCTATCATCGATTGAAACGTTCGAGAATAGCCCGAAGGACTCCTCCGGCTACGCTTCTTGCTTTATCCGAAATGGTGAAGCAATAATCTCTTATCCCCCTCGGGTCAATGTCCCCTACCTTTTCACCCTTTGGAACCTTCACACCTCCCCTCAAAAGCCCCCTTATAACCCCGTCTATTCCGGCCGTTACGGGTTCCGAATCCACTAAGGCGACCGTCTCTCCCTTTTTCACTAAATCCCCTATCTCCTTTAAGGGCTTAAAAAGCCCCTCCTTCGGAGCCCTTAATACCCTTTGCCAGGTGAAACCTCCTATTTCTCCAGGGATACCGGTATTAGGTTCAGCTTCTCCCTCATAGATGACCCTTCCGAGGTTATGACCCCTTTGGGTCTCAATAACCACATGGACATCTCTTCCAGCAAAAAACCCAGGTCCAAGCCCTATGGTAAAAGGCGCTTGATTGATGAAGGTGCCGGTGTTCCTTTTGGCCATAATGGCATCCACCAAAACATCAGGTTTAATGAGGGAAACCGAGCTTCCCTCAGGGTCCACTATAACGGCCACCTCATCCCTTTTCCAAACCTCCTCCACCTCTCGAAGATCCTTAATGAGAACCCCTTTTATCCCTTCTACCACCTGCTCGCCCTTATAAACAGCCTCGCTAAAACAGACTTTCCTTCTTACTGCCAGAGGTTGAGGGATCTCGGTAAAAAGGACGTAAAAACCACACCTTTTCAAGGTCCAACCGACAGCACTTCCAAGTTCACCCGCTCCTTTTATTACGACCTTAAGCCTCAGAGGCATTAGGGCATCCCAAAATGACAACGGGGAAAATTACAGCTTTCACATCCTGAACAAAGCCCCCCATATCCAAGACGTCTTATCTCCTCCCGGGAAAGCCTTTCCGAAGCCAATATCCGAGGCAATACCAC
>CAYZRR010000026.1:0-2505 GCA_964480925.1 uncultured Thermodesulfobacteriota bacterium
TACTTTAAAGAAATAGCGCCACTTCGGGAAAAGCTTTTTGCCAAAAGAATGGAGCTTAGATCCCTTTGGTTTTCCCGCGATCTTGACGAAGAAAAAATCAAATCGCTCCAAAAGGAGATAATAGACCTTCGAGCAAAAATCACACAAAAGATGGGTGAGGCAAAACTTGAAATCTCTAAAATCCTTACACCTGAACAGCGAGAAAAACTTTCCCTTTGCGGGCCAGGGATGGGTTGTAGAAGACTTAAGATGCATTGTTCGTGTTATTAATCCCCTCCTATATAAAAGGGGATGGCAAAGAAAGCCATCCCCTTTTATAATTTTTAAGTAACAAAAAGTGCGCGTCTTACTCTTTGGAGCTCAAGGTCAGCTTGGAAGGGAAATATTTGAGATTTTAAGTGAAAAACATCGGGTAATACCCCTTACCCGATCCCAAGCGGATATTGCCGATCTTGATCGAGTCTTAAAGCTCATCGAAGAGATTTCCCCGCAGGTCATAATAAACACTGCAGCTTTTACGGAAGTAGACACTTGTGAACTTCAAAAGGAAAAAGCCTTTTTGGTTAATGCCATAGGACCGAGAAACATCGCCATTGGGGCTGAGAGGGTTAAAGCCAAGCTTTTCCATATAAGTACCGATTACGTTTTTGATGGGAAAAAGGAAGGGCCTTATTACGAGTACGACCCTCCTTCTCCCATCAACGTTTACGGATGGTCAAAGCTTTTGGGAGAAAAAATGGTAAAAGAACAAACCAACCGTTTTTTCATCCTCCGAGTGGCTTGGCTTTACAGCCCTTACAGAAATAACTTCGTTAAAACCATCCTTAAACTGGCCAAAGAGAAAGAGGAGATAAGGGTTGTAGATGACCAATGGGGAACGCCCACTTCGGCAAGGGATGTGGCCCGTCAAATCGAGCTTCTCATGCGCACTGAGGCCTACGGCCTTTATCATTGCACCTCGCAGGGAAGCTGTTCCCGATTTGAGTTCGCCCAACAGATCATAAGGCTAAGCGGCTTAAAAACCAGGGTGATACCTGTTAAAAGTTCGGAGTTTCCAACTTTAGCCAAGCGCCCTTCCAATTCGGTCCTTGAGAACTTTATGCTCAAAATCCAGGGATTTGATATAATGCCCGAGTGGCTCGAATCTCTTAAAAATGAGCTTCCAAGGATTATCGAGGGGTTAAAAGAAAATGAATAGATGGAAAGATTGGCTTGAACAAGGCAAAAGTGATTTTGAGAAGGCAAAGCTGGATCTTCACCATAAATACTACGAATGGGCATGTTTTACCGCTCAACAATCAGCCGAGAAGGTTCTAAAGGCCCTTGCTTTAAAACTCGGCTTTAACATATGGGGACATTCTCTTAATGAAATACTTACGATTCTTTCCTCTGCTATTAAAATCCCAGATGAGATAAGAGAATTTGCCAAACAACTCGATCTTTACTATATACCCACTAGATATCCCAACGGTTTCCCTTCGGGTAAACCAGCTGATTATTTTACGGAAAAACAGGCAAAAGAGGCCATAAATGCGGCACATAATATCATTAAGTTCTGTGAAAGCCATATATCTGAATAAAGAAGAGCTGCTTGAGGAATTAAAGAAAGCGTGTGAAGACGCTTTGAAAAAATTCCCCACCATAAGGGAAATTCTTTTGTTTGGCTCTTTGGCCAGAGGAGAAGAAACCGGCTTAAGTGACATCGACCTATTTATAGTAGCCGAAAACCTTCCCGATAATCCCTTTGAGAGGATTAAACCTTATTTTGACTTTTTCGCTGATAGGCTCAAAATCGGAATTGACATCATTGTGGTGAATCCTTCTGAAAAGGAAAATTTTAAGGAATTATTAAAAAACAGTTTGCCTTTGATCGTAAGGTCAAAGGAGGTATAGTTCAAAATGAAGGCCCTTGTTTTAAGCGGAGGAAAGGGGACAAGGCTTAGACCTTTGACTTATACCATTCCTAAGCAGCTTGTACCTGTAGCCAATAGGCCCATTCTTCATTATGTGATGGACCAGATCGCTCAAACGGGCATAAAGGAAGTAGGAGTAATTATTGCCCCTGAAACCGGTGAGATGATAAAGGAAGCCCTAAAGGAAAACCCTTGGGAGTTTCAATTTGAGTTCATCCTCCAGGAAGAACCAAAGGGCTTGGCTCATGCCGTAAAGGTTGCCAGAGATTTTTTAGGGAATTCGCCTTTTTTGATGTACCTTGGGGATAACCTTATTGGAGAAAGTATCTATCCTTTTGTCAAAGCCTTTGAAGAAGCTAAGGTTGAGGCCCTCATACTTTTGAAGGAAGTGGAGGACCCGAGGCTTTTTGGAGTGGCGGTAATTGATGGAAAGGGGGAGGTAAAAAGGCTTATTGAAAAGCCCAAGGAACCTCCCTCCAGCTTCGCTTTAGTAGGTGTTTATCTGTTTTCACCCGCGATTCATGAAGCCATTTCCAAGATTCGTCCCTCTTTTAGAGGGGAGTATGAGATAACCGATGCCATTCAGGTCCTT
>CAYZRR010000027.1:0-8381 GCA_964480925.1 uncultured Thermodesulfobacteriota bacterium
AGTAAGGCCATGAAGGCTACCTTTCTGGATCGAGAAGGGAAAGAAAAACCCTTCGAAATGGGATGTTACGGAATAGGGGTTGGAAGAACTGTAGCTGCTTGTATCGAACAACATCATGATCAAGATGGCATAATCTTCCCCATGAGTATGGCTCCCTTTCAAGTTTATCTTTTACCAATCAATTTAGACGACCCCAAAATAAGAGAAACAAGCGAAGGCCTTTATCGCGCTTTTTCTGAAAGCGGCATAGAAGTCCTTTACGATGATCGAGAAGAGAGACCAGGGGTAAAATTTAAAGACGCCGATCTTTTGGGAATACCTATAAGGGTCACCATAGGGGAAAAAAGCCTTAAAGAAGGGAAAGTAGAATTCCGAATCCGTAAGACCAAAGAAACCTTATTGGTGAACCTTAACGAGGCCTTAGAAAGGGCAAAAGAGCTAATTGAAAGAGAATTAAAAAGCCTTGAAGGATGAAAATCTATAGTTTAGGAACAAGTACTAGGTCAATTGAAGAGTTCATCGACCTTTTGAAGAAAAATGGGGTGAAGAACGCTATTGACATACGTCGATTCCCTAAAAGCCGTTTGCCCCATTTTTGTCAAGAGGCTCTAAAGAAAGCCCTTGAAGATGCGGGGTTATCCTATCACTACTTAGGTGACTCCCTCGGAGGATTCAGAAAAGGAGGATATGAAGCTTATATGGAAAGCTCGGACTTTAAGACCGGATTCGAAAAGCTAAAGGGGATCGCCCAAAAGGAACTTAGCGCCTTTTTCTGTTGTGAGAGATTCCCCTGGAGGTGTCATAGACGTTTTATAGCTAAGAAGCTTGGAGAAGAAGGTTTCGAAGTAAAAGACCTCTACTAAGGAGAAGTCGGATGAAAAGGACGTGTTACTGTGGGGAACTCGACCTCAAAGATGTGGGACGGGAAGTAATCCTTATGGGATGGGTCCAGAGTATAAGGGACCACGGAGGAGTAACATTTATTGACCTGAGGGATAGAGAAGGCATCGTTCAGGTGGTTTTTAACCCCGAAGTATCAAGAGAAGCTCACCAGCTTGCTCAACAGTTAAGCGACGAATACGTCATAGCGGTAAAGGGATCAGTCCAAAAAAGGCCTCCAGGTACGGAAAATCCAAAAATTAAAACGGGCCAAATAGAGGTCATTGGAACTTACTTAGAGATACTCAATACTTCAAAGCCTCCCGCTTTCCCCATAGAAGATCACGTGGAAATTGGGGAAGCGGTGAGGTTAAAATATCGTTATCTTGACCTCCGCCGCCCCTCCATGTTTCGAAACCTTTTATTGAGACATAAAGCTGCTCAACTGATAAGAAATTATCTTTCTTCCAAAAATTTCATCGAAGTGGAAACACCTTTTTTAACCAGATCTACCCCCGAGGGGGCAAGGGATTTTTTGGTTCCCTCAAGGCTGAATCCAGGGAATTTTTATGCCCTTCCCCAATCACCCCAGCTTTTTAAACAAATCCTCATGATAAGCGGCATTGACCGCTATTTCCAGATAGTCAGGTGTTTTAGAGACGAGGATTTGAGGGCCGATAGGCAACCGGAGTTCACCCAAGTGGATATAGAGATGTCCTTTGTTCAAGAAGAGGATGTTCAAGAAGTCATAGAAGGGCTTCTTGTGAAGCTTTTTAAAGAACTCCTAGGTATCCAACTGGAAGTTCCTTTTCCCCGAATCCCTTACGATGAAGCCATAGAGAGATTTGGCACTGACAAGCCAGATCTTCGATTTGGAATGGAGCTCAAGGACCTGAGCGACCTTTTTCAAGAATCCTCCTTAGAAGTTTTAAGGAGAGAACTTGAAAAAGGAGGAAAGGTAAAAGGGCTTGTGATCGAAGGAGGAGCGCAATTTTCTCGGAAGGAGTTGGACGATCTTACCTCACAAGCCATAAGCCTTGGGGCAAAAGGACTTGGATGGATAAAACTCAGTGAGAACGGCTGGCAGGGTCCCCCCGTAAAATACCTTCCAGAGGGCTTAAAGGAAAAATTGAGGGAAAGAACCGGTCTTAAACCCGGTGATCTTCTCCTATTTTTGGCCGATCAAAAGGAAAAGGCCTCCCAAATCATGGGGGAACTTCGGCTCCGATTAGGAAGGTCCTTAGGACTTATAAGGGAAGGAAAATACGAATTCGTGTGGATCGTTGACTTTCCCATGTTCGAATGGGATGAAACCGAAGGCCGTTATGTGGCGATTCACCATCCTTTCACCTCCCCTAAGGAAGAGCACATGAGCTTCTTGGAAACGGATCCGCTTAAGGTGAAGGCTAGGGCCTACGATATAGTTCTTAACGGCCATGAAATAGGGGGAGGGAGTATAAGAAATCACCGCTTTGAAGTCCAAAAGAAGATTTTTCAAGTAATAGGGCTTCCTCCTGATGAAGCCCAGAGAAGGTTTGGATTTTTACTGGAAGCACTCCAATATGGAGCCCCTCCCCACGGAGGAATAGCCTTAGGTTTCGATCGCTTGATTATGATAATTTGCGGAAAAGAGACCATACGCGAGGTAATAGCATTCCCCAAAACTCAAAAGGGCATATGTCCTCTTACCGGAGCCCCCTCTTTTGTGGACCTAACCCAGCTTAAGGAGTTACATATCAAACTTGACCTTTAATCGGTATAAATCAGAAGTCTCTCGTGGGGACGGATGGTCTTACCTTCCAGTTTATTCCACCTTTTTAAGTCTTCAACCGAAACCCCATAACTTTTAGCAATGCGCCAAAGAGTCTCGCCCTCCCTTACCACGTGAACCACTTTTTTGTTAGTTCGACCTTTCGATACGGTTTTGACCTCATATCGCTCTTTTTCGGGTATAAGAAGCTCTTGTCCGATCTTAAGCTTTGAAGGATCTTTTATGCGGTTTACCACCTTCAATTCTTGTAGGCTCACCCCAAATCGTTTAGAGATTTTGAAGAGAGTGTCACCTTTTTGAACTTTATATTTCCTCAAATGATTACTTTTCGCTTTCACGAACATGAGCTGTTTCTTAGGAAGCGGAAGAGCCAAAAAACATTCCCAAAAGATGGCTTCCCTACCTTTCGGAATCCTAACCGGATAGGAGGTATCCGGAGGGGTAGACTGCCTAAGCAAATGGGGATTGAGATTCTTTATCTCTTCAAGGCTTGTTTTAGCACACATGGCTACCGCTTCAAGACTCGTCCCCGGAGGAAGGACCACCTCATCCCATTCCAAAGGAGGATCGTATTCTATATCCTTAAAGCCATACTTCTCAGGATTTTTGGCGATTAACGCCGCGGCGATCATCTTGGGCACGTATTCTTTGGTCTCCTGTTTTAGACCGGGATATTCTATAAGTTGCCAATAATCTTCAACTTGATATCTCCTCATTGCCCTACTTACCGCCCCTTCACCTGCGTTGTAAGAAGCGGCGGCTAAGTACCAACACTGGAACTGATCATAAAGGTCTTTAAGATACCTTGCTGCCGCAATTGTTGACTTAATCGGATCCCTCCTCTCATCTACCCACCAATCCACCCTTAAGCCGTACTTACGGGCTGTGCCCTCTATAAATTGCCACGGCCCAACTGCCTGCCGGTATGAACGGGCAGTAGGGTTAAAACCACTTTCTATCATCGCTAAATACACCAAGTCCTCTGGGAGACCGTGTTCTCTTAAAACATCCCTCATTATGGGGATATAACGCCCAGATCGCTTAAGCCATTGAGCGAATCTATCCCTCACCACATTTTGGAAAAATGTGACAAAATATTGAACCCGATCGTTTATCACAATGGGAATATCAAAGTTTGCTCCCTCCATTTCCATAGGAGCCTCTTCCTTAATGCCCTCTGCTACAAATTCATTTGTATAGATATCTTGCTGAGGAGCAACTTCAGTTTCTTTTATAAAAACATTCGCCACTTCTTCGGGAGGTTTTGTCACTTGGCTTGTCTTTCTATCGTATAAAGAACAAGAAAAAAAGAAAATCAGGGGAAGAACTATCCCCAAGGTTCTCCATATCATGATGGGACTATTTATCAAACCTTTTTAAAGAAGTCAACCCTATTGACACTTATCTTAAATAGGACATATATTTATTACCTTAAAAATATTTAACTTTAGGAGGTGGAACGATGAAGAAAATAGGGAGTATTGTATTGAGTCTTATCCTGGCTGGTGCAATCGGTTTTGGATATGGGTGTAAGAAAAAAGAGGAAGCACCTGCTCCAGCTCCTTCGGAAAATGTCACCGCACCTGCTCCGGCTCCTTCTGAAAATCAAACAGAGTCTGCCCCTGCTGAGAATCAAACTCAAGCACCCGCAACCCAACAGGCTCCCGAGAGCAAATAAGTGGATTAGCGCCACGTTTGGCCAAGGCTCACAAAAGCCCCCTTCGGTCGAAGGGGGTTTTTGTGTATTTATGGTATAATTTGTGTATTGATGATATAATATGATCATTGGAACCATTAACGTTCAAGCACATAAACCACCTCGTGTAGATCCAGCTTTATGTAAAGTTTGTAAGAAATGTCTCGCCCTTAAAGCTTGTAAGAGTAAGGCCTTGATCCAGCTGGATCCGAACGAAATCCCCTCCATAGATTCAAGCCGTTGTCACGGTTGTTACACTTGTGTCACGGAATGCCCTTTTGGGGCGATAGTCATTCCCTTGTAGCTTGACAAGGGGTAATTTTTGTGTTTCAAAAAATCATCGTTAATCTATTCTTATCGGGGGTAGAGGATGCGAAGTTTTTTTATCTTCCTATTTTTGTTATGCCTTCCCGTTTTGACCTCGGCCTTAGAAAAGGAAGTTTGCTTTGAGTGCCATGGTAAACCCGAGATCTTATCCATGTCGCCTGAGGAAAGAAGTCAAATGGTCACTCCCTCTGAAAAAAAACAAGAATGGCCCCAAGGACTTTCCTCCCTTTACATAGATCCAGAACGTTTTGCCTCCTCTTCTCACGGAGGATTTAATTGCTTGGATTGTCACAATGACATATCAGATGTCCCCCATCCTCAAAAGCTTGGAAGAGTCGACTGCAGTTTATGCCACAAGGAAGTAGCAGAAGCATATGAATCAAGCGGCCATCCGGCCTTATGTTATCAATGTCATGACCCTCACTACGTTAAACCCACGCTTCAAGTTCAGGCTAAAATTAGAAACTCGCCTTGTCTAAATTGTCACGAGAAAAAGGAGCTTCTTTCTAAAGGTTACCCTCACTGTAAACATATCTTAGGAGAAAAAGTTTCCTGTACCGCTTGTCATAATGCGGAAGGTGAAAGTAGAATTTTTTTGTTTGTAAAAGGGCAAACCGCTGAAGGGGAAAAAGCCGACATTAACGGCGACGGATCTGTGAGCTATGAAGAATTTAAATCATATCTTTCTAAACTTAAAAAGGAAGGAACGAAAGTTAAGATTGAGGCAGAACTTTTACCACTGAATGTTTCTCATAGTTATGGAGTCAGAGAAGAAGCAAAAGATTGTCTCAGTTGTCATTCGCCAAGATTATTAACTAAAAGACCCATTTTAATCCTTTCAGACGAAGGAAGCCCTTTGGAAGCGGATCCTTCCATCCTAACGAGGATCTTTAATTTTTATCCCATCGGTTCCGATCGTTTTACTTTACTAAACTTGAAGGAATTGATAAGTGAAAAAAAGCCGGAAGAGTTTGAGAGCGTTCTTTTTAAGATAGGATGGCGGTGGCTTGATATACTCGGATATATATTCTTGATTGGAGCAATACTTTTTGTCGGCCTACATGGGATATTGAGGATTTTAACCCTTAAATGGCGTAAAAAACACGAGGAGGAATAATATGAAAAAAAGGGAGATATTGCATCCTTTAGTGATAAGGATTTGCCATTGGGTACATGCAGTGTGTATTGTGCTTTTGATTTTTACGGGGTTTCAAATGCGTTTTACCGAAGCCCTTAAGATGTTTTCATTTGAAGTATCTGTTAAAGTTCATAATTTTTGTGGTTTTTTAGTACTTTTTAGTTTTTTCATCCTTGGAGCCTATTACGTACTCACTGGGAAATTCAAGAAGGTCTATTTACCGCGTTCGGAGGATCTTAAGAAGGTCCCTATTTATGCCAATTACTATTTTATTCGCTATTTCTTTGGGGAACCCCATCCTTTCACGCCCAAACCTGACGATAAATTCAATTCTTTGCAAAAAATCACTTACTTCATGCTTATGTTCCTCTTGTTGCCCCTCCAAATTCTCACGGGTTTATTCCTTTGGGATCCCCTTACTTTTAAGGAAGTAATAAACTTCTTCGGGGGCATTAAAGTCATAGCAGCCGTTCATCTCTTGTTGGCCTATACTTTCACAGCCTTTGTCATCGCCCATATATACTTAGCCACGCTCGGGCATACCTTCTTTTCGCACTTCAAGGCAATGATTTTGGGATATGAGGATTAATCTTCGGGCCTTGTCAAGTTGTATTTCTTGATCTTGTTGTAAAGAGTAGTCCTATCGATCCCCAGAATCTGGGCCGATCGTTGGATATTCCAGTCGGTTTCGTTTAGTACCCTTAAGATGTGCGCCTTTTCAACAGCCTCAAGCGTCTTTTCGCTTTCCTCTGCAGGGGAGTTCTTCTGAAGGCTTGGAATTTCAATATCTTCAGGTGTTATCACCTTTCCCTTGGTAATTACCATGGCCCTTTCGATGGTATTTTCAAGTTCCCTCACGTTACCGGGCCAATCATATTGCATGAGCATCCTCAAAGCCTCGTCGCTTATACGTTCCACTTTCTTCCCCATCTGAAGGTTAAACTTCTCTATGAAATGTTGAACCAAAAGAGGGATATCCTCTTTGCGTTCCCTTAAGGGCGGTAAATGAATGGTAATTACGTTAAGCCTATAGTAAAGGTCATCGCGGAAGCGTCCTTCTTGGACTGCTTTTTGTAAATCGCGATTAGTAGCCGCGATGATCCTCACATCCACCTTTATGGGCTTTGTGCCTCCAACCCGGGTAAATTCTTTCTCTTCCAATACCCTCAAAAGGGTAAGTTGCATCTTCTGGCTTATATCACCTATCTCATCTAAAAAGAGGGTACCCCCGTGAGCAAGTTCAAACTTCCCCTTCTTCTGAGCTATGGCATCGGTAAAGGCGCCTTTCTCATGGCCAAAGAGCTCACTTTCTAAAAGCGTATCCGGTATGGCCACACATGAAACAGCCACAAAAGGACCATTCGCCCGAGGGCTTTCGTTGTGAATGGCTCTGGCCAAAAGTTCTTTCCCCGTCCCACTCTCTCCAAGGATGAGGATATTGGAGTTGCTTTTTGCAACCGTACGAGCAAGTTCAAAAATCTTCTGCATTTTGGGGCTTTTGCTCACCAGATCATGAAATCGATATTGTTTGGTAAGCTCTTTCCTTAAAAAGGAGACCTCTTTTAAAAGCTCCTGGCTCTTTAAAAGTCGCTCTATTAAAAGCGAAACCTCCTCCGGATCCAATGGCTTAACCAGGTAATCATAAGCCCCTTTTTTTATAGCTTGAACGGCGGTATGAACCGTAGCATAGGCGGTAAAGATGATGATCTGTGTATCGGGACTCTCCTGTTTGATTCTTTCCAAAAGCTCCAAACCATCCATTTTGGGCATCTTGAGGTCCACAAGGGCTATGTCCCAATTCCGTTCTTTTAGTTTTTCAAGGGCTTTAAAACCATCCTCTGCGGCCTCCGCATTATACCCCTCTTCCCTTAACCATTCTACAAGCGACTCCCTAACAATCTCTTCATCATCTACAACTAGTATGTTAACCTTTTCTTTCATGCCTAGTTAAACTCAAGCGGTAGTTTTATAGTAAAAGTCGTCCCTTCCCCCACTTTGCTCTTCACCGAAATATGCCCTTTATGAGCATTTATTATACCGTAAACCACCGATAACCCCAACCCCGTGCCCTTTTCTTTAGTGGTGAAAAACGGATCGAAAATCTTGCTGAGGTCCTCTTCTTTTATACCTACGCCAGTATCAGAAATCTCCACCATCACCATTTTCTCATCGGGCAAATATCGGGTCCTTACGGTAATCTTACCTGTTGAGTCTTGCATAGCTTCAGCAGCATTTATTATCAGATTCAAAAAAGCTTGACGCAATTGCGCAGGATCAGCAACAATAGAAGGGAGTTCTCCAAAATCTTTTTCAAGATATATGTTTTGCAAACTTAACCTATTAGAAATGAGCCTTACAGTCTCTTCAATTACCTCATTAATATCCACACCTTCTTTTAAACTTGGTTCCCTCTTTCGAGCAAAATCAAGAAGATTTTTCACAATAGTACTACAACGCTCAATCTCCCTTTCCATGGTTGAAAGGTATTGATTGAATTTAGAATTTACATAATCCTCAGTTTGATTAAGCTTTTTTTGCATTAATTTTATGTAAGTAAGGACTCCACTTAA
>CAYZRR010000028.1:0-7446 GCA_964480925.1 uncultured Thermodesulfobacteriota bacterium
TTCTTTGCCTTTTCGGTCAAGGTAGCTATCACGTCATCCGCTTCAAATCCCTCTAATTCCAAAACGGGGATCCTCATGGCCTCAAGGATCTTCTTCACATAAGGGATCTGAAGCTTAAGGTCTTGAGGAGCAGGGGGCCTATGGGCTTTATAATCCGCAAAAAGGTCCTTTCTGAAGCTTGGCTTTGGTCCATCGAATACAACCGCTAACCCTTCGGGCTTTTCTTCCCTCAAAAGCTTAAGAAGCATAGAGGTGAATCCGAAGATGGCATTAGTTGGAAACCCCTTTGAGGTAGAAAGGTGAGGAAGGGCGAAGAAGGCCCTGTAAAGATAAGAGGTTCCATCAATCAGATAAAGCTTTTGGAAGGGCTTATCCAACCTTTGGCTCATAAGAACAATTGGGTTCTTCTTCTAAAAAATCACCCTTTAAAGAAAGGGCCCTTGCCCTACATCCTCCGCAGACAAATCGATATTCACACCTTCCGCACTTCCCTTTTAAATTATTAGGGTCTCTCAAAAGGGAAAAAATCGGGGACGTTTCCCATATTTCCCTTAAGCCTTTTTCCCTTATAGATCCACAGGAAAGTTCAAAATAACCGCATGGTTTAACCTCCCCTCGTGAGGAAAGAAAACAAAAACTTATTCCGCCAAGGCAGCCCCTTGAAAAGGTGTGAAAGGGGCCTTTTCCAAGACTTTTCAAGTTCTCTCCCTTCTGTATAAGAATCCTCACAAAATGGGGAGCACAGGTTGGTTTTATCTCCATAGCTCCCTTTTTCATCTCTTCATAAAGCAAATCGAAAGCCTCCTCATACTCTTCCTGAGAAAGTTCCTTCCCCCTTAACCCTCGCCCTATACCTGTAGGAACCAGAAAAAATACGTGGAACGCTTGAGCTCCCATTTCTTCGGCCAAACGTAACAGGGAGGGAAGTTCCACCAGGTTTTCCTTCGTAAGGGTCATATTTATTTGAAAAGGAAGCTTGTTTTCCTTTAAGTAATTTATCCCTTCCAAGGCTTTTCCAAAGGCTCCCTTTTCTCCTCGAAATTCGTCCTGTTTTTCCTCCTGAGCGAAGTCAAGGCTTATACTAACTCTTCTTACACCTGACTTTTTGAGTTTTTTTGCTACCTCTGAATTTAGCAAAGTTCCATTTGTCGCAAGGACGACCCTTAGGTTTTTGTAAGTAGCATATTCGATAATCTCAAAAAGGTCTTCTCTCAGAAGAGGTTCTCCGCCACTTAAAATGAGGGTTGGGTTGGCCCATGGGGATAGATGATCAATTAAAGAAAGGGATTCCTCGAGGGAGAGTTCCTTATCTTCCATTTGGTCATCCATTCGACAATGTTTGCACTTTAAATTGCACCTTTGGGTAAGTTCCCAAGCTAAAAGGCGAAGCTCTGCTTTCATCCGAGTACCTTTGCTAAGTCTTTTGCAAAATAAGTTATGATAAGATCAGCCCCAGCCCTTTTTATGGCTGTATGTACCTCGTAAATCGCTCTTTTTTCGTCCAAAAAACCAAGGGAAGAGGCAGCCTTAATCATCGCGTATTCTCCCGAGACGCTATAAGCGGCAATGGGCAGATCGAACCTTTCTCTGGCAAGCCTTATTATATCCAAATAAGGTAAAGCGGGCTTTACCATCAAAATATCAGCTCCTTCTTCCACATCAAGGCTCATCTCCCTTAAAGCCTCTCTCGCATTTGGAGGGTCCATCTGATAGGAAGCTCTGTTTCCAAACTTAGGCTGGGACTGGGCAGCTTCTCGGAAAGGTCCATAAAAACAAGAGGCATACTTGGCCGAATAAGCCATAATAGGAATATGGGAATAACCTTCTTGGTCAAGGGCTTCTCGAATGGCTCGGACCCTTCCATCCATCATATCCGAAGGAGCCACCATATCGGCTCCTGCTTGAACATGAGAAAGGGCACAGAGGGCGAGAAGTTCCAGGGTTGGGTCATTTAAGATCCTTTCGCCCTTGGGGATTCCGCAATGGCCATGGCTTGTGTATTCACATAAACACACATCCGTTATGACAAGTATCTCGGGTACCTTTTCCTTTATGGCCTTAATGGCCCTTTGGACGATCCCTTCGGCATTCCAAGCTTCAGAGCCGATTTTATCCTTTCTCTCGGGAATGCCAAAAAGCAAAACTGCTGGAATCCCCAATTTGAAGACCTCTTCCACCTCTTTTACGACCATATCTACGGAGTAACGAAACTGGCCCGGCATCGAGGGGATCTCTTCCTTTATTCCCTTTCCTGGTCTGACGAAAAGGGGATATATGAGGTTCTTAAGGGAGAGCCTTGTTTCTTGAACCATCTCCCTTAAGATGGGGTTTTCTCTTAAACGCCTTGGCCTCTTTAACACCTTTCTTCCTCCAAACGCTTATGGAGGTTTAAAAACTCTTCCACCCCGAGCGTCTCGGGCCTTCTTCTCGGATCAATTCCCATACTTAAAAGCATCTCCTCGATTTTCTTCCTCTTTCCAAACCCGCTTTCCACAAGGGCGTTTAAAATGGTCTTTCTCCTCTTCGAAAAGATCTTTGTCACAAAACGCCTTAGACTTTCTATATCCCCTTTAGGGTTTTTGTGCAACCGGAAAAACACCACGCCTCCTTCTACCTCCGGAGGAGGCCAAAAGGCTCCCCGAGGCACTTTGAAAAGGAATTTGGGCTCACAGAGGGTTCTTACCGTAACGCTTAATGCTCCGTAAGCCTTCCCACCCGGAGAGGAAACGATCCTTTCTGCCACTTCCTTCTGAAACATGAGGGTCAAATCCTTGAGGACTTCCCAAAAAGAGAGGAGGTAAAACAATATGGGAATCGAAAAGTTATAGGGAAGGTTTCCCAGGACCTTAAGCGGGCCATATTTTTGATAAAACTCCCTTAAATAGACTCTCAAAATGTCACCTTGAATGACCTCTATTGGTAAATTAGAGGCCTTTTTTTTCAAAAACTCGCAAAGTCGGCTATCTATCTCAACGGCGATGACCCTTTTTGCCCTAAGGGAAAGGGGAAAGGTCAAACTTCCAAGCCCTGCACCAACTTCCAAAACCGTATCCTCAGAACTTACTTGTGAGGCTTCGAGGATTTTTTCCACATAATTTGGGTCTATGAGAAAATGCTGGCCCAAGGATTTTTTTGGTTTTATCCCTGAGCTTTTAGCCTCTTTTAAAAGCTCCTTAAGGTCAAACATCTTTTAAAGCTTTCCTAGAGGCCAACGGGGAAGTATCCCCGTGTCCCATGAATCCCTTTTTCCTGCTTTGAGTAATTCATATCCTGCCAAAGCGATCATAGCGGCATTATCGGTACAGAATCTGGGTGAAGGGAAATAGATCTCAAAACCTCCCTTTATCCCTTCTTCAAGGAACTTCTCCCTCAATCTTCTATTAGAGGCCACTCCCCCAGACACTACGATTCTCTTAGTGTTATAGAGGCTTGCTGCCCTTAAAGTTTTTGTCACCAAAACGTCACATACTGCTTCCTGAAAGGATGCCAAAACATCTGAGGGTCTATTTACAGCCGAAGGGTTTGTGGAGAGAAAATGTTTAACAGCCGTTTTAAGCCCGCTGAAACTAAAAGAAAGCCCTTCGTTTAACATGGGCCTTGGAAAGTTCACAAAATTGGGATCGCCTTCCTGAGAAAGCTTATCTATTATGGGGCCTCCGGGATAAGGAAGACCGAACAAAGATGCCACCTTATCAAAAGCCTCTCCAGCTGCATCATCCATGGTTTCACCTAAAAGCTCATATTCCAAAAAACCCTTGGCCAAATAAAGGGAGGTATGTCCTCCTGATACCACCAACCCTATAAAGGGAAAATCAACTTCCCTTTCCAAAAAGATCGCCAACAAATGTCCCATCAAATGGTTTACGCCCACAAAAGGCACCTTTAAGGCGAAGGCCATGGCCTTGGCCATCATGAAACCCACAAAAAGCGATCCGGGAAGTCCTGGTCCTCGGGTGGCCACAATTGCTTCTATTTGTGAAAGTTCTACCCTCGCTTCCTCCAAGGCCATTTTTATTACAGGTACGATGTTTTCGAGATGACGCCTTGAGGCAAGTTCAGGCACAATACCCCCGTACTTTTTGTGCACCTCCTCTTGGGAGGAGACAACCGAAGAGATGAGCCCCCTTGGTCCCCTAAAGATGCTACATGCGGTATCGTCACAGGATGTCTCGATGCTTAAAATCAGCATATCCTTATGGTTTTGGCTTTTTTAAGAAAGCTATAAGTAATGAAGATATCATCGAAAAGGTTCCCAAGTAGTAACACACATATCGATAATCCCCCGAAAGGTCCAGTAAGTAACCGCTAAAAGAGGGGCCGAGTAAACCGGCTAAAAATCCATAAGCCGTGAAGACGAGCCCAAAAATGGCTCCAAAGTGCTCGAGGCCAAAATAGTCGGAGACCAAGGGGGCAGATACCGAAAAGAGCGTTCCAAAAGCAAAGCCTATTCCCAGACAGAAAAGACTAGTTCCTACGAAAGAAAAGCCCTGGGGCAAAAGAAAGTAACACAATCCGGAGACTAAGAAGGAAAACCCCATTACGGGCTTTCTACCGATCATATCCGATAAGAAGCCTGAGATTAAGCGGCTCAATCCGTTTGCTATGTTAAAACTTGAAAGGAGAAACACCGCTTCTTTCATCCCGAGTCCCAAAGAAAGTCCAAACGGTACTGAGAGGATGACCATGCTTATTCCTGCGGCTCCTTGGAGGGCCCATATGCTCCATATAACCCAAAAAGAGGAAGTCTTTA
The DNA here is from genome assembly GCA_964480925.1 of uncultured Thermodesulfobacteriota bacterium. Lineage (GTDB taxonomy): Bacteria > Desulfobacterota > B13-G15 > B13-G15 > B13-G15 > B73-G16. The sequence goes on from CAYZRR010000028.1 coordinate 4,751, forward strand.
AAGCCTCTTTCGGCCTTAAGGAAAACCCCCTAAGGCTTTGCATAAGCTTTGTTTCTTTAGGTTCCTTTATCAAACTTGAGGCCAAAAGGCCAAAACCTAAGGTAAGCCCCAAAAGCAGAAGTATCATATTTTCGTAACCCCATTTTTGCAGTAAGAGCCGGAAAATTGGAGCCATTATAGCTGCCGAGAGACCGAAGACCATATTGACTATTCCCGAGACAAGACCCCTTTTCTCGGGGAATGCCCTTTGTACCACCGTAAGACCTGGTATGTAGACAAAACATGAGGCCATCCCTATGAGAAATGCCCAAGAAAGAAGTCCCAAGGATGATTTTACCCCACTAAGATAAAAGAGGCCGAAGGCGTTAAGTAAAATTCCCAAGGAGATTATCTTCGAAAAGCCAAGCCTCTTTTGCCATTTTCCCACGAGGAACATGAATATGCCAAGGGAGATTAAGAGAAAAAATAAAACATTTCCGAGTTCGCTTTTACTGATTCCCAACTTCTCTATCCAATAAGGTGCCATTACTCCTGGAAGTCCAAATACAAAACTTCCTGGCCAGAAGATGGCCGAAGAAGCACCTATCAATGTGAGGATTTTTTCTCTCATAGGAGTAATTTAAACAAACCTTTTTTCTTGTTACAATTTCCAAAAAGGAGGTTCTTATGTCGATAAAAATAGGCTTTATAGGAGCAGGGCGAGTCGGGACGGCTCTTGCAGTTAAACTGAAGGAAGTTGGGTATAGCGTTGTAGGGGTTTCAAGTAGAAGTGAAGAGAGCATAAGGAGGTTTCTTAAGTACGTGGAAGGTGCGAAGGGTTTTAAAAACCCTGAGGCCCTCCTAGAGGAGGTTGAGCTTATATTCGTGACCGTTCCGGATGATGCTATCCGAGAAGTTGTAGCCTCTCTACCTTGGGAAAAAGGGCAAAAAGTGGTTCACGCAAGCGGTGCCCTTTCCCTTGATGTCCTTGAAGGAGCTCGGAAAAGGGGAGCGGAGGTTGGCTCATTTCACCCTTGTCAAGCCTTTGCCACCATAGACCAGGCTATTAATAACATCCCTGGTTCGGTCTTTGGGATTGAGGCCTCTTCTGAGGAATTGAGAACTTTACTTGAGAGAATGGCCCTTGATTTGGGCGGTTCCTATGTGTTTGTGCCTCCGGAGGGGAAGGTTTTTTATCATGCTTCAGCTGTTTTTGCCAGTAACTATCTTGTGGCCCTTGTGGGAGTGGCCCTTAAGTTACTTGACTTCATAGGTATAGGGAAAGAGGAGGGCACCAAATTGTTACTCCCTTTGATTTGGGGAACTGTAAACAACATCCAAAATATAGGGCTTCCCACTTGCCTAACCGGCCCCATTGCCCGTGGGGATATAACGGTTATAAAGAAACACCTTGAGGCTTTAAGGGAAAGGGATCCTCAGGTTTTTAAGCTTTATGCCTCCTTGGGCCTTCAGACCATACCTATAGCCTTAGGAAAGGGGACCCTTTCAGAAGAAAGAGCCAAAGTCCTTAAAGAACTTTTTGAAAAAGCCTTAAATTCTTAAACGAATACTTGGATTACGTGGGATCCTTCGTGTGCCTTGGAATTTTCGGATTTTAATTTTCGAAATAAATAAAACTTACCCTTAAACTCATTTAAAACTTGTGAGGTTTCCCCCTTTAAAATGGTGATGTTGATATTGGGGTCATCCAAAAGGTTCAGGTTTCCGAGAAGCTCTTGGGTTTTCATCATAACTTTTTCAGGGTCTTCTTTTGTGGTGAGGATGACGGGTAAGGATTTGAGACGGAAATGCTTGACTAAATAACTCAAAACCTCCTCTTCATCTCGGTTCCATTCGAGCAATATATAAGGATGGTCTTTAAAAAGTGGATAGATCAAATTTTCCGTGGGGATTAATCTCCTTCTTAGGACTTTACGGTATAGGTCGCCTTTCTCGTTGACTTGATCTATATTCCATTTTTCCATAAAACGCATCAAGTTTTCCAAAAGCGTCCTCTTGTAATCAAACCTCTCTCCTTCAAAGGTCTTTTCCCCAAAGTGATAGATGAAGGTATCGCAGGCCATTGCTATTTCAAAACCCGCAAGTTTTGTCCTTAAACAGAAATCATCATCTTCAAAATTTCCGGGATAAAACCTCTCATCAAAACCACCTATGGCCTCAATCACTTCCTTCTTTATACACATACAAAGACCAATAACAAAATCCTGCTTTACGTATTGACCTTCGTTTTCCCTTTTAAAACTTTCCGAATAGAGGGAAAGTTTTTCCAGATCCACATCTGAAGGATTTTTAAAGTGCAAGGGACAATCCCTTATCAATTGGGGGCCAGATACGTAATTGCTCCGTGGCCCAGTGATCCCCATTTTGGGTTCTTTTTCAAAAATTCTCAAAAGCCCAGAAAGCCATCCAGGACTCACAATTGTGTCATTATTTAAAATGACCACAAAATCGCCCCTTGAAAGCTCAATGCCCCTGTTACAACCGCCGGCAAAGCCGAGATTAACTTCAGACCTTATGTACTTCAAATCTACCTGTGGGTTTCTGTTCTTAAGCTTGAGAAGTTTTTCCAATAAAGGATTCCTTGACCCATTGTCAACCAAAATGACCTCATATGGAGAATCCGTATACTTGAAAATTGACTTAAGACAAAGCTCCGTATACTCCCAATTGTCCTTAACCGGAATAACTATGCTCAC
>CAYZRR010000029.1:0-4741 GCA_964480925.1 uncultured Thermodesulfobacteriota bacterium
AAGGACCTTTTCCGAAGGATAAAGCTTATCGACCAAACCTATCTCCAAGGCCCTTTTGGCATCGATCATCTGACCTGTAAAAAGTAACTCCTTGGCTTTATTGAGGCCTATTAACCTCGGAAGCCTCTGAGTAGCTCCTCCTCCAGGGATAATCCCTAGATTTATCTCTGGTTGACCAAACCTGGAATCCTCAGATGCGAAGCGGAAATCGCAGCATAACGCAAGCTCAAGTCCTCCTCCTACTGCCAACCCCCTTATAACGGCTATTGTAGGAATGGAAAGCTCACTCAAGCTCCAGGAAGCCTTTCGACTGAGATCGCCTATTAAGCTCATCTCATAAGGGCTCTTCCCATGAACCTCCTTGACATCCAAACCGGTAGAAAAAGCCTTCTCCGAACCCGTGATAACCAGCACCTTTACCTCATCGGAACTTTCTAGCTCCTCACATAATTTCAGTATCTCTCCATAAAGCGCCGAACTTAGGGGATTATAAGGAGGGCGATTAAGGGTCACCAGAAGGACCTTGTCTATTTTTTCCGTCTTTAAATGCTCATAATGGTGCATCTTCGCCTCCTTTACTTCTGATACTTATACCAACCCTCACCCGTCTTACGGCCGAGTTTACCCGCTTTTACCCTAGCCTTCAAACTGTATGGAGTAGAAGGCCAATGGTCTAGCTCTTTCCACAGATATTCGTTGACATGGTACCCTATATCCAAACCCGTAAGATCCATAAGCTCAAAAGGCCCCATGGGATAGTTAAGACCAAATTTGACCGCCTTATCGATGTCTTCAAGTGAAGCCACACCTTCCTCATAAAGCCTTATGGCTTCCATAAATTGAATCATCATTATTCGATTCACTATAAAACCTGGCACATCCTTATTCACTACAACGGGGATCTTACCAAGCTTCTCAGAAAGTTCATAACATACCTTAACGGTCTCATCACTTGTATCAAGCCCTCTCACGATCTCCACAAGCCTCATAAGCTGAGCAGGGTTGAAAAAGTGCATACCCACCACCTTATCAGGCCTCTTAGTACTTTGGGCGATTTCGGTAATGCTTAAAGAGGAAGTATTGGTAGAAAGAATGACCTCAGGCCTTACCAGCTTATCAAGTTCCTGAAAGACCTGCTTTTTAATATCCATAATCTCCACGACCGCTTCAATGACAAAATCCACATCCTTCAAGTCATCAAGCTTAGTGGTGCCTTTAATCCTGGAAAGCGTCTGCTGTTTTTGTTCCTCTGTAACCTTACCCCTCTTTATCCCTTCGTTCATAAAGTTCTCGATGCTCTTTAACCCCTTCTGAACAAGTTCATCGGTGAGATCCCTGATTATCACCTCAAAACCAGCTTGAGCACACACTTGAGCTATACCACTCCCCATTGCCCCAGCACCTACAATCCCTATCTTCTTTATCTCCATACCTCACCTCCTCAATTTTATAAAAGTTACAATTTTCACAATTTAAAATATCCCAAACATCTATTTTTGTCAACCAAACTTATCGTCCCTTTACCTCATAAGCCTTGGAAGAAGCAAGGCAATTTCGGGAAATAGAAAAACAATAACCATCGCCAAAAAGTCACAAAAGATAAAGACCCAAGCACCAAGATATATGTCCCTTAATGTCGTCCCTTTAGGAGCAGTACCCTGAATAACAAACAAAGTCAACCCAAAAGGAGGACTTTTCATTGCTATTCCCATATTCATCAATGTTAAGATACAGAACCAAATTTCATTAATTTCCAAAGCTTTTATTATAGGTAAAAATATAGGAAATGTTATCATAATTATTGATGCTTGTTCCATAAAGCACCCAAGTACGAGATAAACAATTTGCATTATAATAACTGCAGTAACCGGAGAAAGCTTAATGCTATTTACTACAAATTCACAAAATCCTTCACTTGCTCCACTATAAGCTAACATTTGGCTAAAAGCAAGAGCGTTAGCAACTATAAGCAACATCATACCAGTAATGTAAAGTGTATTCTCGAAAGACTCTTTTAATATCCCCCAACTAAAATTCTTATATATTGCAATTACGATTAAACTTCCAAAAACTCCAAGGACAGCAGATTCGGTTGGAGCACAAATTCCGAAAAATATTAACCCTGTAACGAGAAACATTATACTACCAAACGGTAATATATTCTTAGCAACTGCTTTTAGTTTTAATTTTAATGGGTATTTCTTTGGCATATAATCTTTTGCTATCTCAGGGTCAATTTTTAATAATAAAAAGGTTACAGCCACATAACATCCAGCAGTAACTAATCCCGGAAGTACTCCACCGATCAAGAGTTTTCCTATAGAAACCTGAGCAAGAGACCCCAAAATTACCGCAAAAGCGCTTGGCGGAATTAATTGAGCCAATGCTCCAGACATACAAGATCCCACTGCCATATAACGTTTATATCCTCTTTTGTACATCTCCGGCAACAATAGAGCTCCTAACATAGCTGCAGTACCCTGAGCAGAACCACTTAAAGCGGCAAAAATAGTGGCCGCACCTATGGCTAAAAATATCAACCGTCCTCTTACACCTCCAATCCACATATCGAGGGTCTCAATGACTTTCACAAAGACACCGGACCTCGCTATTATATCCCCCATCAATATAAACATAGGTATGGGGAAAAACACGAAATTGGCTATCGATGAAAAAAGCGCATGAGAATAATTTAAAATCCCATTCCAACCCCATAAAAAATAAATACCAACCAGATTGATTATCACAAATGACAAAAATACAGGAATGCCCAATATCATCAACCCTATTAATCCTCCAAGAAGAATGCTAAAAAGCAAATACCATTCCATTTTTCCCCATCCCTTTATTTTTGTCTTAAAGTTATAATTAATTTCCTTAAAAATTCCAATGCCAACATACCAAAACCAAAGGCAATTATTAAAAGAAAGATATATTTATCCACCGCATAAATGCGCGTCACTTTTAATTTCATTTTGTATGAATAATAAGCAGCTTCTATACTTATTATACAAACTACAATACAAAATAATAAACCTATAAATTCTCTACATTTTTCTAATCTCTTTTTTACCGTTTCTTTTATGAAAGACTCAATTATTTCAATTCGAACATGTTTTCCCTCACGCAGCAAATAAGAAGCTGCAAGATAAGTTAATCCGAAAATAAAATATTCACATACTTCTACCCCCCATGGTAAAGAACGCCTCAAGAAAAAACGCAAGATAATATCAACAAACACAATAACACTCATCCCTACTAACATCCACAAAGCCAGTTCCAAACACAGCTTTTGGATGCGTTTGAACACCGCTTTCCTCCTTGAAAGATGACCTGACTGGGAATGAGCCAGTCAGGTCATCTGGTGTTTACATCCACGGAAAGGCGCCTTTAGGTAAGGCTTTCTTAGAAGTTAATTGCCTCAAACGCGGACCATATTCTGGTGATTCTTGGACAATAGCTTTCCATGTTTCTTCATAAATTATCTTTAAGAATCTTTCGGCCTCTGAAGGTTGTATTTCAACGAACTGCATACCCGCCTTTATTCTCACTTCATCCTCGTATTTAGCAACTTGTATAGCCCGCATGGTAGCTATGTATTCCATATCTTCCATTATCTCTTCTATTACCCTTTGGGCTTCTTTAGGAATAGCATTCCATTTATTGAGATTGATCGCCGTCCAAGGCTCCATTCTGTAAAAGCCAGGGATAATTTGATATTTGGTTACCTCTTGAAGTCCCCAACTTATCATACCCATTTGAGGCCATATAAACGCATCCACGACTTTCCTTTCCATAGCGGTGTAAATATCACCAGGAGCAATGGTCACCGGTATAGCCCCCATAGCTTTGAGGAAGGGTACATATAGAGGCATCGCCCTTACTCTCAATCCTTTCATATCCTCGGCTTTTTGTATTTTCTTGTTGGAATAAAGAACAAATGGCACATAACTGTGAAAAGTACCTAAATATTTAGAGTTTAAACGCTTTGCAAAAATTTCCTCCCACAACGCATGAGCTCCACTTTTTCTCTCCTCCCATTCGGTAAGCTCAGAAACAGATTTAGCATAAGCTTCTGGCATTAAAGGTTTAAGATACCCAAAGGAGCTATAAAGCACCATATCTACTGCCCCAGATTGCAAAGCGCGTGGTTGTTCATAAGTATCAACTACCTCAGGACCACCCAACCATTTTATCTCTACCACCCCCTTTAACCTAGAATTAACCTTCTCAAGGAATATTGGAACCGGATCGTTGTTCAAATGATTCTTGGGAAAAGCAGTAACAGCCTTAATTACGATAGGTTGCGCAAAACCATTCATCCATACTCCAAAACACAAAACCAACATCAACCCTATAAGCCTCCACCACCCCCTCATCTCAACACCTCCCGTCAGATTTTTCGGCAAACTTATATAAAAAATCCCTGTTTGTCAATAAAACGTTTTGATCGATAAATATAAAACGTTTTAATTTAAGCAAAAAGCTCTGTGGAGCTAAAAAAATAGGGAATTTCGTAGGCGGCGCTTTCCGGAGAATCGGAGCCGTGGACTATATTCTCTTGGATGTTGTCAGCATATTGCGCCCTTATGGTACCTGGAGCAGCCTTCTTGGGATCAGTGGCTCCCATTATCTCTCTTACCCTTTCGATGGCCCTTTCCCCTTGAAGTACCATCACCACTATGGGACCACTTGACATAAAATCGGTTAAGGAATCGAAAAAGGGCTTGTCCTTGTGAAC
>CAYZRR010000030.1:0-5722 GCA_964480925.1 uncultured Thermodesulfobacteriota bacterium
GGACAACACTTATTTGCAGGATTATCGCCAAACCTATCCCCAGAAGAACCCAACGGTTGGTGAAAAGCCCAACAGAAAAAATGGAGTTAAAAGTGGACCGAGCGTTAAGAGCCTGAAACCACTGAAAAGCTGCAAGGGTTGTGAAGGCTACAGTTCGAGCATATTCAAGGCTTCCATTTTGTTTAGCAAACCAAAAAAGCCCTAAAGTCCCCGCAGCCATGATAGGTGTTAAAAGAGCCATTCTCATAAGGACGACACGATTAATTATGAACTCCTTGGGATCTCGAGGAGGTCTTTTTAAAATATCCTTATGCGCAGGTTCAACTCCAAGCGGGATAGTACAAGCACCATCAGTGACCAGATTAACCCAGAGCACCATTACCGCAGTTAAAGGCAAACCTAACCCAAATGCTAAGGCAACCATAAAGGTTAGGATCTCTCCAAGGTTGGTAGAAATAAGATAGAAAACCACTCGACGCAGGTTATCGTAGATTCTTCGGCCTTCTTCTATAGCTTTAACAATGGTAGCAAAATTGTGGTCCAATAGGATCATGTCTGAAGCCTCTTTTGCCACCTCCGTACCTGCAATACCCATGGCAATTCCAATATCAGCACCCTTAAGGGCAGGAGCATCGTTAACACCGTCACCGGTCATGGCCACAATTTGCCCGTGATCTTTGAGGGATCTAAGGATCTTTAATTTATGACCAGGGGTGACTCGAGCAAAAACGCCATATTCCAATGCAGCTTTAGCAACTCTGGGGTTTTCCATCTCATCAATTTCTTTTCCCGTAATAACTTTTCCATTCTCAACAATTCCCACTTTCTTAGCGATGGCAAGGGCAGTTACAGCATGATCACCAGTAATCATGACAACTTTAACCCCTGCTTCTTTGGCTTGTCTGACCGCTTCAGCGCTTTCTTCACGCGGTGGATCGATCATTCCCCAAAGTCCAGCGAAGATCAGTCCTCTTTCTACATCACTTCGTTGAAGCTCATTCTTATTTTCAAACTCTTTGTAGGCTCCAGCCATTACTCGAAGTGCTTCGGACGCAAAGTTTTCGCTTATTCTCTCTATCTCTTTACGGAGAGTCTCATCAAGTTCTACAGGCTCTCCGTTTACCAAGACGTGAGAACAAAATCCTATGATCCTATCCGGAGCTCCCTTGATATAAACGATGGATTTACCATTTTTTTCACCAGCATGAAGGGTCGCCATGTACTTAGCCTCGCTCGAAAACGGGATCTCTGAGAGTCTCTTCTTTTTTTCTTGGTTTTCCTCCAGACCCGCCTTCATAGCAACTACTATTAATGCCCCTTCAGTTGGATTCCCCTCTACAATCCACTGTCCCTCTTTTTTTCTTAGAACCGCATTGTTGCAGTAAAGCCCAATTTCGAGAAACTTCTTCAGATCCTCTGGGAGTTTTTCAAGCTTCTCTCCCCCTTCTTTCCTAATTTCCCCTTCAGGCACATAACCATCACCCGTAACTTCATAAATTTGACCTCCAGCCCAAATTTTCTTTACCGTCATTTGATTCTTAGTTATAGTGCCTGTTTTATCTGAGCAAATTACGGTCACAGAACCAAGGGTCTCGACTGCTGGAAGACGTCTAATTAGAGCCTTCCGGGATGCCATGCGTTGAACCCCAAGTGCTAAGGTCACACTAATAACTGCAGGAAGCCCCTCAGGAATGGCAGAAACCGCAACGGCTACAGAAAACATTAACATCTCCACAATCTTATAACCGCTTAACAGTCCAAGAACGAAAACAAAAGAGGATAAAATGATAGCACCAACTCCAATGAAAATGCTAAGTTTATGCATTCTTTTTTGAAGAGGTGTTTCTTCCCTTTTTGTAGCGCTGACTTGAGCAGCGATTTTTCCAATCTCGGTATTCATACCGGTAGCAACAACTACTGCTAAACCTCTACCGCCTGTTACATTGGTAGACGTAAAAACCATGTTTTTCCGATCTGCTAAAGGGGTATCAGGTTTTAAAACTTCCACAATTTTTGCCACTGGTAAGGATTCTCCCGTAAGGGCTGATTCATCCACCTGCAGTTCGTTAACCCATATCAACCTTGCATCTGCCGCGACCTTATCACCAGTTTCAAGAAAAAGAATGTCTCCAGGAACAACCTCAGAGGCATCTATTAACTTTGGATTGCCATCTCTCAAGACCTTTGCATGAGGAGAAGCCATACGGCGAAGAGCAGACAAAGTCTTCTCTGCACGCCACTCCTGAAAAAAACCAAGTATGGTGTTTAAAATGATTACACCGGCAATTACTATTACATCAATAGTATGTCCTATAAAAATTGAAAGGATGGCAGCAAAAATTAAAAGATATATCAATGGATTGTGAACCTGCCTTATTAGAAGCCGGAAGGGATTTATACCTTCTTCTACCACCAAGGAATTAGGACCTACCTTCTCCAGACGACGCAAAGCTTCATCACTTGAAAGCCCATTTTCAGATGCACCAAGGCGCTTAAGCACTTCTTGGACGTCTAAAGCATGCCATTTATTGCTGTTCTTATTATTGATCCTGTTTGCCATTTTTTAGTCTTTTTGATAATACAACTAGTAAACCGAGCACAAAACCTGCTCCCACAGCAAATAACAACAAAATAATGTGTGGCATCTCTATTGTAATGAAAAGAAAATGTAATTTTACTCGCTCAAGGTTTTGAACAAAAACTATCCCTAAAAGAATTACTAAAATTAGTAACACTATCAGCTTCGCTGTTTTCATGACTTTTCTCTCCTTTCATGTGATTTTAATTTCGCCTTTTATTAAACAAAGTATAACTCAGTGAGTACAACTGTCAACCAAATCAAACGAAGCTTCAAGGTTCCAATTTTAAGTGAGGATTTGGTTTAGAAAAGAGCTGTAGTGATATTCGCCCTTTAAGTTTTGTTAATGAAAATTCGAGTTACTTTTGGGATGAACTTTTTATAATTTTTAAGCCACCCCGGGGACCTTGACATCGTCCGGCTCCTTTCGTTATCCTTATTTTGGTGCCGAGGTAGCTCAGGCGGTAGAGCAGCGGACTGAAAATCCGCGTGTCGGCGGTTCAACTCCGTCCCTCGGCACCACCTTCCTGGAGGATAAAACTGAGTCACCAGATGAGTGAGCTTTGGAATGAGGTTCTTGATCATTTAAGGGAGAACCTTTCTTTTAACGCTTATGAGACCTGGATAAAACCCCTTCGCGCTCGCGTTGAGGGCCAAACCCTGGTAATCGCTACTCCTAATAAGTTCTTCCGCGAATGGGTGAAGGAACATTACCTTGATCAAATCCAAGAAGCCCTGAGGAAGACCCAGAGGGATTGTTATAATGTGGAACTTGTGGTGGAGAAATTTGAAGAACAATCCACATCGGATCTACACGATCAAGAAAGAATACAGCAAGCCCTGCAGGCCTTCCATCCGAGATATACCTTTGATAATTTCGTAGTGGGAAGCGGTAATCAATTGGCTCACGCCGCTGCTTTAGCGGTGGCCGAAAAACCCGGTTTAAGGTATAACCCCCTTTTTATTTACGGGGGAGTGGGATTAGGGAAAACGCATCTTCTTAACGCCATAGGCCAACAAATAATAAAGGAACGCCGAGTCTCAGATCCACTTAAGGTCTGCTACGTCTCTTCTGAAGAATTCACCAATGAGCTTATCAACTCCATTCGCTACGAAAAAATGGACGCCTTCAGAAATAAATATCGCACAATGGATGTTCTTCTCATAGACGATATCCAATTTCTGGCTGGCAAAGAAAGAACCCAGGTGGAGTTCTTCCACACGTTTAATACTCTTTATCAAAACAAAAAACAAATAGTGATAACGAGTGATCGATTTCCAAAGGATATTTCAAATATCGAAGAAAGATTAAGATCCCGTTTCGAATGGGGACTCATAGTGGATATTCAACCACCTGATGTGGAAACTAAAGTTGCAATCCTGAAGAAAAAGGCAGAGATCGAAAATATCGACTTGCCTGATGATGTGGCTTTTTTTATTGCTTCAAAGATCGACTCGTCTAATATAAGAGTGCTTGAAGGTTGTTTAATTAGGCTTGGCGCATATTCTTCATTGACAAGGAAGAGAATCGACATTGAACTTGCAAAAGAAGCTTTGAAAAACATAATAAAAGAAGATCAACCTATAACGATAGAAAAAATCATTAATAAAATTTGCAGTTATTTTAGGATAAAACCCAAAGAGTTAATTTCTCAAAGAAGGATGCAGAAAGTAGTTGTCCCTCGGCAAATAGCCATGTATTTGGTTAAAAAATACACCGACGCCCCTTTGGTAGAAATAGGGAGATCCTTTGGTGGTAGGGATCATTCTACGGTCATTCATGCAATAAGAAAGATTGAAGAGAGGTTGAAAAACGATCGGGTTTTTCGCGAGATGGTGGAGGAACTTGAGAAAATGTTGAAAAGTTGATTAAGTTAGTAACTTGGACCATCTTTTTTTACAAGCATTTTCTTAGTTTTTAAAGACTTAATGAGGTTTTCCACATTTTCCACATAGTGAGGAGGAAAGATGAAAATAAAAGTAGGAAAAGAAAACCTTCAAAAGACCTTAGCAAAACTTCAGGGAATTGTGGAGAAAAGGACTATTTATCCGATTCTTTCGCATGTACTTATTCAGGCTAAGGGTGAAATATTCTTAGAGGCCACGGATCTTGAGATAGGTTTGAGGGAAAAGGTTTCTGGCAGGGTAGAGGAAGAAGGAGAAATATGTGTGGAAGCGAGAAAGGTCTATGAGATAGTAAAAGAAATGCCCAAGGAGGATCTTTATTTTGAAACCGAGGATAACTTTTGGGTGAAGATCTCAAGTGGTAACATCTCCTTCCGATTAGCTGGGCTTGATCCAAAGGATTTCCCTCGTTTTTCAGAGGCTAAAGAAGAGGTTTTCTCGGTAAACGGATCTCTTTTAAAAAAGATGATAAAAAGGGTTTCTTTCTGTACTTCGTCTCAACAATCTTCGATGAACCTACATGGGGTATTGTTTGAAGTTGAAAAAAGTGTTTTGCGACTTGTTGCGACTGATGGTCATAGGTTAGCCCTTTATCAGAGTGAAATAGAGGGGGTTTTAAAGCCGGCGCAATGGGTGTTGCCGAAAAAGGGCGTTATGGAGATAAGAAGGGTCTTCGGTGAAGAAGGGAAATTAAACATCAAAAGTAAAGAGAACCTTCTTCATTTTGAAGGGGAGAAGAGTCTACTTTCGGTAAGGCTTCTTGAAGGAGGTTTTCCTGAGTATAAGTATGTGTTACCTTCAGGTCTTGATAATAAAGCCATTATAGATCGGGAGATTTTTCTTCGAGCCTTAAGAAGGGCTAGTGTTTTCTCCGGTGAAAAAGGAGAAGGAGTAAAGATGAACTTTTCTCCCGATGGGAGGTTTGAACTCCAAGTAGAAGGGCCAAGTGGAGAGTATAGGGAGGGTTTAAACATTCAATATGAAGGGTTTCCCCTACGGATCATGTTCAACGCCCATTACCTCATTGAGGCCTTAAATGTGATGGAAGAGGAGAGGGTCAGGTTTGAACTGAGGGATTCAGAGAGCGCTGCCCTTTTAAGGGAAGAGAAAAACGATGCTTATCTTTATGTGGTGATGCCCATGCGGATGCTGGAATGAGGAGGTTAAACTTGCGGACCAGTTATACTGCCGAGGCGATAAAGGTTTTAGAAGGACTTGAAGCGGTTAGAAAGACCCCTG
>CAYZRR010000031.1:0-13691 GCA_964480925.1 uncultured Thermodesulfobacteriota bacterium
ACAGTGCTCTTAAACCGAGGCAAAAAGGGGGTCACGGTTTATCACGAAGGGGAAGAGTTCACCATTTCGGGGGAAGGGGAGGATATGGAGGAAGTTCAGGAGGCCTTGGTGGGGTTTTTCCTTGGTTTTTTGCTTCTCGGTGAGGATGTGAAAAAGGCCCTAAGCTTGGCTCGAGAAAGCGCCCTTTCATACCTTTAAGGCTTAAAAGGAGGAAAACATGTTTCCCCATGAGGTTTTGAAAGACCTAATTCTGGAAACCCCTTCTAGGATAGTCTTTATAGTTATAGATGGAGTTGGAGGAGTGCCTGTGGAAGGGAAAACAGAACTTGAGGCTGCAATAAAGCCGAACCTGGATCGGATAGCGAGAGAAGGGATATGTGGTCTTACCATACCCGTTTACCCTGGTATAACACCTGGTAGTGGTCCTGGGCATCTGGCTTTATTTGGTTATGATCCCCTCCGGTACCAAATAAAAAGAGGGATACTTGAGGCCCTTGGACTCGGTATGGAAGTTAGGAGTGGAGAGGTGGTGGCGAGGGGGAATTTTGCGACCTTTTCGGAGGATGGAAGGGTTTTGGATAGAAGGGCCCAAAGGATCCCTACGGAGGAGAACCGAAGGCTTTGCGAGAAACTGAGAAAAGCCATTCCCGAAGTGCAAGGTGTGAAGATCGAGATTGAATCGGGGAAAGAACATCGGTTTGTGGTAAAGTTTTCGGGGGAGGGGCTTTCGGATCTTTTGACCGATACGGACCCCCAGAAAGAAGGCCTAAAGCCCCTTGAACCTTCTGCCCTTGATGAAAGGGCCGAACGGATGGTCTCGGTGGTCAAGGAATTTACCAGAAGGGCTCGTGAGGTATTGAAAGACGAGTACCCAGCTAATGGGATCCTTCTTCGGGGTTTTTCCCAAATGCCTGAGATGCCCTCGCTATATGAGCTTTATAGGCTTAAATCAGCTTGTATAGCCTCTTATCCCATGTATAAGGGGATAGCTCGTCTTTTGGGAATGGAGGTTTTGAAGACTGGGGAGAGGATAGGGGACCTTTTTGAGACCTTAAGGCTCAATTTTTATAAAGAGTATGACTTCTTTTATGTTCACATAAAGGAAACGGACAGCCGAGGTGAGGATGGCGATTTTGAGGGCAAGGTCAGGGTGATAGAGGAGTTGGACCGGACGAGTTCGGTCTTGTTTGAGCTTTCGCCTGAGGTGATCGTGCTTTGTTCGGATCATTCGACGCCTTCCCTTCTTAAGGGGCACAGTTGGCATCCCTGTCCCTTTGCGCTTCGTTCCCCCTATGAACGTCCGGATGAAGTAACGGAGTTTACGGAAAGGGCCTGTTCTCGGGGAGCCTTGGGCGTTTTCAGGGCCGTTGAGGTGATGCCTTTAGTTCTGGCTTCGGCTCTTAAATTGAAGAAGTTTGGGGCGTAAAATGGCGCGAGAGTGGAAATTATTGGGAACAAGAGATGCCTTTACCTGTAGGCTTTTTAAGCTTAAAGTGAAGGAGTTTCTTTCCCCTAAAACGGGTAAACCCCATGAGTTTTACCAAATCGAGACCCGAGATTGGGTGGGGATAATACCCCTTTTGAACGAAGAGGTAATTTTAGTGAGGCAGTTCCGTCACGGAAGCGAAGAGATGAGCCTTGAAATACCTGGGGGAATAATGGATGAGGACGATCCCTTTGGAGCAGCACTTAGGGAATTGCAGGAGGAGACCGGTTTTAAGGCGAATAAAATGGAACTTCTTGGGGTTTTAAGACCCCAGCCGGCACTTTTTAACAATCGCTTTTACGTCTTTTTGGCAACCGAATTGGAGAAAGTGGGGGATCCACTTCCCGAAGAAAGTGAGGAGATAGAGCTTGTAAAAATGCCCCTTGATCAGGTATTAAAAGATATGGCTTCGGGCAAGATCGATCATGCCCTTGTTCTTGCGGCATTTGAACTTTTAAGGTTGCGCTATCCCGAGCTTTTAAAGTAATTAATCCTACTAAGGGGGCGGGGAGAGATGGAGAAAAGAGGGAAAGTCGCCATCATAGGAGCTAAGGGACTTGTGGGGGGAGCCCTGGTGGAGGTCCTTTCTGAGTCGTATGAGGTCATTCCCCTTGACCGGGAAGAGCTTGACGTTACCGCGTATGGGACGGTTAAACGGGTCTTTAAGGACTTGATGCCTCAGATTGTGATTAACGCGGCAGGGTACAGTGATGTTGACGCTTGTGAAAGGCGGACACAGCTTGCCTTTTCCGTGAATGCCGAAGGGGCGAAAAACGTGGCGAAGGCTTCAAGTTTAGTTAAAGCCAAGGTCGTGTACATAAGCAGTGACTATATATTTGATGGCAAGAAGGAGATACCTTATAAAGAGGATGACCAACCCAACCCCTTAAATGTTTACGGGGAAAGCAAACTTTTAGGAGAGCGATATGTCCAAGAACATTCCGATGATTATTTGATCGTGAGGACCCAATGGCTATTCGGTCCTCATGGGCGGAATTTCGTTGACACTATCCTTAGCCTCGCTGACCAGGGGAAAGGGAGAATAGAGGTGGTGGAGGACCTCATCGGTTCTCCCACTTATACCATTGATTTAGCCCAGGTGATAGGGGAATTGTTAAAAAGGGATGCCTGGGGGATTTTTCACGTCTCCAATAGCGGACAGTGTTCGTGGTATGAGTTTGCCAAGGAGATACTGAGGCAAATAGGAAAGAACGATGTAGAACTGGTTCCTATTCTTTCGGCAGACCTCACCCGTCCCGCAAGAAGGCCGATTTTTTCGGTGCTCTCCAAAGAGAAATTGGAGAGAGAAGCCGGAATAAAGATGCGACCTTGGCAGGAAGCCCTTTCCGATTATCTAAAGAGGCGGGGTTTTAAGATATCGTGACGTGGCTTTTCCTTGGGGATGCCCACCTTAACCCTTATCGGAAAGATGGGGCTTGGGAGAACTTTAAGAGGCTTATGGAGAAGCCTCCTTCGGGGCTTGTTATTTTAGGGGATTTTTTCGATTTCTGGTTCGGCTTCCGGGATCAAAGAAAACTCGAGTTACTTTATGAGGACTTAAGAGAGGTATTTTTAAGCCTTTCTAAAAACAGGACGCGCATCGTATTCCTTGAAGGTAATCACGATTTCGGGCTCAAAGGGGAGCTTTTTGGGGTAAAGGTGGAGAATTACCGCTGGGAAAACGCCATGGAACTTGAGGGGTTAAGGGTCCTTTTGGCCCATGGTGAGAGGAACTCCGGATTTCCTCACTGTTTACCCTCTCTTTTTCTCAAAAACCCCCTCACCTGTTCCTTTTTGAGATTACTCGGTCCTCGGGTGGTCATTCCCATAGGGTTTTTTTGGGCTTCTCGGTCAAAAGGAAAAGGCCCTCAACAGGACCTTCAAAACCGTTTGAGGACCTATGCCCTTAAAAGACTGAAAGAGGGTTTTGACGCGGTGATTATGGCTCATAGCCATATGCCTGATTTTGTAGAAGATGAGGGACGGTTCTATTTTAATGTGGGGAGCTTCCGAGACGGGAATTACCTGATCTTTTCAGAGGGGCGTTTTTTCTTGAAGAAGGTGGAATAAAACCTTCCACAGCTTATCCTTTCCTTGACCCGTTTTAGCTGAGAAGAGAATGGGTTCTATCTTAAAAGAGAGTTCTTTAGACCGAGTTAAAGCGGAAGAGATTTCTTTCTGCGACGCCTTGTCGGTTTTTGTTAAAACGGGGATGATGGGAAGGTCAGGCCTAAGGGCCTTAAGCCAATTTACCATCTGAACGTCAAGTTCAGTGGGACCTAAGGTTGAGTCCATGATTAATACCACAGCCCGAAGGTTTTCTCTGGTGCGGAAATACTCCTCAATCACTTTAGCCCATTGTTTTCGCATTGTAAGCGGGACTTTGGCATAGCCATAACCAGGAAGATCGGTGAAATAATAAGAGTTTTCCACTTCGTAAAAATTGATGGTCCTAGTCTTACCAGGGGTGGAACTTACTCGAGCAAGTCCTTTTCTTCCCCACAGGGTATTGAGAAGGGAGGATTTGCCCACGTTTGACCTTCCGGCAAAGGCTACTTCTGGAAGTACTCTCTTAGGATATTGCTCCTCTTTGAGAGCACTTACAACAAGCCTGATCTCCAAGAAAAGCCCTTACTAAGGTTTATGCTTTCCCTTCTTAGGGGGATAATACTTTATCACCTCTTTATGGTACAGATAAGGGGTATCCGTTCCCATCTCAAGGATCACATATTCGCCCTTGATCTTTATATGAGGAGGTGGAGTGGGACTACAATACCACTTATCCATATGGAAGTAGAAATAGAGGTTTCGATCGAGGTCCACGTAAATCTCCAGAGACGGATAATAACGGTAACGATAGATATACCTATACCCCGGAGCGGGAGCCCAAGGGGGTGGCCCTACGCGAGGAGGAGGTGGTGGTGGTGGTGAGCTTATCGTGGCCTCATGAACCCTTAAGGTGCAGGAACTTCCTAAAAGAAACAAGAGCGACAAAAATACCAGAAACCTTTTCATAGGTTTTCCTCCATCGTATGGGGGGTTTTGGGCGTAGCCCAAGCCTCCTCGTCAAGATAGAGCTCCTTTGGGCTTCGAGGAGGATCAAATTCCGGAAGTTTCGGCTCCGTTACGGCTTCAAACCTTATAAAGGATGATTTATACCAATCCGTATCGGGTATGCTTAAGGGCAACCACTTCATAAGTTCGTAAGTCTTATAAAACTCCTCCCACATGTTTTCCCTTTCGGGATAAACGGAGAAATCCCGGAGGATATCCGTTATTACAAAACCGGCCTCTATTAAAAACCTCTCAAATTCCCACCATTTGTTCAAAGAAGCTTCCCTATGAGTCAACCCCATGTAACCCACCGAGCCTTTTCCCTTTAAGGCTTCGATACACCTTCCAACAAATAATTTTAAGCCCTTCGAGGTCTCAACAGGGTCGGTGATAAATACGTCATACTTTCCCTTCTCCTCCGGCGGTAATTCCTTTAGGGCATTGTATTCACGAACCACGATCCAACTTATCCCTTTCCTTTCACAGAACCCCCTTATGAAGTTCACGATCCTTTCATCTATCTCCACTACCGTTACCCTTTTCGCCATCCCGGTAAGCCCTATGGCCACGCTCAAAAGGTCATCATCGCCTAAAATGAAGATTTCCTGGTCCTCTAAATCGCCCCTCTCGTACATGAAAGCCACCCGAGAAACAGTATCCTCCGGTCTAACGAAACCTTGATCGTAATCGCTTTTGGGAAGGGGTCTATCTTTGGTCTCTTCCACAAATTGTTTAAACACCTCCAGAAAAAAACCCTGCAACTTTACCCCTATCCCGCAAATGGGGCATAAAACAGGCTCTTTTGCCCTTAAGGTAACGTCTTTTGAAAGATAAAATTTATGATCCTTGTACTCGATGAGTCCCTCTTCCATCAGTTCTTTCAGCGTTTTTGTAAATTCCGCAATGTGGGAATCCTGAAAGTTTATAAGTTCCCAAAAGGTCATGGGTTTTTTCTTTAAGGCCCTAAATATCTGTTTACGTACCCTCATATTCCCTCCCTGTTCCCGAAGCTTATACTATTGGTGCAAATAAATTTCAAGCGGATTCTTCAAGTTTGATTATGATAACTTCAGGCGGAGCCAAAAACCTCACCGGAGGTCCCCAAGTACCGGTGCCTCGTGTCACATAAAGTAACCCTCCTCCCTTGAGCGGTTTAAGCCCTTCCGTTTTTGGGTAAAAAAGCCTTACGAACAAATTAAAAGGAAAAATCTGCCCCCCGTGAGTATGACCCGAGAGTTGAAGGTCAAATTTCCCCTCCTTCGGAAGAGAAGGTCTATGCTTTAATAAAATCACAAAGCCCTCCTCTTCCTTAAGAAGCGCTTTCTCATCGACCGAGTTCCCACGGACATGAGGATCATCAACCCCTATGAGGGTTATTTGGCTCACCTTTACCTTTTCACCTCTTAGCACTTTAAAGCCCATCTGTTCGAGGATCCTCTGAGCCTTTTCAGCCCCCATATATCCTTCGTGATTTCCCAAAACCGCGAATTTTCCAAGCGGAGCCTTAAGTTCTCGAAGGGGAGAAAGGTCACCCTGAAATTCGGTGTCAAGAAGGTCACCGGGAGAAAGGATTAAATCGGGTTTTACTTCCATCAGGGGTTGAAGCAGACGTTTGAGCCTTTCTCCCTTAACCACTGGGCCACAATGAAGATCCGAGATAACCCCAATAGTTATAGTTCTTGAGATCTTGGGACTTTTAATGGTCAGTGTTTTTAACTGAGGCCTTTGTGCTTCAAAAAAACCGTAACAGAGGGCACCAAGGCTGAAAAATAAGGCCAAAAAGTCCCCTGTTTTTCTATTGAGAGGGTAAAAAAGGCGCAAAAGGTCTAATGTTAAAAACACACAACCTGAGAGAAACAGAAAAGCCATCCAGGTAAAACCAGCGAGATAAAGGATTTGCCCCATTTTTAAGAAGCCATTCTTCAAAGCCCAATGGCTAAGAAGAGGTGAAAAATAAAGGAGTAAAACGAAAAAGACAAAAGGAAAAGTAAACTTGAATAAAGCTCCAAATCCCTTAAGCACATAAAGGTGTAAAAGGGCATAAGAGATGAGGAAGGTCAACAAAAAGGCCATTTACCCCTTTTCTTCTGGCAAGATCAAAAAGCGTGTTGGCTTAAGGTCCTTCAAGAGACTATAAAGGGTCCCGGGGACATCGAGCATATGTACCCATCCTCCTATGTGGACGATTCTTTTCGGATAATGATGGTGGAAGAGCTTTCTTATCCTTAAGGCCAAAGCCCTCTCCCTTTTTGGATCGAGTCTTTTTGCAATGAACATGCCGAAGGTCTTGTCGTTCCAGGCTTTTTTGGCAAAGCCTATATTTCCTTCGAAAGAAAGGGGAACTTCTCCGATCCATGGGGTTTTCAAAAGATAAGAAGCCTCCCGCAGAAATCTTTTTGACCAATAACAAAGGTCAATAGGAAGGACCGGGATTTGGTGTTTTAAAGCGTATTCTTTTGCTACTTCATATTCGTAGGGGATTTCCAGAAAAAGCCTAAGGGGAAAAGGTAATTTTGGAATGAGCTCCCTTTTCCTTTTTCGAAAGGAAAGGCCATAAGGGCTTATCTCCACGCTTATAAGGTCAGGTTTATGATGGGCGAGAAACTCTCCAAGAGGCCGAGAAGCCTCTTTTACCCTATGGAGGGTTCCCACAAGAAGCACCATCTTCATTTGAGCCTTTCTACCACTGCTTGAGCGAAACCCATAGTCCCCACTTTGTGAGCGCCTTCCATTTGACGAGCCAAATCGTAGGTTACGATCTTTTCCTTGATGGTCTTTTCTATCGCTTTCACGATGAGCTCGGAGACCTCCTTCCACCCCATATGTTCGAACATCAGGGCCCCTGAAAGGATCAGGGAGGTTGGGTTCACCATGTCTTTGCCCGCGTATTTGGGCGCTGTGCCATGGGTGGCTTCAAAAATGGCCACCTCATCACCCACATTTGCCCCGGGGACCATCCCAACCCCTCCTACCATGGCGGCAAGGGCCTCGGAGAGGTAATCGCCGTTGAGGTTTGGGGTGACGATTACGTCGTATTCGTCAGGCCTTAAAAGGACCTGCTGGAACATGGCATCGGCCAGACGATCCTTGATGATAAGCTTAACCTCTTTCGTTTCTCCTTCAAGTTCTTCCTCCAGGATCACCCTTTCCCCAAATTCCTCCTTGGCGAGTTCATAAGCCCATTGACGAAAGGCGCCCTCGGTGAACTTCATGATGTTACCCTTATGGACGATGGTAATGCTCTTTCTATTTCGTTCAAGGGCCCACCTTATGGCCATTCTCATGAGCCTTTTTGTGCCATGAGGGGTTATGATCTTTAAGCCTATTCCTGCTTGGGGGTTTATCTTTTGGTTCATCTCTTCATCTAAAAATCGAATAAGCCTTTTGGCCTCAAAACTTTCCGAGGGCCATTCTATTCCCGCATAAACATCCTCCGTATTTTCACGAAACACCACCATATCCACCTTTTCGGGATTTTTCAAAGGGCTCGGTACCCCTGGGATATACTTCACGGGTCTTATACAGGCATAAAGGTCAAGGATCTGTCTTATGGCCACATTTAAACTCCTTATGCCTCCCCCTATGGGAGTGGTAAGGGGTCCCTTTATGCCGATTTTATGTGTTTTGAGGATTTCGATTGTCTCTTCGGGCAAGTAAGAACCGGTCTCCTTATAGGCCTCTTCTCCTGCCAAAACTTTAAGCCACTTGACACGTTTATTTCCGGAATAAGCCACTTTTACGGCTTCATCGAAGACCAGCTTTGCAGCTCTCCATATATCTGGACCTACGCCATCGCCTTCAATATAGGGGATTGTCCTTTCCTCCATCTTTCACTCCTTTAGGCCGTGTTTAAATTTGACTCTTCACGAAAGCTTTGATAATTTTGCCTCAAATGCCATCTTTTCTTCAACAGATTTTGTTTCTGATACTACCCATTCTCGGGGCTATAACCGTTCACGAGTATGCCCATGCCCTTTCGGCTTTTAAAATGGGAGATCCTACCCCCAAATATTTCGGCCGTTTGAGCCTAAATCCCATAAAACACCTTGATCCGATCGGCACACTTGTGCTTTTTCTTACCAAAACCGTAGGTTGGGCTCGTCCGGTTCCGATTAATCCCTTTAACTTTAGGGATCCCAAAAAGGGCATGCTTCTTGTGGCCCTTTCGGGACCTTTGGCAAACGTTATTTTTGGCCTTTTGTGCGCCTTTTTATATCGGAGTCTTAAGGGTTTGCCCTTAGGTTTTTTCGATCCGCTGTTGATCATGTTAAGGCTTTCGGTAGTTATCAATTTGGGTATAGCCCTTTTTAATCTCATACCTGTGCCGCCTCTTGATGGCAGTAAGATCCTTTACGGGATTTTGCCCAAGCGCAAGGATTACCTGCTTTTGAAGCTCGAAAGGTATGGTTTTCTGATCCTTTTGGTCTTGGTTTTAAGTGGTGTAATAGGAGGGGTTCTTTACCCTGTGATTCAGGCCGGTGTAAAGTTTCTTATAGGAGAATCACTTTGAGGGGTGAAGGAGATGGACAGGGTTGTAAGTGGTATGCGACCTACGGGAAATTTGCATCTTGGACACCTTCATGGAGCCCTAAAGCAGTGGCTCCAGCTTCAGGATCAATATGAGTGCTTTTACTTTATAGCCGATTGGCATGCCTTAACTTCCGAGTATAAGGATCCCTCCCTGATAAAAGAATCCACCCCGGAGATCCTGATCGACTGGCTTGCGGTGGGGCTTGATCCAGAGAAAAGCACCTTGTTCCTCCAGTCCTGGGTCAAGGAGCATGCGGAGTTGCACCTTTTATTATCTATGATCACTCCCATTGGATGGCTTGAGAGGAACCCCACCTATAAGGATCAACAAGAAGAGCTTAAAGATAAAGACCTTGGGACCTATGGATTTTTGGGTTATCCGGTCCTTCAGGCGGCAGATATCCTTATCTATAAGGCTAAGTACGTTCCCGTGGGGAAGGATCAACTTCCACACCTCGAGATAACTCGGGAGATAGCCAGAAGGTTCAATTATCTTTACGGCGACTTATTCCCCGAACCCCAAGCGCTTCTAACCGAATCGCCTTATGTGCCGGGCACAGATGGACGCAAGATGAGCAAGAGTTATAACAATGCCATTTACCTTTCGGATCCACCGGAATTGGTAGCTCAAAAAATATCCCTTATGTTCACCGATCCCCAAAGGGGAAGGAGGACCGATCCGGGTAGACCCGAACTTTGTCCCGTTTTTGCGCTTCATGCCCTTCATACGGATGCTGAAAAAAGGGAAGAGATAGCCACCGAATGTAAAAGAGCGGGTATAGGCTGTGTGGATTGTAAGAGGATCTTGATAGGGAATCTCAACCGGGACCTTGAGCCATTAAGGGAAAGGAGAGAACAATTGAAAAGGAGAATGAACGACGTGAAGGAGATCCTTCGGGAAGGAAGTAAAAGGGCAGAGGGTATAGCTTCTCAGACCATGGTCGAAGTCCGCAAGGCCATGATCCTCGATTGGTGATGGAGCAATTTGACGTAAAGCTTCCTGAGTTTGAAGGTCCGTTGGATTTACTCCTTTACTTGGTTAAAAAGGAGAAGATAGATATCCTTCGAATATCCCTTTCGGCCCTTTCCGAACAGTACCTTCAATATCTGCGGAGGATGCGTTTTGGCGATTTGGGACTTTTAGCCGAGTATCTTTTAATGGCTGCTACCTTACTTTACCTTAAGTCGAAGGCGCTTTTGCCGAAAGGTGAAAGGGAAAGAGAAGATGAGGAATTAGAAGAAGATCTGAAGATGAGACTTTTAAGATACAGCGTCTTTCAAAAGGCAAGGGAATGGCTTAAAGAAAGGCCATTACTTGGGTGGGATGTTTTCACCCGTCCGCAAGAAGAGGAAGACCCTCAAGAAGAGCTTAAGGTTGAGATCGGGGCTTTGATCGAATCAGCCAAGAGGGTCCTTCTCAAAGACAAAAGGGATAAAAGGCCTACCTATAAACCCATTAAGGTTTTGGATCTCAAGAAGAAAATAGCGGAACTTCTTGACCTGTTGGGGAGGTTGGGAAGGTTAAAAGTTGAGGGAAGGAGGGAGCTGATTCCCATTTTTCTTGCGGCTTTAGAGCTCGCAAAAATGGGGATGGTCATCCTTTTACAGGAAGAACCCTTTTCTGAAGTTTGGGTGAGTTTGAGATGGGAAGAGCAAAAGGAATTGGCCTCATAGTTGTTTTTGTCCTCATTTTTATCAAACTCTCCTTGGCTCAGACACTTGTAGAGGTTGAGATCAGGCGCCCTTATCAAGAAAATGGTCCTCCCCCATGGGAAAGCTTGCTTAAAGAGGCCTTCTTTCAAGCGGTTATGGATTTGGCCTCTCAGCTTGGGGCAAAGAGGGAAGCTCAGGCTCAACTTACGGATATAGCTCCGAATTTCGTAAGGAGTTATCGGATTGTGGAAAAAAGGGACCTTTCCCAGGAGAGGGTTTTGAAACTCCAAGTATTGGTCCTTAAGGATGACCTTTTCCGCTTTCTCAAAGGAAAGGGACTTTTAAGCGAACCTCAGAGGTGCCTCCTTATAATCGAAGGGCTTAAGGAATATGGCGATTATTTGATGGTTTTGAACCTTTTTAAAAGTTCAAAAGACGTGATTACTTTTTCACTGAAGGAGGCTTCCAAGGAGGCCTTTGTGTGGGAGGTTTTTATTAAGGAAGGCCTTGATCCTTTAAGGGTATTTGGGGGGTTGCCCATTTCCTTTAATAGAGTTGAAGAAAACCTCATAAAGGCCAGATGGGCAAAATGAAACGGAGGATCTTTCTTTTAGCGTTTGTGGGATGTGTTCTTTTGGTTTTTGTCTTCCTTTTGGTGAGAGGAGATGTATTTTCCTTAAAAAGGGAGAAGATAGGCGTTTTGGAGATAAAAGGGGTAATAGAGAGCTCGGAAGAGGTTTTGAAGGAGCTTAAGGCCTTTGAAGAAGATTACGCTATAAAGGCCGTCCTTTTGAGGATAGATTCACCTGGTGGTTCGGTAGGAGCGAGCCAAGAGATTTGGAAGGAGGTTTTGAGGATAAGGGAGAAAAAGCCTGTAGTGGCCTCTTTGGGGAATGTGGCTGCTTCAGGTGCCTATTATGTGGCCTGTGCCGCCAATAAGATTTTGGCAAACCCTGGGACTTTAACGGGTTCCATAGGAGTGGTGATGTACTTTACCGATTTAGAGGAGTTAATGAGGAAAATAGGCATTAAGACCCACGTGATAAAAAGCGGATCCTATAAGGACACGGGTTCACCCTTTAGGGGTTTGACGCCTCAAGAAAAGGAGCTTCTTCAGGGACTTTTAAACGAGGTTCATGAGCAATTCGTAAAAGCAGTCTCTCAATCGAGAAACCTGCCGATCGAAAAGGTAAAGGAAATAGCCGATGGAAGGCTTCTTTCGGGCGAGGAGGCTTTTAGATTGAAGCTTGTCGATGAGCTTGGTGGTTTCGAGGATGCCTTAAGGGTCGCTAAAGAACTTGGGGGAATAAAAGGGGAACCAGAGCTTGTTTACCCTAAGAGGAAGGTGAGTCTTTTGAGGTTATTACTTGAGGGATTTGGAAAGGGTTCGCTTGAAGACTTCTTACCCCGGAGATGGGGCTTCTATTACATTTTCGAGTTCTGATCTTCTTGCCAGGATGATAAACCCAGTATGACCTACCATCCGATGATAAGGCCTGACACTTAGGCCTTCTATCTGCCAATTACGGACAAGTACCTCGAGGATCTCGATGGAGGTAAAGCTTTTGCTTTCTCTTAAGGTATCCACCAGCGTTTTCACCTGGATTATGGTTGGAAGATAACTTATGAAAATTCCTCCTTTTCTTAAGGCTTTTTCGGCGTGTTTTACTGCTCGCCAAGGTTCGGGTACATCCAGAATTAAGCGGTCAAGGTCTTCTTCCTCTATTCCCTCGTAAACATTTTTGAGTTTTATCTCGTGATTTTTCACCTCTCCCAGAAATTGCCTTATGTTCTCAAGGGCTCTTTTGACGAACTCCTCCCTTATCTCATAGGAGATTACTTTCCCCTTCTCACCGACTTGACGAAGCAAGGCTATCGTTAAGGCCCCAGAACCTATCCCTGCTTCAAGGACCTTAGCCCCTGGGAATATGTCACCATAAAGGAGTATAAAGGCTATATCCTTTGGGTAAATGATCTGGGTATCGCGAGGCATATGCATCAGAAATTGCCTTAAGGTTGGTTTGAAGGCGAAAAACAAGGCGCCTTTAGAGGTCTTTACGGGAGTTCCGTCTTCTTTTCCGAGGATTTCATCAAATGAAATCTTCCCCTTATGAAGGTTAACGCTTCCATGGGCTTTGAGTTTATAAGCGAATTCCTTCCCCTTTTCGGGCTCCAGTAAGACGATCGTTTCCCCCTCTTCAAAAATCCGTTTCATGGCTTCAAAATTATCCCATCCGAAAGCGGAGGTGTCAAAGTTGGGCGTAGTTTTGGCCTTTTTGTTCGGGATTGTTTGGGGGAGTTTTTTAAATGTGTGTATTTATCGTCTTCCTAAAGGTATGTCCATAATCAGACCTCCTTCTTTTTGTCCCCTTTGTAACTGCACAATAAAACCTTACGATAATATCCCCCTTCTGAGTTTTTTGGTCCTTAAGGGGAGATGCCGAAACTGTAAGGGGAAAATCCCCTTAAGGTATCCCTTGGTTGAACTTATGGGAGGGCTTTTGGGGGTATTTTGCCTTTTGAAATTTCCCTCTCTTTTGAAGGCTTTGCCTTATTTTTTGTTCCTTTCGGGGCTTTTGGTAAGTTCCTTTATCGATTTTGAACATCAGATAATCCCCGACGAGATTTCCCTTGGGGGGATAATAGGTGGGTTTCTTTTTTCCCTTTTTGGGTTGACCATTCCTTTAAGATCCTCGCTTTTGGGTGCCCTTTTTGGCGGGGGGATTTTGTTTTTGCTCGGTTTTCTTTATGAGCGTTTTACCAAACGGGAAGGGATGGGAGGAGGGGATGTTAAGCTTTTAGGCATGATTGGGAGCTTTCTCGGTGTAAAAGGAGCCATGTTTTCCCTTTTTATGGGTTCCCTTTTGGGGCTTCTTTTTAGCCTGCCTTTTGTTTTAAAAAGGAAAGACCCCTTAAAGAGTCCCATACCTTTTGGCCCATTTCTTTCCTCAGGAGCCTTTTTATACTT
>CAYZRR010000032.1:0-2659 GCA_964480925.1 uncultured Thermodesulfobacteriota bacterium
ATCACTATTGGATAGGGCTCCTCTATTTCTTCAATGTAGGCAACGAGTCTGCATCTACAATGAGGATGGCTTGGAGGTATTCGAGACGGAAGCCTTGAACTTGGAGTGGTGCGAAGCTTTTCAAGAGACATTGTGGTAAGAAATGGCTTTACTTGTGGCAAGACTGACGGATCGGTTTCTATTAGCTCAAGTATCCTTATAGCTTCTCCGGTGTCAAATCTCCTACCATCCATGCTTCAGCAGTAGGCACAAGTTAAGCGGTCTCCGACTGCATCCCAGCGGTACTTTTTAATCTGTGCTTTTTGCATAGCCCGCAGTCGTGCGGAATTTCTTAAGTGATTTAGGGATGTATCTATGATTTGTCTTGTTTTACTTTCTGTGTGTTCTCTAAGATAGCTTCCAAATTTCTCTAAAAACTCCTTTATGCCGGCTTGACCTTTCCCAATAGGGTTTCCTTTGTCGCAATCGAACCATTATGGTATTGAAACCTCATATGCAATTGTAAAATTACTTAAAAATTGTTTCAGATGTAAAAGGTTTTGTAATGTTAGTCTCAAATCATAACTGCTGTAAAATATATTTTCAATGTTTATTTTTTAACAGCCTTTCCAACTTTTTCTTCAACAGATCTAACTTTTCCTTCAATTCTTCCTGTGGCCCCCTTTCTGTCATCGATTTTTATATCTATTACAATCCTTTCAACTTCCTCCATTAAAGTATCTCTGCATTTTTTTATAAGACTCATTATCTCTTCCCATTCTCCCTCTACGATTGTTCCCATTGCATGTAGCTTATATGGTAGACCACTTTCATCAACAATCTTTATAACCTTCGCTACATAGCTGCTTATACTTACACCCACTCCTAATGGAACTATACTAAATTGTACAAGCATATTTCGCTCCTAAAAAAGTTTTAAGCATATTAACATGAAAGCAAGAGAGACTCAAGATATTAAAAATTTTTCAAGAAAATGCCTTTTGTCGACAATTTCTACAAAAATCTCAAAAATTATGAGAAACATTTGATCTCGGAATTAGATTTTATATGGATAAGTTTATGGATGCAGTTATAATTGAAACTTTATAATATTGAGCCATGAAGAAACTTTGCTTTATTAATCCCTTCACCTTTTAAACCCACTTTCTGTTTTTCACAACCAAAAACCCTCGTTTAATTTTTGTTAATAAAACTCATGCCTGGATTAATAAAATTAGACTTTTTCTTGACTTGAAAAAAGTTAAAAAATTGATAAATTTTTTAAAAAAATCAAATTTAGGAAGTGTGAGATAGAAGAAGTAAAGGTCACAGGTATTTCCAGAATTGGGGATATTGCGCCATCCTTTGAAGCGCAAACTACCATGGGGCCTATTAAGTTTCCTGATGATTTTAAAGGGCAGTGGGTGGTACTTTTTTCTCATCCTGCTGATTTTACACCGGTTTGTACAACTGAGTTTATAGGTTTTGCTCAGTTAAATGCTGAGTTTCAGAAACGGAACGTACAACTTATTGGTTTGAGCATCGACAACATTTATTCTCACATCGCTTGGGTCATGAATATTAAGGAAAAAACTGGGGTTGAGATTCCTTTTCCTATCATCGCGGATGTAGATGGGAAAATAGCTCAGCTTTTTGGAATGCTTCATCCCGGAGAGAGTTCAACTGTAACGGTAAGGGCTGTTTTTGTGATTGATCCCAATGTTAAGATTAGGGCTATTATTTACTATCCTCTATCAGCGGGAAGAAACATGAGGGAAATCTTGAGGCTTGTTGATGCTTTGCAAACCGCTGATAAGTATCAGGTTGCTACTCCAGCCAATTGGGTGCCAGTACCTCAAACTTGGGAATTTACCGAAGAAAATACCAAAGTTATCGTACCACCGCCAACAAGTTATGAAGATGCGGTAAAAAGATTACGAGAAGGTTACGAGTGCATTGACTGGTACTTATGCAAGAAAAAACTTTCGTAA
Organism: uncultured Thermodesulfobacteriota bacterium; assembly: GCA_964480925.1. Lineage (GTDB taxonomy): Bacteria > Desulfobacterota > B13-G15 > B13-G15 > B13-G15 > B73-G16. The sequence continues at coordinate 1,971 of CAYZRR010000032.1, forward strand.
GAGATTGACAATGTCTAATGGTTGCGTAACTCCTGAGGGAAGGTTAAGTGATAGAGCTTTGATGCTCCTTAAGCTTTTAAAGGAAAGGGGAAAGCTAACGGATACTGATATAGCTGAGCTTACTCAGAGACCGCTTTTTCAAGTGAGAAGTTCGTTAAGGGAACTTACAAATGCTGGGTTTTTAAAGCAGGATGGAAGTTATTACCTTTTGACTGAGAAAGCTGAGGAAGCCATCTTACAAACATAACCTCGCTTTATCAAGGGGGCTTCAAGCCCCCTTTTTGTTTTAAAGCCTTTTGGGGTAATTGTATTGGATACAAAAACCTGGGAAGAAGCCCCTGAGGCTTCCGTCAAAGCTTTAGACTGGCTTATCCCATCGACTAACGAAGATTCGATATTAGTTGCCTTCTATGGTGGAGAGTCCCTTTTGGTTTTTGAAAGAGTAAGGCTAATTGCCGAAAGGCTATAAAAAACTCACAACAATAAAAAATTCGGAATATTTAAAGTCTCAATGTCATACTAAGGTCATATTGTGATCTACCCTTACAGAGGGAATGAGCCTAAGAGATTTGTGGACGAATTTTTTTATCTTTATCAAAGGGAATTGGTGAGGGGGGTAAGGTTTTACCCTGCGTTGATATAGGAGATGTAGTAGTTGTTGATTTTCTGAGGGGAAAATCCGCTGATCC
>CAYZRR010000033.1:0-23404 GCA_964480925.1 uncultured Thermodesulfobacteriota bacterium
CCCTTGAACGTGAGGCATAGCTTTTATGAAGAGTCTGACCTTCTGCCTTATCTCCTCTTTACTCATTGAGAGCATTAAAGCCTCTTTGCCTGGATCGTTTAACGGATAAGCCTTGGGTTCCATGGGGATATGAAGCAAAACTTCAAATCCCCTTCTTGAAGCTTTGAGAGCTATTTCTCGGCTATGTGTCCTTAGAGGCAGGATAGAAAAGGTTAAGGGTTCACCAAGTGCCATAAAACGCGAAGCCAGGTTTAAATCCTCCCCTAAATCATCCACTATCAGTGAGACCATTGGTTCCTTAAAGGGCAAGAGGGTGACTTTAAAACTATTATTTCCCGAACGGATGATAATGAGGGTCTTTTCTCCTTCCAAAACCTCATATTGTACCCCTTTCAGGGATTCTGCCTTCCTTTTTAAGGTGGAAAAGAACCTTTCTTCCACTCTCTGGGGTAAAGTGATCTTTGCTTCACTTTCTTCCAACTCTATATATTGGCGTTTAAGGCCTATCTCCAAACAGGTGGCCTCGATTAACGTCTTTAACGTTTCAAGTTCCAGCTGGTAATCCGAAGGTTGGTTTACTTTTGGAACGGGGTCGGGAGGTTTAGGAAATTTTCTGGCCCAATAAAAAGAGGAAAGGGCTGCTCCCACAATTGGTAAAATTAAAAAAAACAACCACACTAAGGTAGGCAATTTCTTTTTTTTACGAGGTGGCATTGTTTTTTAATAATTTTCCACTTTTAAGTAGTTTCCATAAATGTTCAACACCTTAAGATACTCTAAAGCTTTCTTAAGAAGAGGGTCTTCCTTTTCGGAGTTTTCCTCTTCTTCAAAGGTTATATCAGGGCTGATTCCCTTATCCTGTATGGAATTTCCGTCTGGGGTAAAATACCTGGCTGTGGTAAGCCTCAATCCGGCTCCTCCTTCCAAGGGGATGATGGTCTGGACGGATCCTTTACCGAAGGTCCTCGCTCCGAGGATTACCCCCCGGCGATGTACCTTTAAAGCCCCTGCTACTATTTCCGAAGCGCTGGCTGAACCATGATTCACCAAAACCACAAGAGGCCAATCGGGGAAAGTGCCTGCTTGTTGGGCTTGATATACCAACTCTTGTCCTCCTCGTGTTTTTACCGATACTATGACCCCTTCCTTAAGGAAGAGATCCGCTACTCCCACCGCTTGGTCCAATAGACCTCCTGGGTTGTTCCTAAGGTCGAGGATCAACCCTTTAATGGGCGTTTTTTTCCCATAAACAACTATGGCCTCCCTTAAGTCCTTGGTGGTCTCTTCTTGGAACTGGGTTATCCTTAAATATAGGTAACCTGGTTCGAGTTCCTTTGATTTAACGCTCTGAATTTTTATTATGTCCCTTACGATGGTAAAATCCTTGGGCTCACTGAAGCCTTCTCGAAGGATAGTAATTGTGACCTTTGTCCCTTTAGGGCCTCTAAGCCTTTTAACGCACTCCATTAAGCTCAGACCCTTTGTGGGTTCTCCGTTTATCTTGAGAATCTTATCGCCTGCCTTAAGACCCGCTTTCCAAGCGGGTGTATCCTCGATGGGGGATATGACGGTCAGGATTCCGTCCTTTATACCAATCTCTATTCCTATTCCTCCGAAGATTCCTTTGGTCTCAATCTCCATTTCCTTCATCATGTCGGGCGTGAGATAAGAGGAATAGGGGTCAAGGGACTGGAGCATACCTTTGATTGCTCCGATAATGAGCCGGTCATAATCAACTTCTTCCACATATTCCTTACGGATGATCTCCATGATTTCGGTAAATTGTTTGAGCCTTCTATATACTTCATCCTTTGACTTTGAGAGGGCGAAGCCACTTATAATTAAAGCTGACCATAAGATGAAGATTGCAACTGCAAAGAACTTCCACTTCTTCATAACTCCCCCCTATTGAGTTATAGGAACGGAGACCCATTTTTCTATGGGTTCACATCTCCCGTTATGACGGACTTCAAAGTAAACCATTCCTTCGGTTCCACTTGAACCAGCAATGCCAATTACCTCACCCATTCTAACCTCTTCGCCTACCTTTTTTAGTAACTTCTCAAGCCGCGCGTAAACCGTGTGATACCCCCTTCCATGCTCTATTATTAATAAGTTACCATATCCTTCAAAAAAAGAGGCGAAGACTACTTTACCATTAGCCACCGCTTTTACTTTTGTCCCCTTTTCACAAACGATAGCTACTCCTTCATAATGGGGGAGCTTCTTCAAAATTCCTTCCGCAGGCAGGGGGAAATTGGCTTTAAGTCTGCTCAAGAGCACAGGGCTTTCTTTTTTCTGTAAACTGATTATTAGTTCCTCCAAAGCTCTTTTCCTCTTTTCCAATTCAGCAATCCTCCTCAACTCTTCTCTTTTTTCTTCCCTAACAGCAGCTAGTATGGTCTTTACTTCCGTTTCTTTTTTTACATACCGTTTATGTAAGGCTTCGAGTTCCTTTGCCTTTTTGCTCAAAGCGCTTTGTATCCCTCTCAGTTTATCCAGCTTATCCTTTCTCTCCATAACGAGGGATTGATATTGCCTTATTAAGCCCCAATCCCTTTCTGCTACTAAGGAAAGGACCTTCATGCGATTTATAAGATCACCGTAAGATTTGCTTTCAAACAGGAGCTGTAAAAGAGTGCCATTTTGTAATTTGTGCAATTCGATAAACCTTATCTTTAGTTCTTCCTTTATTTTCTCTATCTTCTGCTGGAGCTGGTTTATCTCTTTACTCAAGTTTTCAATTTCTCTTTCGATTTGTTTATATTCTTCTTTCAGTGACCGAAGTTTTCCCTGAACTTGACCGGCCTGAGAGGAGACCTCTTTCAATTTTTTCTCAAGGCTTTTTTCCTTTTTCTCCTTTTGTTTCAGACGTTCTTGTCTTAAAAGCAGTTCCTTCTTTATCTTCTCAAGTTCTCCTCTACTTTGAGAAGAGCCAAATGAAGGAAAAAGCAAAAAGCAAACAATTAAGATGAGGACCCCACGCAAGAGACCCATCCTCCGATCATTCCGGAAAAAAGGCCCAATCCCAGTATGGAAAGCATGGTCTTAAGGGAAAGAAACTTTAGTTCTGGTAAATAAGGTAGCACCCATATGGGTATTTTGCTGTGGAGGAATCCGAAGATCAAATAGGAAAGGGCCAAAGAAAGAATCGCTCCTAAAGCCCCTTGAAAGGCCCCTTCTAGGATAAAAGGAGTCTTTATGAAACTCTCACTTGCCCCCATGAGGCGTAAAATCTCGATCTCCTCCTTCCGTTGGTAAAAAACAAGCTTGAGGGTATTGGCAGAGATAAAAAGCGTTATACCGAAAAGCAATAATCCTCCCACAAGAAGTAAGCCCTTTAAGAAATTCAAACTCTCATAAGCTCGTTCAAGCCATTTTCCTCCGTATTGGACTTCCCTTATGCCGGGGATATCTTGAAGCCTCAAAGCCAGAGCCTTTAACTCTTGAACCGTTAGTGGTTTTTTGAGTTTGACCTCGATGAGGTTTGGGAAAAGTTCTTCCTCAAAATCCTCAAATCCTTGGAGGAGGTTTCCTGCTTCTTTTAAAAACTCCTCCTTTACCTCCTTCGAAGAGACATACTTTGTTTCACTTATGGGAGGCTCGTTTTTTATTCGATCCAGGATTTCTTTTATCTTAAAATCGGGCAAATCGGGTTCCAAATAGCACAATATTTCTATACCTTGTTGCCATTTTGAGATAATCCCTTGGAAGTTTTCGATTCCGAGAAGGAAAACCGAGAAGATGGTGAAGGCAAGGCCTATGGTCAAAATGCCGACGATTTGTGGCCCCTTTGAACTTCTCCTAAGGATTTTAAAACCTCTCATCGCCTACGATCCTTCCTTTATGTAAGAATATGGTTCTTTTCCGATATCGCTCGATGATGGATCGGTCGTGAGTGGCCACAATGAGGGTTGTTCCCGTGAGGTTTATTTTATCAAACAGATTCATAATCTCCACCGTAAGATCTGGGTCAAGATTGCCAGTTGGTTCATCAGCAATTATTAAAGGGGGGTTTGAAACTATGGCCCTGGCTATGGCTACCCTTTGTTGCTCACCTCCGGACAAAGCCGGTGGTAACTGGTTAAAGAGTTTATTATCGAGACCCACAAGCATCAAAACCTGTTCGACCCTTTTCTTTACCTTCTTAAGAGGGTAACCCGATATTTCCAAGGGGAGGGCCACGTTTTCAAAAACCGTAAGACGGGGGATTAACTTGAAGTCCTGAAAGACGAAGCCGATTTTCCTTCGAAACTGATGAATGGCCTTACGGCCCAATCGGGTTATATTTACGCCTTCGAAGATGATCTCGCCCCGGTCCGGTTTTTCGGCAAGAAGAATCAACCTCAAAAGAGTGGTTTTACCGGCTCCGCTTGGTCCAGTTACAAATACGAATTCCCCTTTGTTTACCGAAAAACTCACCCCCTCAAGGGCCTTGATTCCGCCAGGATAGGTTTTGGAAAGCCCATATACTTGTATCATCTCTTTTCCTTGGTCATTTTTATCAATTCCAAGATAAGGTTACTCAATTTTAACATCTCCTCCACTTTAATGTATTCCTCTTCGGTATGAGCCAAATGAAGCTCACCAACTCCAAGGACAAAGGCTGAGACACCCTTTTGTCTCAAGCTCAAAGCATCAGTCCAAGCGGGCATACCACAAATTTTCACCTCTTCCCCAAACGTTCTTTGCCAAGCTTCCTTTATCATTTGAAAAAAGACTTCGTCTTCCTTTTCCATTTGCCAAGGAGGTTCTATGTCTATGACCTCGACGATTTTTCCTTCAAAAGCCTTGAGGGTTTTTCTTATGGCTTCCAGTACTTCCTGAGGATCGAAGCCCGGAAGGACCGGAAAATCTACCATTGCCTCACATTCGTTAGGCACAAGTTGCGGATCGATACCTCCACTTATCTTTCCCAAATTGGGCCTAATACCCGTGAAAAGGGGGTCTTTCTTGGTGAAAAAGGGGAGTTCCAATAACTTATTCCAAGCCTCAAAAAAGGCCTCAATGGCGTTTTTCCCTTTTTGGGCCATCGCCCCATGAGCGCTTTTACCCTCTATTCTGATCTTCACCTCCACCCATCCGGCCTGACAGATGGCAAGTCGCAAATCGGTCGGTTCAAGCACAAGGGCCCATTTTATTCCCTTGGGGACTACGAAGGCTTTGGATCCCTTTCCACCTCTCTCTTCATCGCAAAAAAGGACGATATTCATCGGGTCTTCGGTAAGCTCCGAAGCCAAAAGCAAGGCGCCTATTTGTCCTTTCGAATCTATGGCCCCTCTGCCAAGGATTTTGCCTTCGGAGACCTTGGGGTCCAGATAGTAAGGATGTCCCCAACAAGGCACAGTATCCAAATGAGTGGCAAAAAGAAGGGGGCTTTTCCCCCTTTGGGCCAATAAATTGCCTCCACAATTTTCAACCTCTTGAATCCTTACCTCAAACCCCCTTTGGCGAAGCTTTTCTGAAAGGACTTCAATAAGCGGTTTTTCTTCCCCACTTAAGCTTTCTATTTTTAAAAGTTCTGTGAGGATCTCTATGGCTCTACATTTAAGACCATCCTTATCCATATTCCTATTCCCCCTACTTCTTTAAAACCGAACTTCTTATAAAAGGCCTTGGCCCTTTCGTTGGTCTTTCCAACCCAAAGGCCTATCGTTTCATGACCTTTGTTTTTTAAATAATTAAGGGCTTCTTTAAGCAATGCCGAGCCTATCCCCTGGTTTCGTTTTTCTGGCAATACTACAAGCTCGTGAATCTCCCCTATGAGGCCAAAATTTCGATCAAACCAATTGCTGGCACAACCCAAAAAACCTACCCCCCTTCCTTCCTCTTGGGCCACGAAAAATCCATGGGGATCGCCCCGGTAAAGCCAATTCAAATACCCCTTGACATCTGACCTTCGATTGTAAGCGTACTCCTCAAGCCCCTTATATCCTTCCAGATAAATCCTTACGAGAAGGTCCCTATTATGCTTGAATTCTTCGGGTGATAGGTTACTTATCTTTACGGTCATGGCTCAATATCATTAAAATGGGTCAAACAGCCATGATTATAAACGACATAATAAAATACTTAATACTTTTTGATTTTGTCACCGTGTCTTCCTGGGGGTTCATTTCGCCCATTTTCGCCGTTTTTGTGACCCAACAGATCATAAACGGCTCCCTTAAGGTGGTGGGGTTTTCTTCGGCCATCTATATGGTTTCCTTCTCCTTGGTTCGACTCATTTCAGCTTATACGGTAGATAGAAAGCTTAACGATAAACAGAGGTTAATGTTTTCTGCCCTTGGTTCTATTTTAATCGGCATAACCTCCCTTTTTTTACCTTTTTGCCCAATTTCCCTTACATGTATATCTGCTTCAAGCCTTAAATGGAGCCGGTTTTGGTCTGCGTTACTCACCCTTTATGAATCTTTTTACTCGTTATATAGACAAAGGGCTGGAATCCTTCGAATGGGGCCTTAACGCCGTAAGTGTAAGCTTGGGACAAGCAGCAACAGTAGCCCTTGAGGGATTATTGGCCGAAAATTATGGGTTTAAACTGGTATTATTTATATTAGTAGGCGTATTCACACTTATTGGTTCTTTAATCCCCTTTATCATTTATAAAAACATATCCCAAATTAAAAGACCTTAAACGAGCTCTTCTTTCAGCTTATCCAAATTTAAAAGGACCTTTTTACCGGTTGCTTCAGTAATGATTCCTTCTTCCTTTAAGCCTTTCAAAACCCTCGAAAAGGTTTCGGGGGTTATCCCGAGCAAAAGGGCTATCTGGTGTTTTTTAAAACCGAGCTTTATTGGGTTGATTTTTCCGTTTTCCGAAAGTTCCCATAAAAAATAAAGAACCCTTTTTCTCGCGTCTCTTAGTCTTATGCTTTCTATAAAAGAAATGAGCTTCTGAAGTCTAAATATGCAAATGCCAAGTATGCTCGTCATGATTTCCGGGTCATTTCTAAATAACTCCTTGAGTTTTTCTCTTCTGAAGGCCACAAGTTTTGTAAAGGTAAGGGCCTCAGCTGAAGCGGGATAGGTTTGGTTTTCAATAAGGGCTATCTCAGCAAAAAGTTCGCCTTTGCCAAAGATGTGAATTATTTGTTCTTTTCCATTTTCTCCTATTTTATAAATTTTTACAATTCCATCTATTATGAGATAAGTAGAATTAGCCTCCTTGCCCTCAAAAAATATACTTTCGCCCTTTTTGTAATCGAGTACTTCACCAATTAAGGCTAATTTTTCCAAATGTTCTTCTTTTAAGTAACAAAAGAAAGGATTTTGTTTCAAAGCTTCTTTGATAAGCTCAATTTTAGACATAGCTTTTAAAAATTTCATTAAGAAAAAAGAAAAGGTCAAGGAGGTTTTCCCCTTGACCTTTTTGAGCTTTTAAAAGGTTATTTTTAACCCAAAATATGCTTAAGATCCTCTTCAGGCGTGGTGATAGGTGTTAAAAGGTAGTTTTGCCTTATAAAGTTCCTCACATTTTCGCTTAGGAAAGCTGGCATAGTTGGGCCGAGTCGTATGTTTTTTATTCCTAAATAAAGAAGGGTCAAAAGGATAGAACAGGCTTTCTGCTCGAACCAAGATAGGATGAGTGAGAGGGGTAGTTCGTTTACATTGACGTTAAAGGCTTTTGACAGAGCAAGAGCTATTTGGATTGCAGAATAGGCATCGTTACATTGACCTATATCGAGAAGTCGTGGAATTCCTTCTATTTCTCCTAAGTCCTTATCAAAGAAACGGAATTTACCACAAGCAAGGGTGAGGATTAGGCAGTCCTTTGGTACTTTTTCCACAATTTCACTGTAATAATTTCTGGTGGGTCTTGCTCCATCGCAACCGCCTATTAAAAAGAAGTGTCGTATTTTGTTGGATTTCACAAGATCTATGATCTTTTCCGCAACCGAAAGAACGGCATTTCTCGCAAAGCCCGTTACTACCTCCTTACCGGGGATATCCTCTTTATAACCTTCCATGCTAATGGCCAATTGGATAAGGGGTGAAAAATCATCCTTGGCGAGGTGTTTTACTCCCGGATAACCGACTGGACCTATGGTAAAGACTCTTTCCTTATAAGAATCCTTGGGGGGCATAAGGCAATTTGTGGTCATGAGGATTGGACCTGGGAAGGCTTCAAATTCCTTATGTTGGTTTTGCCAAGCTGTCCCATAATGGCCATAAAGATGCTCAAACCTTTTTAACCCCGGATAACCGTGAGCGGGAAGCATTTCTCCATGAGTATATATGTAAATACCCTTTCCTTCTGTTTGTTTTAAGAGTTCGTAAAGATCCTTAAGGTCATGCCCCGAAACCAGAATAGCTTTTCCTTTTTTGGCTCCAAGAGGGACCTTAGTGGGTATGGGATCACCGAAAGTACTGGTGTGGGCTTTATCCAGAGCCTCCATCACCAAGAGATTGAGCCTTCCAACCTCAATGGCTCTTTCGATCCAAGTTTTAAGATCTGAACTTTTGTCCTTGAAGATTTTAACCAGAAGGTCTTTTAAACCCTTTAAGACCTCTTCATTTTTCACGTTGAGCTTTTCCGCATGATAAGCATAAGCAGCAATACCCTTCAAACCGTATAAAATAGTGAGCTTCAAACTGCCCACATCTTCTCCCTCTTCCCGAAAGGATTCTGGCCTTATCTCCTTCTCCTCCCCTTGTTTTACTAGTTCGTTAAGATCTTCAGCCGGATAAAAGTTAGAAAGGGGAGAATCCAATTCTATTTGGATTTCCTTCTTTAAAGCCTCCCTCAATTCAATTGCTTTATGGATATAGTCGCGGATCCTTTCTGGATCAAAATTAACATTAGTTAGAGTCGAAAAGATTGCCTCAAGAAGAAAGAAATCCACTTTGTCCTTTTTGATTCCCTTTTCCTCCGCCAATAGGCATATTTCTGAAAGGCTACTGCAAACGTAAAGTAAAAGGTCTTGTAAAACATCTACTTCATGTGCTTTTCCACATACGCCTTTTGTAGTACAAGCAACTCCTTTGGCAGTTTGTTCACATTGATTGCAAAACATCTTCTCACCTCCTTAATTTTAATTTTTTAAGCATTAAAGATAAAAACACTTCTTTCATAATACCCTCAGCGGTCCTGTTGGTCTTGGAACTTTAAATTTCAATGATTCCTTTTCCTTCTAAAACATAGAATATCACATTAACTGGTGTTATATGTTTTTTAATTTTTCGCCTGGTTTCAAAGTTATATGAACAAGTTGGAGATGTTCGCTCTCCCAGAGTATTCTTGCGTCTATTCCGTGTGGATTTGGTGTGATTTCAAAATCGGTCCATTTTACTGATTTCATGGTATTACCTCCTTAAGAATTGAACCATTTTGATTTCTAAAAACCTTTCGATCAATTTAAAGATTTTTCCTCTTTAATTTCTTTGATCTATGTCAATTTTGGGGGGTTAATAAAAAGAAGTGCAGGTTGGTAGCAATGGGGTTATAATCTCCTTTTGGAGCATGAGGGAAATTGCTGAGGCATTTTGGATTTATGGGGTTAATCCGGTAAGGGAAGCGCTGAGGTCTTCTGTACCGGTAAAAAAGGTAGTTTTAGCTCAAGAAAGGTCAAAGGCTTTAAGGGAACTTGTGGAACTTGCTTCTCAGAGAGGGACAAAGGTGGAGTTTAGAACCAAAGGAGAGCTCTCGAATTTGTTCTCGGGTGTTCCCCATCAGGGAGTTTCGGCCTTGATCGAAAGGTTTCATTATTGGGATCCGCTTGATCTCCTTAATAGGGAAGGGGACCCGCTTCTTTTGATACTTGACCAGATCCAGGATCCTCGAAACCTTGGAGCCCTATTGAGAACGGCCGAGGGCCTTGGCTTTTGGGGGGTGATCGTACCAAAGAGAAGAAGCGCAAAAATAGGCGGTGTTGTGGCCAAGGCCTCAGCCGGTGCCCTTTTTCATATTCCGATTGCCAGGGTGAGTAATCTTTCTCAAACCATAAGGTTACTTAAGGAAAAGGGGATAAAGGTTATAGGAGGGGAAGCAAAGGCCCAAAAGACGGTCTTTGAGGCCGATCTCCGAGGCCCCATAGCTTTAGTAATAGGAGGTGAAGAAGAGGGCATAAGACCATTGGTCCAAAGGAACTGTGACCTCATCGTCTCAATACCCCTAAAAGGGAAAATAAATTCCCTTAATGCCTCGGTCGCCGGAGCTATCCTCATGTACGAGATAATAAGACAGAGAAATCAGATCCTTACTTGAAAAGGAGCAAAGTTTTGATATCCTTAATTCGTGAAAAAAATAACAATGGAGGGAATAAATGAAGAAGAAGCTTTTTTCTCCGGGGCCCACACCGGTTCCCGAAGGGGTTCTTTTAGCGATGGCGCAGCCCCTTTTCCATCACCGGGATCCAGTTTTTGAGGAGCTTTTCCAGGAGGTGAGGGAGGATCTGAAGTATGTGTTTCAGACCAAGCAGGATGTACTTGTTCTTGCCTCTTCTGGGACTGGAGCGATGGAAGCGGCAATTGTTAATACCTTAAGGAGAGGGGATACAGTTTTAGTTATCCGAGGTGGTAAGTTTGGAGAGAGATGGGGTGAGATATGTGAGGCTTATGGGGTGAACATTATTCCGATAGATGTGGAGTGGGGCCAAGCGGTTGATCCGGTTTTGGTTGAAAGGAGTCTTGAGACCTATCCGGAGATAAGGGCGGTTTTGGTTCAAGCCTGTGAGACGTCAACAGGTGTTCTTCATCCTATAAAGGATTTATGTGAGATAGTGAGGGAAAGGGACGATGTGATAATCATAGTTGATGCCATAAGCGCTTTGGGGGCAGTGGATCTTCCCATGGACCTTTGGGGCATTGATGTAATGGTGGCGGGTTCTCAGAAGGCCTTGATGCTTCCTCCTGGGCTTGCCTTCATTGCCCTAAGTGAGAAGGCTTGGAGGTTCTGCGAGAAGTCGGATCTTCCCAAGTATTATTTTGATCTTAAGGCCGAGTTGAAAAACCAACGGAAAAATCAGACGCATTTCACCCCTGCTATTTCTTTGATTGTAGGGTTAAGGGAATCGTTGAGGATGATAAAAGAGGAAGGACTTCAAAACGTCTTCAGAAGACACGAAGTTTTAGCTCGGGCAATGCAAGAAGGGGTTAAGGCCTTGGGGCTTGAGATCTTTAGTAACCCCCCGAGCCCTACACTTACTGCCATAAAGCTTCCCCCCGAGATCGATGGACAAAAGCTTAAGAGGAATTTAGAAGATCATTATGGGCTTATAACGGCTGGGGGGCAGGAACATTTGAAGGGAAAGATCATAAGGATAGCTCATATGGGTTATTTCCAACCTTCTGACATTTTGGAAGTAATAGCAGCCTTAGAGCTTGAACTTTCGAAAATGGGTTATCCGGTGGAGTTTGGCAAGGGCGTAAGTTCAGCCCAAAGGGTTTTCAAGGAGGCTGGGTTATGAAAGTTCTTGTTTCGGATAAACTCCCGGAAATAGGACTTAAGGTATTAAGGGAAGCTGGGGGGATAGAGGTAGATGTGAAGACCGGTTTATCCCCTCAGGAACTCATGGAGATAATTGGCCAATACGATGCTCTTATCGTCCGCTCAAGTACCAGGGTTACCAAGGAGCTTATAGAGAGGGCAGAAAGGCTTAAGGTAATAGGAAGGGCTGGGGCTGGGGTTGATAACATCGATGTGGAAGCGGCTACCAAAAAGGGTATAGTGGTGATGAATACACCTGGTGGAAATGCCATGGCGGCTGCTGAGCATACCATAGGGCTCATGTTGGCAGCAGCACGCAATATCCCTCAGGCCCATATGGCTTTAAAGCAGGGAAAATGGGAAAAGGAACGTTTTACGGGTATTGAGCTTGAGGGGAAAGTGTTGGGGATAATCGGTTTAGGGAATATAGGGAGGATCGTGGCCGAGAAGGCCAAGGGCATGGGGATGAGGGTTCTGGCGTTTGATCCTTATATTCCAAAAGAAGTGGCGGAGAAGAAGGGAATCGAGCTTGTTTCCTTTGAAGATCTTTTGAAAAGATCCGATGTCATAACCCTTCACGTTCCAAAAACAAAAGAAACAACCAATATGATTGATCGAAAGGCCTTTTCTCTGATGAAGGAGGGGGTAATACTCATAAACTGTGCCCGGGGTGGGATAGTAAATGAGGAGGCTTTGATAGAAGCTTGTCGATCTGGGAAGGTCAAAGCAGCGGGCCTTGATGTCTTTTCCCAGGAACCCCTTCCGCCTGATCATCCCCTTTTGAGCTTGGATAATGTGGTGGTAACCCCTCACCTTGGGGCTTCTACTGAAGAGGCGCAGTTAAATGTGGCGAAGGCTATAGCTGAACAAATTGTGGACTACCTTAAGACTGGAACCATAAGAAATGCCGTCAATGCCCCTTCGGTGGACGCCAAAACCTTAGCTACAATAGGTCCTTATCTTAATCTGGGTAAAAGAATGGGAAGTTTTCTTGGCAAGATAGCTACCTTTCCCATAAAACGGCTTATCATCGAATACCAAGGGGAGGTTACCAAGTTCGATTTATCGCCTATAACCTCAGCGGTTTTGGCGGGGCTCATTGGGGCTTATCTTGAGGAAGGAGTAAATGAGGTGAATGCCACCTTTATAGCCCGAGAGAGGGGGCTTGATTATCACGAATCAAAGGTGAGTGAAGAGGCCGATTTTACAAGTTTGATAAGTTTAAAAGCTGAAGGTGATGGAAGGGAGTACCTTTTGAGGGGGACTCTTTTTGGGAAAAAGGAGCCAAGGCTTGTTCAGATAAATGAGTATACCGTTGAGGCTGCTCCTGAGGGAATCATCCTTTTGATTCATACTGAGGATAGGCCTGGAGTGATAGGCAATATAGGTCTGACCCTTGGTCAGAAGGGGATAAATATAGGCAATATGCAATTTGGAAGGGATAGAATAGGAGGAAAGTCACTTTGCATCCTACATCTTGATTCCATGCCCAACACGGAAGTACTTGAAGCATTGAAGGCTTTACCTCATGTATTAAGCGTTCAACTGGTCGAGCTTTAAGGGGAGGGAGATGCCCTCGATAGTGTTGGTAGGAGCTCAATGGGGTGACGAAGGGAAGGGCAAGGTGGTGGATCTGCTCTCCGAGAAGGCCGATATTGTGGTCCGCTTTCAAGGGGGAGCTAATGCGGGTCATACGCTCGTTGTAGGGGGTGAGAAGATAATACTTCACCTTATACCCTCCGGGATCCTTCATCGGGATAAGATCTGTTTGATAGGCGATGGAGTGGTCATTGATCCTGAAGAGCTTTTGAAGGAGATAGAGTTTTTATCCGAACGGGGGTATCTGGATGATCCCTCCCGTTTGCTTATAAGCCAAAAGGCCCATCTGGTTATGCCCTATCATAAGCTTTTTGATGCCCTTAGGGAGTCCCGGAGGAAGAAGCCGATAGGGACGACTCGAAGGGGGATTGGGCCTGCCTATGAGGATAAGGTGGCAAGGCTTGGAATAAGGATGGGGGATCTTTTGGAAGAAGATGTTTTAAGAGAGAAGGTAGAAGCCTTACTGGAAGAAAAGAACCTCATTTTGGAACGCGTTTTTGGAGAACCCCCCTTGGAGGTTCAAAAACTTTATGCGCTTCTTCTCGAGTATGGAGAGAAGTTGAGGCCTTTTATATGTGATACTTCTTATTTCCTTTATCAAAAGCTTAAAGAGGGCAAGAAAGTCCTCTTTGAGGGGGCACAGGGGACACTTCTTGATGTGGATCATGGGACGTATCCGTTTGTGACCTCCTGTAATACGGTTTCGGCCAATGCTTGTTGTGGAAGTGGCATAGGGCCTAAGCAGATAGACTTAGTTCTAGGGGTGGTTAAGGCCTATATGACCCGTGTGGGGGAAGGGCCATTTCCAACGGAACTGCGTGATTCTACGGGTGAATTTTTGAGAAAGAAGGGTAACGAATATGGGGCTACCACCGGAAGGCCCCGGAGGTGTGGCTGGTTTGATGCGGTGGCAGTAAGGTATGCCCTAAGGATCAATGGGGCCGATGGAGTAATATTGACAAAGCTCGATACCCTTTCGGGTCTTGAGAGGTTGAAAATATGCGTGGCTTATGAACTGAAGGGAAAAAGGGTAGAGGAGTTTCCGGCTTCGGCAGAACTTCTCTCACGTTGTGTTCCCATTTATGAAGAACTCCCCGGCTGGAAGGAAGAGCTTAAGGGAAAGCACTCTTTGGAAGAGCTTCCAGTTGAGGCAAGGCGTTATCTTGAGAGGTTAAGGGAGCTTCTTCAAATTCCCTTTTTCCTTATCTCAACCGGTCCCGAAAGGGAGGACGTTATATATCTACGAGATCCCTTTACCTTCTTCTCGGATAAGCGCCAATTATAAGGACTTCGAGTTTTTCCTTAAAGGGATTTCTAAGGGAATGTGAAGTATTAACAGGCACCCAAATTACGTCCTTCTCCTTGACCTTTTTCTCCTCTTCTTCAACTCGCATTATCCCTTCGCCTCTGCAAATGAAATAAACTTCCTCCACTGGATCCAAATGTTCCTCAATTTCTTGACCCGGCATAAGGACCGCATAAGCCACATATTCCAGTCCCCTAAGTATATTTTCAGCAAGAAGCAGTCTTATAGGTATCCCCTTGGGAAAAATGTGAATGCTCCTTATTACCTCAGGGTCATTTGGGTTTTTTACGATCATGGCTTTTTGGGGATTACCATAAGCCTTTAATAATGTCAAAGCCTTTTGGGCTTTGCTTCTTTGAGGATTTCGAGTTAAAATCAAAGGCCTGATGAAGAGGGATTTTATTTCGCTTTACGATTGGACCGATCAAGAACTGCGGCAGCTTTTGGAGAGGTCTAAGTGGCTTAAGGAGAGGCAAAAAAGGGGCGAGATTTGGAGACCCCTTGAGGGGAAGACCTTGGCCATGATTTTTGAAAAGCCCTCAACTCGGACCCGTGTCTCCTTTGAGGTGGCTATGGTTCAATTGGGAGGATATCCCATTTACCTAAGCGCCAATGAGACCCAGCTTGCCCGAGGCGAGAGCCTTTCTGATACAGCGAGGGTTCTTTCACGGTATGTGGATGCCATAGTGGTTAGGACCTTTGAACATTGGAAAGTTGAGGAATTAGCCCGTCATGCCTCAGTACCTGTAATTAACGCCCTCACGGACCTCCTTCATCCCTGTCAAGCTCTTAGTGACGTCTTTACCATTTGGGAGAAGCTCGGAAGATATGAGGAAGTTAAAGTGGCTTATGTCGGAGATGGAAACAACGTGGCCAACTCCCTTATTGAAGCGGCTTTGAGGTTTGGATTCGAGCTCAAAATAGGGTGTCCCGAGGGCTATGAGCCTGATAAAGGTATTTTGGAAAAATCATTGAGGGAAGGGGCAAGGGTTGAGGTTCTTCATGACCCAAAGGAAGCGGCAAAGGGAGCCGAGGTCATTTACACGGATGTTTGGACCTCTATGGGTCAAGAATCAGAAAGGGAAAGCCGACTCCAAGTTTTTAGGCCCTATCAGGTAAACAGGGAGCTCATCGAAGTTGCTTCTCCAGGAGTTTTAGTTATGCATTGCCTTCCGGCTCATAGAGGGGAGGAGATCACCGATGAGGTTATGGATGGGCCTTGGTCGGTGGTTTTCGATCAGGCCGAAAACAGGCTTCATGTGGCAAAGGCAATTCTCGAATTCCTTATGAGGTAAGGAAAATGGAGATAAAGAAGGTCGTTTTAGCTTATTCAGGAGGCCTTGATACGTCAGTTATATTGGTGTGGCTTAAGGAGAAATATAATTGTGAGGTCATAGCTTATTGTGCCGATATAGGTCAGAAGGAGGATCTGGAAGAGATAAGGGAGAAGGCCATTCGATGCGGAGCTTCGAAGGTCATAATCGATGACCGGCGGGAGGAGTTTGTAAGGGATTTCGTGTTTCGAGCCTTAAAAGCTGGGGCCATTTATGAAGGGGGTTACCTTCTTGGTACGGCTATAGCTAGACCCTTAATTGCCAAAGGACAAATGGAGGTGGCCAAAAGGGAAGGAGCTGATGCGGTCTCCCATGGGGCCACTGGAAAGGGGAATGATCAGGTTAGGTTTGAGCTCACCTATTATGCCTTTGATCCGAACATAAAGGTAATAGCCCCTTGGAGGGAATGGGAGTTTAAATCAAGAAGTGACCTTATGGGATATGCTAAACAAAAAGGAATACCGATTCCAGTAAGTGAGGATAAACCTTATAGTTGTGATCGCAATTTGCTTCACATAAGCTACGAGGCAGGTATCCTTGAGGATCCATGGGTTGAGCCACCTGAGGATATCTTTACCCTTACCGTTTCCCCTGAAAAGGCGCCTGATAGACCTACATATGTGGAGATAGAGTTTGAAGATGGGGTTCCAGTGGCTGTTGATGGTAAAAATATGAGTCCTTTTGAGCTTCTTGAGTATTTGAATAAACTCGGAGGAGAAAACGGAATAGGGCGGGTGGATATCGTTGAGAACCGCTATGTGGGGATGAAATCTCGAGGGGTTTATGAAACTCCAGGGGGTACCATCCTTCATATAGCCCATCGGGCAATAGAATCCATAACTATGGACCGAGAGGTTATGCGGCTTAGGGACAGTCTGATCCCCAAGATATCGGAGCTCATCTATTACGGCTATTGGTTTTATCCCGAAATGGATCTTCTTTGGCAGTTTGTAGATGCGACCCAAAAAGGCGTAAGTGGTACAGTTAGGCTTAAACTTTATAAGGGTAACTGCATAGTTGTGGGGAGAAAATCCTCTCGAAGCCTTTATCATCCCGATTTTGCCACCTTTGAGCGGGAGGAGGTCTTTGATCAAAAAGATGCCACTGGCTTTATAAGGCTTAATGCTCTAAGGATGAGGATAAGGAGGCTTTTGGGGCTATGAGGCCGTATGAACCTGAAAAGATAGAACTTAAGTGGCAAAAGTTCTGGGAGGAGACCAAACTTTTTGAGGTCGATCCCGATCCCTCAAAGCCCAAGTACTATCTCTTGGAGATGTTTCCTTATCCTTCAGGTCGACTTCATATGGGTCATATAAGGAATTATTCCATCGGGGATGTTTTAGCGCGTTACAAGAGGATGAAAGGCTTCAATGTGCTTCATCCCATGGGCTGGGATGCTTTTGGGCTTCCTGCTGAAAATGCCGCCATCGAACATGGGGTTCATCCCGCCAAGTGGACCGAGGAGAACATCTCTTACATGAAGAAGCAGCTCAAAAGAATGGGGTTCAGCTATGATTGGAGGCGAGAGATAGCCACTTGTGATCCACATTATTACAAATGGGAACAGCTTTTCTTCATTCAAATGTACGAAAAAGGGCTTGCTTACCGGAGCCTTCAAGAGGTGAATTGGTGTCCAGATTGTGAGACCGTTTTGGCCAACGAACAGGTTATTGATGGAAGGTGTTGGAGGTGTAATTCCGAGGTTGAAAAGCGCGAGATTGAAGGATGGTTTTTGAAGATAACCGCCTATGCCGACGAGCTTTTGGAAGGTTTAAAGGAGCTCTCCTCAGGATGGCCCGAGAAGGTCATCACTATGCAGAGGAACTGGATCGGTAAAAGCGAAGGGCTTGAAGTGGAATTTCCGTTTGAAGGGAGGGAGGGTTCTATAAGGATTTTCACCACTAGGCCCGATACCATTTACGGAGTAACCTTCATGGTCCTTGCTCCTGAACATCCGCTTGTTGAAAAACTCGTGGAAGGGACTCCTTATGAGAAAGAGGTGAAGGAGTTTGTAAAAAGAGCCAAAAAACAGAGCCTCCTTCTAAGGTCTTCAGATGTTTTTGAAAAAGAGGGGGTATTTCTTGGTGTTTACTGTAGGAATCCCCTTAACGGGGATTTGGTTCCCGTTTGGAGTGCTAACTTCGTCCTCATGGAGTATGGAACAGGTGCCATAATGGCGGTACCTGCTCATGATCAGAGGGATTTTGAGTTTGCCAAAAAGTATGGCCTTCCCATAAAGGTGGTCATAACGCCTCCGGATCGGATGCTTGATCCTTCGGAGATGAAAGAAGCTTATGTGGAAGATGGCATAATGGTTAATTCTGGTCCTTTCGATGGGCTTTCCAACCGAGAGGCCATGAAAAGGATAATGGATCTGGTGGAAGAGAAGGGCCTCGGGAGGAGGACCTTTAATTACCGTTTGAGGGATTGGGGGATATCGAGGCAAAGGTATTGGGGGGCTCCTATACCCATTGTTTATTGTGATAAATGTGGGACCCTTCCTGTGCCTCGGGAGGAACTGCCGGTGGTGTTGCCCCTTGAGGTTCAGATAACTGGTAAAGGTGCTTCTCCTTTAGCGCAGCTTGAATCCTTTGTGAAGACCAAGTGTCCCAAATGTGGAGGCGAGGCAAGGCGTGAGACCGACACGATGGATACCTTTGTGGAGTCCTCTTGGTACTTTTTGAGGTATTGTTCTTATAAAAACGAAGAAGCCCCCTTTGACGAGGAGGTGGAGTATTGGCTTCCAGTCGATCAGTACATCGGAGGGGTTGAGCATGCGGTTTTACATTTGCTTTACTCTCGGTTTTTCACGAGGGTTTTAAGGGACTTAGGTTATGTGAAGTTGAGTGAACCCTTTAAAAACCTTCTTACTCAAGGCATGGTCATTAAAGATGGTGCCAAGATGTCCAAATCCAAGGGCAATATCGTGGACCCCGATGATATGATCTCCAAATACGGAGCCGATACGACTCGGCTTTTTATCCTCTTTGCCGCTCCTCCGGAAAGGGATCTTGATTGGAAAGACGAGGGCATTGAGGGGTGTTTTCGGTTTTTGAACAGACTTTGGAGGCTTTTTTATGAAGTTTTGCCAAAACTAAAAGAAGAAGATAAAGAAGGTGAGTGGAATCCTCAAGAACGTGAGTTCAATCGAAGGATCCATCTTGCTATAAAAAAGGTGAGTGAAGACATCGAAAGATTCCACTTCAATACAGCCATTGCCTACTTAATGGAATGGGTCAATTATCTCTATGAAGTTTTGGCCGAGCCTATAAGGCCATCCCTTTGGCGAAAGGCCCTTGAGAAGATGTGTCTTTTGCTTCACCCCTTTGCTCCTCATATAACCGAGGAGCTTTGGTTAGAAGTACTTGGTAAGGAGCCTCCTATTTTAAAGGAGAATTGGCCCCATTATGACGAGGAGGCCATAAGAAGTGAAAAAATCACCATAGTGGTGCAGGTTGATGGTAAAGTGCGTGACAGAATTCTTGTTCCTGAAGATGCCGAAGAAGACCAGATAAAGGAACTCGCCTTAAATAGTCCCGGAGCCAAACGCCACTTGGAGGGTAAAAAAGTAAAGAAGATAGTTTATGTTCCAAAAAGGCTTGTTAACATCGTATGCGAAAGTTAATCCTATTCCTTCTGTTTAGCTTTCTTTTTTGCTGCACTTACAACTGGGTTGGACTTTCAAAGCCTCCTTTCAATGAGCTTTCACTTGGACCGATTGAAGGAGTTCAAGAGGAACCAGGACTTGAAAGTACCTTAAAGGAATCCGTAAGGCGTTATTTCCAATCAAAGGGTGTTAACATAAAAGAAGGAGCCACTTTAAGGCTTGAGGGAAAGATAAAAGAGGAAAAGATAGAGACTATTGCCTATGATCCCAATCGGCTTTCTCGACAAGTTAGAGTTTTTCTTAAGGTGTGGTTCACTTTGGTAAAAGACGAAAATCCTTTATGGGAAACTGAGTTAAAAAGAGACACATTGCTTAACCTTGGTAATAGTCCGATTTTGGATCAAGAAAAAAGGAGAAAAATCCTTTCGGAGTTATGTGACGATTTGAGTCAGGAGCTTTATATACGGCTTGTACTTTCTTTAAAATGATCCACAAATAGGTATTCAGCCCAAGCACTTGGCAATTTTTCCATTTTTAAACTCATATGTACAAAGGGTAACCACACGGGTCTTTTTGGTTCTCTCAGAAGCTTCATGCCTGCCTCTTCAGGTGTTCGGTCTCCCTTTTTGGTGTTACAACTCCTACAGCAGGTTACCACATTATTCCAATCGGTTATTCCCCCTTTGGACCTTGGAATTACATGATCACAGGTTAGCTCTTCCGGAGGGAATTCCCTTCCACAGTACTGGCACCTGAAACCATCTCTGAAATAGACATTTTGCCTCGAGAAGGTTATCCAATGGTGATTGCCTCTTACATACTTTAAAAGTCTTATCACCGAGGGAAGTTTAAGCCTTATAGAAACCCCCCTTATTTCCCGTTCGTATTCTTTCAAAACCTCGACCTTTCCCAGAATGACCAGTATAATAGCCTTTTTCCATGAAATAACCCTCAACGGTTCATAGGTAGCGTTGAGCAATAAAGCAGGGTACTGCATGGTTTATATTTTATTTTCAATGAGAAAATAGGCAATAGGGCTCATATTCACAAAAAGAACAACGCCCAGAATCAGTCGAGCTGTAATAAGAGGGAGACTCAACAATATGCCTCAAAAGGTACTCCAAAAGCTGCGGGAATTTTTCTTGAAAATAAGAAACGCGTTCATCCACGTGTTTCCAAAGGCTAGGATTGATTTCTTTAATTAAAAACTGCATTTTTTTCCCGTCTTTTTTTTCTCCTAATTTTACATAAGTTGCATCCACCATTTTAACATTTTTTCTTCCGCCTTCAGTGAAGAGAAAAATGTAATATTGAAGTTGTATACCTTTCAATTCTTTTTTGAGTTTTTTAAGTGATTCGTAATCTAAATTTTCAGGAGGACGGAAATTTGAAATAATTTTCTCTTCTTCGACTGTGGTTCCTGTTTTGTAGTCCATAATTAGGTAGTATTTTTTATTTTCGGTCTCATTAAGATCTATCCTGTCAATCCTTCCAAACAAGTTCCATTCGGTACCAAGCAATTTTACCTTTAAACTAAATTCTTTTTCAAGAGCAACGATGTTTGTAGGTTCCTTTATGCTATCCAAATAACTTTCAAGGCGGTATTTTACTGTTTCTTCGATGAAGATCTTTTTTTCTTCGGCCAAGTATTGAAGGGGGCTTTTATTGAGATTTGAAAGGAATAACTTAAACATCCTTTCAGGATCGTTATGTGTTGAAGGGTTATAAATTGTTCCTACATAAGGTCTAAAGTACTGTTCGAGAGTTTGGTGGATTACTTCTCCTAATACGTCTCCTTCCATTTCTTCTATGGCTTTTTCTGGTGGTTTTAGCTCGAGTATATACCGGTAGTAAAATTCAATAGGGCATTCCATATAAGTTTCAAACAAGGAAGCTGAGAGTCCTCTTTTTTGAGAAATGGAGAAGAGTTTGAGTTTTAACTTTTCTTTATTCTTTTTGGGGATTTCTTTTTTGCTAGAGAAGAAAGCAGGGCAAAGATTTAAACTTATTTTTTCTATTTCATCTTCTAAAAGCCTTCCTTTTCTTTTTTCCTCTTCCCAAAGAAGCCTTTCCACAAAACGGCTTCTTTCCATCTTAGATTCACCCCTACTTTGAGAAAGCACGTTACTTTGCCAAAGAAGGTAAACTTCTTTAGCTGAGCGTATTAACCTTTGGAAGTGATACCAAACTATTTCCTCTTCCCTTTCCCTTTCGGGCAGTCCGAGTACTGGTCTTAAAGAAGGAGGCAAGAGAGGGTCCACATCTTCCGAAGGGGGGAGTATCCCTTCGTTTACGTCTATCACAAAGACTCGGTCAAATTTCAAAAGCCTTGTTTCAAGAAGCCCTAATACTTGAAGTTTTACAAGGGGTTCCCCTTCAAAGGGCGTTCTTATAAAGGAGACAAGTTTTCTAAAAAGTTCAAACAGGAGTTTTTGGTTGATTTCCTCTTCAAAGAAAAGCGAATCTTTTAAGGTAAGGAGTAACTCCTCTCTGAAGGTATAAATGAACTCCTCTTCGAGCGAATATCCCTTTGGTGGAATTTGTCTTTCTTCAAAGAACTTTAGGATTTTTTCAATCCCCTCACATAAATCCTTTAAACTCCTCATTTCTTTCCAAGGGGAGATCACCGTTTGGTGAATCTCGGAAATAAACCTTTTGGCTTCCTCTGTTTTAATTTCCCACGGGAAAAGTTCCTCTTCTTCGAAACTTTCTACAAGTTCTTCTATCGCTTCAAGAGTTAGATAAGGCTTTCCCTTTTCTCTTATTTTGCTTTCCAAAAGGTGTAATACTGCTTGACCTGTTTTATCGGAGTTTAATCTCAAACGTTTAAGGAAAGGGTGTCTTATAACCGATAGATAATCTTGATAATAATAACCCCTCTGGGGGTCAAAGTTTTCTTGCAATTTAATAAGCTGATCCATCAATCCCCATATTGCCGTTCTTTCGAGGGGATAGCCTAAGGTGATATTTACCTCTTGGTCCTCCGGTAGTTCATAAAGCAAGGGCATTAAGGCCGAAGGGTCTGGTAACACTATAGCTGTCTCTTTTTCGTCCTTTTCTTTTTCGAGGACTTCCCTTACCTTGGAAAGTTGTGAATGAAGGTCATAGGCCGAAATGAAGTGAAGAAGGGGCCTTGAATCTTTTTCGGCTTTTACAAATTCAAGCTGAGCCTTCCAACTGTTTTGCCATCGTTGAAAAAGGGGTGGAAGAGGCTCTTCGGCCTGCCAAAAGATTTGTGCTCCATTTTCCCAAAGTGACCGAAAAAGTAAGTTTTCGGCTTCGGTTAAAGCATAAAAGCCCACAATGAAAATGTTTTTCCCATAAATGGGTATTTCCTTTGCTTTTTGAGCCAGATGGTTAAGTCTTCTTCCCGGAGTAGTAAATCCATTGCTCTTAAGGGCTTTTTCGTAACAGGCGAAAATCTCAGAAAGGTCTTCTAAAAATTCCTGGACCTTAGGGTGAACTCCTAAGGGGTATTGGATCGAGGCGGGTTTGATCATCTCTTTATAAAACTCTTCAAAAAGCCCAACAAGCCTCACTCCCCATGGAAAGAACGATTCAAATCCTTCTTGAACTGTCTTAAAAGCCTTTGTTTCCTTAAGCGAATGAAATAAAAGCCACACCCTATCAGGAATCGAGAGCACTTTTTGAGGCGGGTCCTCGATTTTCAAGGCGAGTTCGGTTATAAACTCTTCAATCGAATAAATGCGAGGTAAAATAAAAGGTTTTTTTATAAGTTCTTTAAGGTGATGTCTCAAATATATTTTAGGTCTTCTATGTGGAAAAATGACCGTGAGATTTGCAAAAGATAAAGGATCCTTTGGATCCCAGTGTTTTTCTACAAGCTCCTTGGCTAACTCCTCTATCAAAGACCGCCCGTAAGAAACAACCCTTATCGGGTTCATATGGATATTTTCCATTTCTTTCCGACAAAAAGAAAGCCCCTTTCCTCTTGACAAAAATGCCGTTTTATATTAATCTGCCGTCGACCCCAGGGGGGGTAGTTGCTCTTTGACAACTTAATACTTCTAAAATTAAGGATTTAAGCCAAAAAATCTGCCGTCGACCCCCTATCCTTTTTACCCCTATTGAAGGTCGACGGCAAAAATAGGTGAAAGAAGCCTTATCAT